>CAMGZU010000022.1 GCA_946183085.1 uncultured Erysipelotrichaceae bacterium | reverse complement strand
GTTTGTGTTTCCTTTCTGAAAGATATTATTTTTCCTCGTTTCTTTTTTGAAAAGAATATTTTTTCTTTTTGGGGAAGGAAGTGACACTCTAGCCTTTTTTAGAAGACGGAAACGGGAAAATCTTTTTACGACGGATCCAAGGATTTGGGGTGTTTCCTGCTTTCTTTTCTTTTAATTGGGCATTTGCTTATGCTCTTGGTTTTTCTTTTCGAGCGCCTTTTGAAAGCATTTTCATGCCGATATCGGTAATTTTTTACTTCATCTTGAAAAGGGATGTGATATATTGCTAGTCAGTAATTTGTTATCGAAAGGGATTCCCATGGACAGTTTCTCGAAGAACCAGCTGGAACGCTACCCCATCTACCTCAAGTATTTCAAAGAGCTTGAAATGGCGGGGGTGGTGGAGACCTCCTCCCCCAAAATCGCCGAACGCCTCGGCTATTCGCAAGAGCAGGTCCGCAAAGACCTCCAAGCCATCTCCAGCGAACCCGGCAAACCCAAGAAGGGGAGAAACGTCCTTCAGGTGATCGGCGACATCGAGTCCTTCCTCGGCTACCGCAACGCCCTCAAAGCGGTTTTGGTCGGCACCGGCCATCTTGGCGGCGCCCTCTTGAACTACCCGACCTTCCACGAGATGGGACTAGAGATCGTCGCGGGTTTTGATAACGACGAGAAGAAAGTCGGAGGCACAATCGGCGGCAAGACCGTCCATCCGCTTTCCGAACTCCCCAACAAACTCCAAGAGCTCGGCGCGAAGATCGTCGTGATTTGCGTCCCAGCCTCCAGCGCCCAAGCGGTTTGCGACCTCGCCGTCAAAAGCGGCGCCCAAGCCATCTGGAATTTCGCGCCCTCTTCCTTGGTCGCCCCCAAAAACGTCGTCATCGAAAACGTCAATTTGGCGTCGAGCCTCGCCGTGCTCAGCCACCGGCTGAACGCCAACATCTTAAAAGAGGAGGCCAAGCGCGGTTTGGGCTATCCTCACACCGAGCGCGAATAGGCCCACCGCGGAAAGATTAGTTTGTTATAATAAGCAAAAGCTTAGTTACATTGAGGAGATTTCTTCTATGGTTACCATCCGTGTCTGCGTGGGGAGCTCTTGCCACCTTAAAGGCTCCTATGAGGTCATCGACCTCTTCAAAAACGAGATCAAGTCCCGCAACTTGATCGATAAGGTGGAACTCAAAGCCGCCTTCTGCCTCAACCAGTGCAGCCATCCGGGCGTCGCCATCCAAGTCAACGACAAGGTGATCCCCGGCTGCTCGAAAGAGACCTTCCATGACATTTTCGAAAAGGAGGTCATGCCTTTGTTGGCGTGATCCTTTTCATGTCGAACGCCTTAACGAGCAAAAAGAACGACTGCCGCAGCTGCTACAAATGCATCCGCAACTGCCCGACGAAGTCCATCTCCTTCGAGAATGGGCAAGCGTCCATCATCGCCGAGGAATGCGTCTTATGCGGCAAGTGCTTTTTGATCTGCCCTCAGAATTGCAAAGAAATCCGTAACGATTTGGACCTCGCCAAATCCATCCTCAAAGAAAACGAAGAAGTCTACGTCTCGATCGCGCCTTCTTTCCTCTCCTCGTTCCCCGAATGTTCCTTCGAGACGATGAAAGAAGCCCTTCTTGCTCTTGGCTTCACCGACGTCGAAGAGACGGCGATCGGCGCGACCATCGTCAAGAAAGCCTACGACGAGATGCTAGAAAAAGGCGATCAAGACGTCATCATCTCGACGTGCTGCCATTCGATCAACCTCTTGATCGAGAAGCATTATCCAGACGCCGCCAAATACTTGGCCCCCGTCATGTCCCCGATGCGCGCCCATGGACTCGACATCAAGAAGCGCCACCCCAACGCCAAAGTCATTTTCTTGGGCCCTTGCATCTCGAAGAAAAACGAGATCGAGATGTATCCGGGGCAGGTGGATTGCGTCCTCACCTTCTTGGAATTGAAGCAATGGCTAGAAGAAGCGGGGGTCAGCGTCAAAGAAGACAAAAACCCCGCGCATCTAGAAGCCTCCAGAGCCAGGCTTTTCCCGACCGAAGGCGGCGTGCTCATGACGATGGACCGCAAGGCCAAAGACTATACTTATCTCGCCGTCGGCGGGATGGAAGAGGCGATCTCCGCGATTGAAGACATCCTCTCGGGCAAAGTCCACAAAGCCTTCATTGAGATGAATTCCTGCGTCGGTGCTTGCATCAATGGCCCCGCCATCCCCGAGGAGAACCGCCGCATCGTCTCCAATTACCTCACCATCAAAAAGCACGCGGGCAAGGAGGACTTCGCCACCAAGGCCTACGAGCACGAGGAAATCAAAACCCAATTCTTCGCCTATGCCAAAAAAGGCAAGGTCCATAGCGATCAGGAGATCGAGGAAATCCTCAACAAGATCGGCAAGCACAGCAAGAAGGACGAGCTCAATTGCTCTTCGTGCGGCTATGCCACCTGCCGCGACAAAGCGATCGCCGTCTTAGAAGGCAAAGCCTCGCTTGAGATGTGCTTGCCTTACCTGATGGAGAAGGCGACCTCGCTTTCCAATGAAGTCGTCAACAACACCGACCGCCAGATCATCGTCTGCGACGAGTCGCTTTCCATCCAGCTCGTCAACCCCGCGATGGCCAAGCTCCTTGGCTATGCTCGCGGCAACGAGCTGATCGGCCATAAGGTCGACGAATTCTTGGATCCTTCGCCTTACGCCCTCGCCTTATCGGGCGAACGCGTCTTCCATAAGCCGGTCGACGAGGACCGTTATCACGTCAACCTCATCGCCGACGTCGTCTATGACGAGAACTTCCATGCGCTTATCGCGATTTACCGCGACGTCACCGAGAAGGTGGAGCGTAACCGCGTCATCAGGGAACAGCAAGCCGAGATGGCGCGCGTCACCACCGAAGTCATCGAAAAGAACATGCGCACGGTCCAGGAGATCGCCCAGCTTTTGGGCGAATCGACCGCGGAGACCAAAGTCGCCTTAAGCAAACTCCAGTCGACCCTCCATAAGGAGGAGAAATGATCGACTTGCGTAGCGAACTCGAGACCGGGAACATCTCCTTTAACCATGTGGGCGAAGAGCTCTGCGGCGACCACGTGGAGAAGCGGGTGGATCCGGATGGCACGCTTACTTTCGTATTGGCCGATGGATTAGGAAGCGGGGTCACCGCGAACATCCTTTCGACCTTGACCGCGACGATGCTCGTCAACATGATCGGCGGGGGCTTATCGATTGAAGAATCGGTCACAAGCCTCATCAAGACCCTGCCCGCCTCGAAACACCGTGGCAACGTCGCCTATTCGACCTTCACGGTCATCCGCGTCACCCCCGATTTCCGCTTCACGATCTTCAATTACGATAACCCCGAGCCCATCTTCCTAAGAGCTGGCAAATACGAGCAGCTCCTTTGGCAGGAAAGCCAGATCGAAGGCAAAAAGATCATGTCGACCTCCGGAAGCCTCGAACTCCATGACCAAGTCCTCTTCATGAGCGATGGCGCGGTCTATGCGGGGGTAGGGGAGACCCTCAACTTCGGCTGGGGGAGAGACGAGATCATTTCTTATGCCAAGGGCCTATATTATCCCGAGCTCACCGCGACGAACATGGCCTCCTCGATCATCGAGCATTGCGACACCCTCTATAACCACAAAGAGGGGGACGATACGACGGTCGCCTGCGTAAAACGCAGGGAGCGGAAAACCGCCAACCTCATGGTCGGGCCGCCCACCAATCCCGACGACGATCAGGCGGTTCTATCGAAGTTTTTCGCTCTTCCTGGCGCTCACCTCGTGAGCGGAGGCACGACTTCCAAAGTGGTATCCAAATTTCTTGGTAAACCCTTGGAGGCGCCACTTGATTACCTCGACCCCGAGATCCCGCCGATCTGCACGATCGAAGGGGTGGATCTCGTCACGGAAGGGGTGATCACTTTGAATAAAGTGGTGCTTTTGGCTAAAGATTATCTCGACAAAGATTTAAAATACTTTGACTGGTGCTTCCGTCAGGATGGCGCCTCGTTATTGGCCAAGGCCCTCTTCCAAGACGCCACGGACATCAACTTCTACGTCGGCTGCGCGGTCAACCCCGCCCACCAAGACCCCAAACTCGGCATCTCGATCTCGATCAAAATGCAGATCGTGGAAGAGCTCGCCAAACAACTTCGACTCATGGGAAAACACATCCGTGTTTCCTACTTCTAAATCGTTAAAGGAGGAACAACGATGAAAGGCAATTTCGACACTCAGGTACAGGTCCTTAAATACCGCGTGCTCCGCAAGGTCGCGGAAAGCTATTTGAACGGCACCTTGACCAAAGACATCAATAACATCCCGAAAGAGATCTCCCCGGGCCCGAAACCCACGATGCGTTGCTGCATCTACAAGGAAAGGGCCATCGCCGCGGAGCGCGTTCAGCTCGCCCTTGGCGGCAACGAGAAAGACCCCAACACCATCGAGGTCATCCAGGCCGCCTGCGACCAGTGCCCCTTAGGTGGGATGGAAGTCACTTCGGCGTGCCGCGGCTGTTTGGCGCACCGCTGCCAGCAAGCCTGCCCGAGGAACGCGATTTCCTTTGGCCCCGATCACCGCTGCCAGATCGATCCTAACCTCTGCATCAAGTGCGGCCTTTGCTCGAAGGCTTGCCAATATGGCGCGATCATCAAGCACGTCCGTCCGTGCGAGACCGCCTGCAAGATCCACGCCATCAAGCCCAACGAAGAAGGGATCTCGGTCGTCGACGAAGAGAAGTGCACCCGCTGCGGCGCCTGCTCCTTCGCCTGCCCCTTCGGCGCGATCATGGACAAATCCTACATCCTGAAGTGCCTCGACATGTGCAAGCAAAACGAAGAAGGCAAGATCAACGCCTACATGGTCGTCGCGCCTTCCGTCTCCTCCCAATTCCATTATTGCAAATTGACCCAGGTCATCACCGGCATCGAGCGCCTTGGCTTCCATCATGTCGTCGAAGCGGCCTTGGGCGCCGACCTCGTCGCCTACGCCGAATCGAAAGAGCTCGCCGAAAAAGGCTTCTTGCTCTCTTCTTGCTGCCCAGCCTTCGTCCGTTACGTCCGCACCTCCTTCCCCGAACTCGCGGATCACATCTCCCACAACCTTTCCCCGATGGCGAGGATCGCCCAATACATCAAGGAGACCGATCCCAAAGCCAAGGTCTGCTTCGTCGGTCCCTGCATCGCGAAGAAGATGGAGCAATTCCGCGAGGACAGCGCCCCTTACGTCGACTGCGTCATCACCTTCGAGGAACTCCAGGCGATGATCGACGCCAAAGGCATCGACCTTGCCTCCCTCCCCGAGACCCCGCTCGATAACGCCTCTTACTTCGGCCGCATCTTCGCGAGAAGCGGCGGTCTCTCCGACGCCGTCAAAGAAGGCATCAAAGAGCATGGCCTTGAAGAGAGCTTCACGCCCAAGACCCTCAACGTCTCCGGCTTAGACAACATCCGCGCCGCCCTTATGCAGGTCAAAGCGGGCAAGAATGACTTCAATTTCTTAGAAGGCATGGCTTGCGCCGGCGGCTGCATCGGCGGGCCTTGCTGCCTCACCCACGAAATCCGTGACGCCGCCGACGTCGACAAATATGGCCACCTCTCGAAAGAGACGACCATCAAAGGCGCCGTCGAAGGCATCTTGGCCATCCATAGCTGGGACGACAAATAAAAGAATCCTACTCCGTTACCCCCTAACGGATGCGATTGCCATCTCCGATGGCGAAAACCGCCCGAGAAACCTCCTTTCCTTACTTCTTTTTCCCCTCGGCGCGGTTTTCTTTTTGCCCGACCATCCTATAATTTGGGAGGAAAGAAGAAAAAACATGGAACAGCATCTTTTAAGCGCCGGCCCTCTTTTGAACGAAGAAGGCAATCTTTGCGAAGCAGGCTACGCCTTCTCGCTCGTCAAAGAATACGACCGCAAGGCCATCAAAGCGGGCTCTCTCCGCATCAAGGAATGGGATTATTACTACGTTGGCGACAAAGAGAAGGGGATCGCCCTCACGATCGCCGACAATTCCTACATGGCTTTGATTTCCGGCACCATCCTCCGCTTTGGGAAGAAGACGAAAGAGAACTCTTCTTCGGTGATGAAGTGGTTCACCAAAGGAAAGCTTTCTCTTCCCTCCACCTCCAAAGAGGGCGATTTGTCCTTTGTGGACAAGAAAAAGGGGATCGACATCTCCTTCCTTCATGAAGGGGGCAAACGCCGCTTAAAAGGCCTTTGGAAGGCATTTGGAGGCAAAGGAATGGACCTTCATTTCGACATCACCCTCGAAGAGACCTCGAAGAACTCGATGGTCATCGCGACCCCGTTCGCAAAGAAAGCCCATTTCTATTACAACCAGAAGATCAACAACCAAAAGGCCAATGGCTACGCAAAGCTTGGCGAAGAGATCTTGGACTTCGCCTCCTCTTATGGCGTTTTGGACTGGGGCAGGGGTGTTTGGACCTACAAAAACACCTGGTATTGGTCGAGCGCGAACGGCGAAGTCGACGGCCTTCCCTTTGGCTGGAACCTCGGCTATGGCTTTGGCGATACCTCGAAAGCGAGCGAGAACATGTTCTTCGTGGGCGACAAGGTCTTCAAGATGAATGACGTCCGTTTCGACATCCCCTTATTGGACAATGGGGGCGATGATTTCCTTTCGCCTTGGCGGATCCGGAGCGACTCGGGCGACATCAAGATCGAGTTCCATCCCGTCTATAACCGCCATAGCGACACCAACGCCCTCTTGATCCGCAGCAACCAAAACCAGGTATTCGGGACCTTCTCGGGCTATTTCCTTTACGAAGGAAAGCAATATAGCTTCAACGACATTCCCGGCTTTGCGGAGAAGGTATACAACCGTTGGTAATGAACAATTCGTTAATTTGCTTAAAAAATGTTGTTGGAAGGGCTTCCAGCGACTAGAATAACTTTGACTTTATTTCCTGGAGGTATGTTTTACTATGGCTGGAAATGAAAACAAGGTGGGCAAGGAAACCACCTTCGAGGGCAACAAAGTCCCTCGCCTAACCAAATTCCTTTATCCCTTCTCGGGCATCTTCCGCGACGCCTGCTACGCCCTCGTCGGGTCCTTCTTATTGACCTACGCGATGACGACCGGCGTCTTAAGCAGCAACCCGGATGTCTATTCCTCCCAATATGGCATCATCACCATCGCGATGATGATCGCCCTCATCTGGGATGGCATCAACGACCCGATCATGGGCTTCATCATCGAGAAAGTCCATTTCAAGGCCGGTAAGTTCCGCCCCTGGATCTTAATCGGCGCGATCGGTAACGCCGTCGCGGTCGCTCTCATGTTCTTGGTTCGCCTTGAAGGAGTGGCGGATGGCTGGGCCTTTGTCGGCTGCATGATCGCCTTCTATTTCCTCTGGGACCTCTTCTTCACGATGAATGACGTCGGCTATTGGTCGATGCTTCCTTCTCTTTCCAACGACGAAGGAGAGCGCGCCTCCCTTACTTCCCGCGTCACCTTATGCGCCTCCATCGGCGGCTTCGTCATGACCGGCGCTTGCTTCCTTCTCCCGACCGCCTTCGTCTCGATGGGCCTTTCCGCGGGCAGGATGTATGGCATCATCGCGATCATCATCTCCATCCTCTTCTTGGTTTCCCAGGCCGCCGTCTTCTTCTTCTGCAAAGAAAAGAAACGCGACGCCAAGCAGGAAGAAGTCTCCGAAAACACCCACTTCCTCGACCTCTTCAAGATCGTCTGGAAGAACAAACAGCTTCTTTGGACCGTCATCGCGATGTTCCTCTATTACCTTGCCGCGGGCGTCTTGACCGGCGGCATCGGCCTCTATTACTTCTACCTCAACCTCGGTTATGGTTCTTGGCAGGGTGGCCTTGCCGCGACCTTGATCTCCGTCGTCTACGTCATCGGCAACGTCTCCGCGCAGGCTCTTTACCCGGTCCTTGCGAAGAAGATGAGCAAACAGAAGATGCTCACCATCTTCTCGATCGTCGGCCTTGTCGCTTACGCCGCCTTCTTCTTGCTCTGCTTCCCGATCTTCGGTGAGCATCCGATCGCTTATAACGATTACTCCTCCGCCCTCAAGAGTGGCGAGCTCTTCATCTCCGATATGGGCGCTGGCTTAGGCTGGGCCTTAGGCGGAACGATGTTCCTCTATTACCTCATCCCGCTCGTGTTCTTCTTCACCCAAGGTCTCATCTACATGATCATCTTGGTCATGTTCCAGGACGCGATCGACTACAACGAATGGAAATTCGGCGAACGCAAAGAGGCCGTTGCCTTTGCCTGGCGTCCGCTTGACGTCAAGCTCAGCTCCGCGCTTCTCCGCGGCTTCCAGTATTTGATCTTCGCGATCGCTGGGGTCTCTGGCTACTTCGCCGCCGTCTCCGATGCCGAAGGCGTCTACAACCGCGTCGCCAACACCGCGGGCGATGCCGCGACCATCGCGGCTGCCGAAGCGACCCGTAACCAGACCATCTTTGATGCCTGGAAAGCGGTCACCCCGGGACAGCTTGTCACCTATGGTGTCATCACCATCCTCGTCATCGGCCTTTCGATGCTCGGCGCCTTCCTCCTCCTCCACTTCAAATACAAAGTGGACGAAGACACCCACGCGCAGATCGTCAAAGAACTCGAAGAACGCCACATCGCCGCTGAAAAAGAAGAAGAGGCGAAAGGCGAATAACCTTCACAAAAACAAAGACACGGGCGACCGTGTCTTTTTTTGCTCCGCGTCTTTTTTTAAAAGAAATCTTAAAGCTTAATCGGCTTTGAAACTTTGCCTTTTCGATAATTCTTCATTGAGGAATCCATGCTATCCAAGCTCTTCTTCGCTACCGCAAAGGGCGAGGAAAGAACTCGTGGCGAAAGAAGGATTTCGCCACTATCCAATTCGCTGACGCTGTAGTATTCGTATTGCGCTCCGCGAAGCGTCACCCTTTTTTTCGCATCGACTTTCGCGATGTACGTCGAGGTTTCTTTTGCCATATCTTTCCTGTGGGATATCGCGCAAAATGGTAGGGCATTATTCTCCGATCATCAACATCAAAAAAAGACGCGCTTTCACGCGTCATAAGGTCATCGATCAAAGAATCGTAATTCTTCCCTGTGGTTCGGCGTATTGTTCTTTGAGCTTGCCCTGCAGGTGATCGGCGATATAAGAGATCAACACCTGATAGTCGGTCAAGGCTTTGGTCTCCACCTTGGGATCGTCCTTGAACATGCTCACCCCATCGCCGCCCGCGAAGAGGAAGTTATTGGAGGAGATGGTGTATTCTTTTTGATCATCAAGAGGAACGTATTCGCCCTTCTGGAGGACGAGGATGTTCTTGACGCGTCTAGGCCCATTCACCTTGAGGAATTCGCCTTTGGTGGTCGTTTCGACGGAATTGGGCACGCTGGTATCGATTTCAAACTTCAACCCAGAGACGCAGGGGAAGCCGCCAAACTCGCCGATGGGCCCTTTGTCGTCGTGGCTCTCTTTCTCCGTGAAGCGGGTGGTGAATTCCAGATAATCCCTGATCTTGCTGCCTTTGGTTTTGATGGCTTGGAGAAAGTTGCCAAAGGGATGGATGTCGCGGATCGTCCCATAGGTGACGTCACCTTCCGGGAGATTGGCCCTTAATCCGCCTCCATTGGTCAAGCCGATGTCGGTTTCACCCAAGATTCGATAGGCATCCGCATCCAGATCCGCCAAGCCGATCTCGCGGTTTCTCGCCAATCGGAAACCGGTATCTTTATCAACGGTGCTTAAAGCGATGTCCGTATGGGCGACGACTTTGGAAGCAACCTCTTCAAGGGTTTGGTTGACCTCATTTACCTTCGCACTCACTTTCTCGTTTCTTCCTTCGTAGGCGGAGATGAAGTCGTATTGGATTTCGCCTTTGGTGGTGATGGTGACCTTGCCGAATTCGTTCAGCTGATAACCGCTATCGCAGATCGGGATCATCGCACCATCCTTATTGGCGGCGCCCATCCAGTTGCGGTCGAGATGCGAATGGCCATCCATGACGGCCGTAACCCCGTTTGTATGGGCGACCACATCCAAAGAGGAAAAGGGCGATGCCGCAGCATCGCTTCCCAAGTGGGTCAACAAGAAAACATAGTCCGCCCCGGCGGCTTTGCAATCGTCGATGCTTTTTTGGGCGAATTGATAGAAGGCTTCGCTACTCTTCGCTTCAAAGTCATAGGCCAAGGCGCCATCCTCATAAAAACAAGCTGGGTTATTCTCCACCATGCTGGAGGGCGTGGTTAAGCCGACGAAGCCGATCCGTTTCGCCCCGAGCGATTTGATCGTGTATGGCTTTAAGAAAGTGAATTGGTCCTTTTTCTTGCCGACGTAATGGAAATTGGCGCAGGCGATTTCGCTATTTAACGAAGAAAGACGCTCACTCAAGACATCCATCCCATAGTCGAATTCATGGTTCCCGATGGTGACGACGTCGTAGCCGACTTCGTTCATGAGAGAGACGATGTATTCGCCTTGCTTCTCCACGCCAGAGAAGGCGCCTTGGAGATAATCGCCCGCATCCAATAAACAGACGTCGTTCCCTTCTTGGATCATTTGATCGCGGTAGGAAGCGATGCCGGAGTAGCCGATGTTGGTATCGATCCCACAGTGGACGTCCGTCGTATACAAAAGGACGATGTCCTTCGGGGTTTGCTGCTCGCAGCCGCCCGCAAAAGAAGCAAGGAGAGGAACAAAGAGGAGAAAACGTTTTTTCATCATTCGACCACCAGTTTGATCTTCGCGACGCCCGAGACGCCTTTGACGGTTAAGGTCGCGACGCTTTCTTTGCTGGTCGGAAGCGAGCGGACATAGACCGCATGCTCGCCGCCTTGGAGGGCGACGCTCTTGGGACCGATCACTTCGATCGGGCCTTCGGTCTCGAAGGTCAAGACGTCGGAAGTATAAGGCATCTGCGTGCCGTATTCATCGACTTTGAAGATCTTGATGCGCGATACGTCATAGGTTGCCTCGTTTTTGAGGTGCTCGTGCATGGAGCGGAGCTCGTAATGGAATTCGGTGGAGGCGCCGATCTTCTTGCGCGCCATCTCCTCGCCACCCCGGTAAGCGACGAATTCGTAAACCGCGGAACGCTGCCCCCAGTTCTGGATGTATTTGTTGTACATCGCCACGAAGGCATTGAAGGAAAGATGGTTTTTGAGGGCGACCAACGCGACGGGGAATTTCTCTTTGGCACTCATGCGGCTAAAGCCTTTGGTCGCGGCGAGGTTCAAGGCCTTTTTGATGCGCTCGGCGTCTTTGGGCGAGAGCTTCTCGTTGAAGCGGTCCCCGATGAAATCGTCGATTTTGATCGGCGGATGCGGGAGGTGCGGGAATTCTTCTTTGTCGGGATAGAAACGGCCGATCTTCTCGTTTCCCAAATAGAAATCGACGTAGTCGGCGTTGGTGAAGCAATAGACGTTGGAGAGCAAGCATTCGTCGACGTCGCCCACCTGAAGAAGGCGAGAGACTTGGAAGACGTCGCGCTCGCCTTGCGAGGCATAAGCGTAACCGGCAAGTTTCGGGTTGCGGTGAATGGAAGAGACGCCATGGTAGCAAATGTGGTCGTCGCTCCCGAATTCTTTGTGGGTGTTGTAGTCAAACGCGCACCAGCCGATCGCGCCGCAAAGGTCATCGTATTTGTAGGCGTCATCCATGACGCGGAGATGGCGGAGGGCGTGCTCCAACCTGCGGTCCGTCGGATCGAAGGACTTGGTCGGGAACATGTGGCCGTTGTGCTCGGTGACGAGCTTTGGCAAGCCAACTGCGCCTTTCCAAGAGGAAGGCTCATCGAGGCCATGCTCCAACGAGGAGCAGGAGAAATCGTTATAGGCGTAGATGTCGTCGTAGCATTTCGATTCTTTGAAGTTGCGGACGCCAAGGCTCTTCCTGGTTGGGTCGAGCTCTTTTTGGATCTTGTTGGCGCCCTTATTGAGCTCTTCGTCGTCCTCGCTCTCGTCGATGCGGAGGCCATAGGCGATCAAAGAAGGATGGTTCCTTTCCTTCAAGACGAGTCGCTTGGTCAAATCGAAGAAGTTATCGCGCCATTCCTTGTTTTTGCCGACGTATTGCCAGCCCGGGACTTCGTTGATGACGAGAAGGCCGAGTTTGTCGCATTCGTCCAAGAAGGATTCGTCATCGCCATAATGCGAGGTGCGGACGACGTTGCAGCCAAGCTCTTTCTTAAGAATCCTAGCATCTTCACGCTGCGCGCTCGCAGGCAACGCGGCGCCGACATAAGCAAAAGTCTGGTGGCGGTTCAAGCCACGGAGTTTGAGGGGTTTGCCATTGAGAAAGAAGCCATCTTTCTTCCATTCGACGTCGCGGAAACCAACCAAGAATTCGCTGGTTTCTTTGCCAACGGTGACAAGGAGGCGGTAAAGCTTCGGCTTGTCGCTATTGTCCCAAGGGGTGATGGGCGAAGCGACCTTATGTTCGTTCTCATCGAAGTTCTCGACGAGATGATAAGCGTCATAAAGCGCGTAATGTGGCTTTTCTTTGCCGACGATCTTCGGCTTGATGCGAAGGGTGCCATCGGAGTTAGCTTCGATCAAGATGTCTTTGAGATAGCTCTCGGCGTGAGACTCGATATAAACCGGGCGGTAAATGCCGCCGAAGGTCAGATAGTCGACGACTTTGCCAAAAGGCGGGACGTTCGGGTCTTCGCGGGAATCCAAGACGACCAAGAGGCGGTTCTTTTTCTTCTTGAGGCATTTGCTTATGTCGAGTTTGACGGGCATGAAGCCAGAAACGTGCTCGCCCAGGTCCTCGCCATTGAGGTAGACGTGGATCTTAAGCATCGCGCCTTCAAAGACCAGGAAATTGACGGGGAGATCGTTCTCCATGTCGAAATACTTCTCGTAGCAATAAAGGCCTTGGTAGGAGGCTTCGGAGAAGTAATTCAAGGGGACTTCTTTGACGGTGTGGGGAAGGTCGACTTTACTCGCGCCAATCGGGAACTCTTTAAGATATAACGGGGAATATCCTTCTAAGAAGGACCATTGGAAATTCAGGTTCTGTTTCATGTTCTTAGTTTACCGCGTCTATGGTAATATTTCTTTAACATGATTAAGAAATTAACTAACGAATTCCTTCTCACCAATTCGGGGAGTTCTTTGATCTTGCATCTCAATGAGTTGGGCAAGCTCACGATGGAGTATTATGGCGCTCCGCTTCCGGAGGGTGAGGACCTTTCCAAATACGTTCGCAAGAACAACATGGTCGGCACCGCGACCATCTACGACGAGAAGAAAGACAAAGAATTCTCGTTGGACACCGCCTCCTTAGAATTCTCAACTCCGCATAAAGGAGACTATGGAGATCCTTCGATCATTCTGGCTTCTTCGAAAGGTTTCGTATATGACTTTGTATACGAGAAAGATGAGATTCGCAAACCGAAGGAGATGAAGGATTACCCCAATCCCCGCGAAGCCGAGGAAGAACTCGTCATCACCTTTGTGGACGAAAAGATGGGCGCGAGGATCCATCTCCATTACATCACATATAAGAATTCCGCGATCTTTGGCCGTTATCTTGAGATCGAAAACTTCGGCGAAGAGGAGATCCGCATCCAAAAAGCGGCCTCCCTCCAGCTCATCCTCGACGACAAAGGCTATGAGATGGTCACCTATTATGGTGGCTGGGCGGACGAATTCCACGAAAACGTCTCGCCGATCACCCATGTCCGCACGGTCATTGATTCCTTGACCGGTTCTTCGAGTGCGAGGCATAACCCATTCTTCTACATCCGTCAAAAGGGCGCGAGCGTCGATAGCGGGGAAACCTATGCCTTCAACCTCATCTATTCCGGCAACCACTTTGAAGAAGCGGAGCTCACCACCTATGGCAAGATCCGCATTCAGACGGGTATCTCCTCCATATGCTTTGAGGAACGTTTGCCCAAAGGCGGTTCCTTCACGACTCCGCTCGCCATCATGGCCTATAGCAACAAAGGGCAGAATGGCATCACGAAGTTCATGCACGAATTCGTGAACGATCACGTTGTCCCCGCTCGTTTCCAAGGCAAAGACAAATTAATCGATTACAACTCCTGGGAGGGCAGTGGCCCGAAGTTCAAGGAGAAAGACATCCATTCGTTAATGAAGAAAGCCGCCAATATCGGCGTTGAGCTTTTCGTGTTGGACGATGGTTGGTTTGGCCAAAGAAACGACGATTCCACGAGCTTAGGCGATTGGGTCACCGATAAGAAAAAACTGCCGCACGGTATCGATGGATTGGCGAATTATGCCCATAAACTTGGCATGCAGTTCGGCCTTTGGTTTGAACCAGAGATGATCTCGCCCGACAGCGATCTTTATCGTGCCCATCCCGATTGGGCGATCCAGGATGGCATCCATGAACCCTCTTTAGGCCGCCATCAATTGGTTTTGGACCTCCGCAAGCAGGAAGTCCAAGATTTCATCGTCGAAGTCTTTGATAAGTTCCTCGGTTCGGGGAAGGTGAACTTCGTCAAATGGGACTACAATCGCAACATCAGCGATATCCCCGCGGGCGATGGGGCTTTCTACCACAATTACATCCTTGGCCTTTACAAGGTTTTGAAGAGGCTGGACGAACGCTTCCCGGACGTCTTATTCCAGAACTGCGCTTCGGGCGGCAACCGCTGCGACCTTGGAATGCTTTCCTTCTTCCCGCTTACCTGGGTTTCGGATGACACCGATCCTTTCCAGCGCGCCCAGATCCAAGAGAGCATGGCCGTAGGCTATCCCTTAAGCGTTTTCGCGAACCACGTGTCTTCGAAAACAAACACGCAGGCCTTACGTGTCACGACCATCCACGATAAGTTCGAAGTGGCCTCTTTGGGTGTTCTTGGCTATGAGTTGAACCTCAACGACGTCAGCAAAGAAGACATCGAAATCATGAAGAAGCAGATTGGCTTTTACAAATGTCATCGCCGCACTTTCCAGTATGGCGAATATCGTGCTTTCCATAAGCTTTCGGAAGAGAACATTGCCGTCCGCCAGGTCCTTGGCGAGAAGGAAGCGGTGGTGGTTCGCACCCTCCGGAATCAGCAGATCTCGGGAATGCCGGAATCCTTGGAAGTCAAAGGCTTAGACGAAACGAAAAACTACGCCTATTCCGTCTACGATAAGAAATTGGAATTGAAGCGATTTGGGCCACTCGTGAACATGGTTTCGCCCATTCACCTTAAGGAAGATGGCTTCTTGCTTCGCCTCTTATCCAAATTCAAAAAGATGGATATCGAGGAGTTTAAAGGCGTTGCCAACGGCGCGTATCTCAACGCAGGCGCCGTAAAGCTTCCCAACCAATGGCAGGCCGCCGGCTACGATTCCTCTGTCGCCTTTTATGGCGACTTCGGTTCGAGGCTTATCTTGGTCCAAGAAACCCATTAACCACCAAAAGGTGGTTTTCTTTTTCTTGCCGTTTTCTTCTTGTTATAATCCCCACAGAAAGAGGTTTTTGTTATGAGCAAATCCAAAGTTTATTTCATCAAAGAAATCACCCCCGAAAACTTGGTTCGCATCTATGATGCGCTTGGGAGGGAACTGCGCGGCAAAGTCGCCGTGAAGATCTCAACGGGCGAAATGGGCGGACACAACTATCTTCACCCCGAACTGATTGGCAAATTGGTCAATCACGTCAAAGGAACGATCGTCGAATGCAATACCGCCTATGGCGGATCCCGTCAGGACGTGAAGAAACATTGGGAGACCATCCGTGCCCATGGCTTCTTGGATCATTTCGATGTCGACATCATGGACGAGGAGGGGGAGTTTGAAATCCCAGTCCACCATGGCGTTCAACTCGACAAAGACATCGTCGGCAGCCATCTTAAAAACTACGATTCCATGCTGGTTTTAAGCCATTTCAAAGGCCACATGATGGGCGGATTTGGCGGGGCGCTGAAAAACATCGCGATCGGCGTCGCCTCGACGAACGGCAAAGCCTATGTTCATTCCGCTGGCAAAACCACCAATCCGGAACTCACGTGGCAGAAGGGCTACATCGCCGAACAAGACGCCTTCTTAGAATCGATGGCGGACGCCAACGAAGCGGTCATCTCCTATATGGGCGCAAAGAACATGGCTTATGTCTCGGTCGCCAACCGCCTCTCGGTCGACTGCGACTGCGATTCCAATCCCCACGAACCGGAAATGGGCGATCTTGGCATCTTCGCCTCCCTTGACCCGGTCGCGTTGGACCAAGCCTGCTATGACGCGGTCAAAAACGCCAAAGATCCAGGCAAGGCGGCTCTCATTGAACGCATGGATTCGCGTCACGCGATTCATACGGTCGAGGTCGCCGCGGAACACAAACTCGGTATTCGCGAATACGAAATCGTCGAACTCAAATAAAACATTTTGAAATCAAAGAAGAGGGAACGCCCCTCTTCTTTTTTCGTTTTTAGGACACCCGTTTGGGCTTTTTCCAATACGCACACACGCGAAAAACACTTAATGTGGTTGCAAAACATTTTTGAAGTGTGTATAGTCTCTCTTGCTGAAAAGCAACCAGACATCGCGGGGTAGAGCAGCCTGGTAGCTCGTCAGGCCCATAACCTGGAGGCCGGT
>CAMGZU010000021.1 GCA_946183085.1 uncultured Erysipelotrichaceae bacterium | reverse complement strand
CTTTTCTTATCGTTAAGCGATACGAAAAAGAGAAAGTGGGTTAGGATAGCATCGTCATGATTCTAAATACTGGACAAAGAACCAACATCCCCGCCTTCTACGCGAAATGGTTCCATAACCGCTTGAAGGAAGGTTTTGTCATGGTCCGTAATCCCTATTACCCAAAGCTAGTGACCAAATTTGCCTTGGACCCGAAAGTGGTGGATGTTATTGGCTTCTGTACCAAGAACCCAAGGCCTTTGTTCCCTTATCTTGAGGAGCTAAAGCCCTTTGGGCAAATCTGGCACATCTCCATCACCGGCTTTGAAAAGGATTTGGAGCCCAATGTCCCCAAAATCGAAGAAGTCATCAAAGATTTCCAGTTTTTGTCCAAGAGGCTTGGGGCAAAAGCGATGAACTGGCGTTACACCCCGATCATCGTGAATGAGAAATACACCGTAGAACGCCACATAAAGACTTTTGAAATGATCGCCAGTCAATTGGAGGGCTATACGGCTAACGTCATCTTCGGTTTCTTGGACTCTTATCCAAAGCTTTCGAAGATCCATCCTGAGTTAAAAGATTGCTCCGACGAAACGAAGATCCTTTTGTCCAAAGCCTTTTTGGAAATCGCCAAACGCCACAAGATGAACCTTCGGCTTTGTTCAAAAGAGAAGGGGCTTGCCGATTACGGAATCGATGTGGATGGCTGCATGCGGATCGAGGATTATGAGCGGAGCATCGGGGCAAGACTTGACGTCAAGGAGAAGATGGAGGCGAGAAAAGGATATTGCGCTTGCTTTCTTTCCAATGACATCGGGGCTTATAACTCTTGCCCCCATCTTTGCGCCTATTGCTATGCGAATGGAAGGAAAGAAGAAGTGCTCCGCAATTTCAAAACCCACGATGACGACTCGCCTCTTTTGCTTGGGCATTTAAAAGAAGACGATCAAATCCATGAAGCCAAGCAAGTTTCTTTCCTTAAGCGCCAGATCACCTTGTTTTGATAAGCGTCACCGAGCATTTGCAAAGCAAAGAACTACTATCTGGTTCCGATTCTTTTATAATTCCTAGCGGAGGAAGAAAAATGAAGAAAACATTTTTGCCGCTAATCATGCCGCTTGCCCTTCTTGCATCCTGTGGCAACCAGCCAAGCGAAGCCGAAGTCGCCGCGAAGTATTTCCAAGACGCCGAGAATCTTACGATCAAAGTGAATTCCGAGGTCTCCGGAACCTTCTTTGATGAAACCGTTTCGGTCGACTGTTTACACTCCATAAAAAGCCCCGTCGATTTGCATTTAAGCAAAACGGCGATGGACGCGTCCATTCAGATGATCGCTGGCTCTACTTATAAGCTTTCTGATTTGTTGAAATCGCTAAATTGCACGATCGCCCAACTAAAGGCCATGGCTCCTGAGCTCAAGGTGGATGAGTCGAAGGATACCGCCACTATTGAGCGGCCCATGTTTCCGGAAAACCATTCTTTGGCGGGTTATAGCGAAAAAGATCAGCAGTGGATCGGCTATTCCCAAAGCGAGACGAGCGTCCATGCCCGTTACGTCTTAAACCGCGAACTCGAAACCCTTTTCCCGAAAGAAGACATCTTCGCGGCCGTCGTCGATACCTTGACCAAAGGGAAGTTCGACGATGAGTTGAAAGGCTATTATTTCGCCTTTGGGGAAGATTATCGCCCGACCTTTGCCGCTTATACCGGCGCCCTTGTCACTGTTTCGAATGGCTATCCCGTCTCCTTAGAGGCCTTTGCCGATATCGAGAAGATGAACGCCTCGGGCTCCGCCTTCCTTTTGGGTTGCCCGATTGAAAGCGTGACTTCGCTTTACGAATTCTCCAAATACAACGAGACGACGATCACCCTTCCGAACGCGGCTCCTACCGTCTGTGAGACCCATAACCCGATTACGCGTTATGAAGCCAGCGAGAAGACCCACGCCACCTATTGCGAGGATTGCCACAAATACCTCTCCGTGGAGAAGCATCTTGACGATAACGAATATGGGGTGTGCGCCGTCTGCGGCCACCATGATGCCGAGCTCGCCTATCAAAAGGTATTGGTCTACGATGAGGCCAATCAGCCCGTTTACGCCTTCTCTTATCTTGAGACGCCAAATGGCAAGAAACTAAATCCAACATTTGCTTCCGATGAGAAAGGGAACCGCGTCATGCAGTGTGCGACCTTCTCGATCGACCCGGAGGACTTTGAAAACCTCACCGAATGCCAATATTTTGAGGACGCGGATGCCTTATACGTCATCGAGCCGACTTCCTCTTTAAAAGTCGTTGAAAAAGGGCATTGCCTTAAGGCGATGGACCTCTCCGTCAAGGTTTATACCGACGTGAGCCTTACGGAAGGCGAGACGGGGGTGGCTGGCCCCAATGGGGAGAGCGTCAAAGACTATGTCGCGACCCTTACCCCCAAATTCAGCGAATCTTTCGTCCAAATCGGCTTTGAGCATGACGAAGTGAGCGAAGAAAAAGCAGGGGAAGGCTGCGAAGTCATCGAAACCACCTCTTGCTCGACGTGCCACGACGTCATCAGCGTGGATAAGCGGGAAGAGCATGACTATTCCTTCACGAAGATGAGCCTCACCGAATTTAAGTCCGCTCTTCAAGAAGCTGGCTGCACCCTTCCAGAAGTGGATGACCTTGAGGCGGCTGAAGGCTATCTCTATGGCAAGCTTTCCTGCTCGAAACTAGACTCCACCATCTATGTGATCGTCGACGAAGAGGACCTAGCAAGCCGCACGAACCTTGAAGATGAAGTTCATGTCATCTCTTTTAGCAATCAAAGCGGCGAATGGCGTATCGACGATAACTATTACGCTTTCCCAGATATCCCGCTTACGCCTTCTTCGGAAGAATAAGGAAAATGGAGATGAGGCGACGCTTATAGCGTCGTCTTTTCTTTTATTTGAACATTTTCGTTTTTGTTAAAAGAAGCAAACAAAAAAGTCCCATTTTAATCGCGTTTTTTCGAGTTTTTCTTTTTTGGTGGCATTTCCCTTGCAAAAAATCGAAACTGTGGAAATAATGAAAGTGGCAAACCCGGAGTGATCCGGCGACGCAAAGCTAAAGGGCCCCGCCAAATCGGTAAGGGCAGCCAGTTGCACCCCTTCTTTTTGCTTGGTTGCAGCGTGGGCTTTGCGTCCACGCTGCTTTTTTAGGGGGAAGAACGTTGGAGAAAAAAAGATTCCGCTTCTCAATCCGCGCCAAGACGATCGTCATGATCTTCGTCTTCGGCATGGTCCTTGTCGAAGTCGCGATGGTCTTCTTTTCGCTTCTTTCCTCCAGCCGCAACCAAGATACGTATAAGGCAACCGCCGACCATTTGGCCGCCACAACCGCGCAAGTGGTGGATGTTGAGACCTTCAAAGGCCTGCGCGATCAAGTCAAATCGATCGTGGACGCCTCGGAAGAAAAGCCAACAAGCGAAGAGTGGGGGAACGACGCTTGGAACGCCTATACGGCCCAATTTGAGCACATCGCCAAATCCCCGGAATTCATCGAAACCCGCGATTTCCTCCGCAAGATCCTCTCCGCCAATGGCAATGAGGTCAGGTGGCTCTATCTTTCTTATGTGGATGTGAAGGAAAAACGCGTCGTCTATGTTGTCGATAGCGCCGAGGAAGAAGACGCCTGCCCGCCAGGATGCTTAGATCCCCTCTATGAAATCAATTATCCCGTTTTGACCAACCCAGAACGCGGCTTCCCCGCCTACATCACCAATACGGCGGAATATGGTAACCTCGTCACTTCCGGCGCCCCCATCTATTACGAAGAAGAAGTCATCGGCTATGCCTTTGCCGACATCTCGATGGAAGCGGTCCGCGCCAATCAGCGCGATAACATCATCCGCCTCTTCGTCTACATGGTTGCCGGCACCGTCTTGGTGGCCGCGATCGGCATCCTCGTCGTCCACTTTACCTTGGTCCGCCCGGTCCGCGCTTTGACCAAGGCCGCCAATTCCTACACGGTCGATGAGCGCGCGAAAACCCACGAGGTCTTCGCCAAGCTTCAAATCAAGACCCACGACGAGCTTTCCGACTTGGGCGAAGCGATGAAGAAGATGGAGCATGACGTCCATACGAAGATCGATGAGCTCACCCAGATCAACGAAGAGCTAAAAGCCTCCAAGCAAGAGACCATCAAGATGACGGAGCTCGCCAACAAAGACGCCTTGACGGGCGTCCGCAACAAAGTCGCTTATGACCATGCCGTCGAATTCATCGATAAAGCGATCGAAGATGGCAACGTCGAGCCCTTTGGCGTTGCGATGATCGACCTCAATGAC
The DNA here is from genome assembly GCA_946183085.1 of uncultured Erysipelotrichaceae bacterium. Lineage (GTDB taxonomy): Bacteria > Bacillota_I > Bacilli_A > RFN20 > CAG-826 > Alloenteromonas. The sequence continues at coordinate 12,534 of CAMGZU010000021.1, read as the reverse complement.
CTTAAGGTCATCAACGACAAATACGGCCACGCCAATGGCGACGTCGCGCTCATGAAGCTTTCCGCCCTCATCTGCAAAGTCTTCGCCCATTCGCCGGTCTTCCGCATCGGCGGCGACGAATTCGTCGTCCTTCTCCGCCAAGGCGATTACAAATCCATCCGCAAGCTTTCTGCCTCCTTTAACGCGCAAATCGAGTCGCTTCGCCACGACGAAAAGCTCCCGCCGGCTGAGCGCACCTCCGCGGCCTTTGGCTATTCGCCATATAATGCGAAGAAAGACCGCAAGGTCGAAGACGTCTTCCGCCGCGCCGATTCGGCGATGTATGAGAAGAAGCGGGCCATGAAAGAGGAAGCGAAAGAAGTATAAGGGCGTCGGGAACGGCGCTCTTTTTATGTCCATAAAAGCGTTCTTTGGTTATAATGAGCAAAGAGGTACTCCTATGAAAATCAAAATCATCAACAAGATGGTTTCTCTTGGCGGTTCCAGCAAAGTGCTCGACGAACAAGACAAACCCCTCCTCAAAGTCAAAGGCAAATTCTTCACCATGACCCGCAAGAAGTGGGTCCGCGATTTGGATGGCAAGAAGCTTTATATGGTCCGTCAAAAGCTGATTTCGCCGATTCATCATATCAACTACATCTTCGACGCGGAGGGCAACCGCTTAAGCGAAGTTTCAAGCGGCTTCCTCACCTTCAGCGACAAAGCGAGCATCACCTCGAGCTTCGGTCCGATCAACATCGAACAGGGCGGTTCCTGGGGCGATTATGATATCTTGGTCAAGGGAGAGAAAGTCGGCTCGGTCACCCGCCAGGCCTTCTCGATGACCAATTCCTTCCTCCTCGACATCGACGAAAGCAAATACGATTGGCGTTATTTCGTCGCCCTCGTCATCGCCTTGGACAACATCCGCGACAAGAAGAGTTCCCATTAAGGAAACAAACGAAAAAGGATCTGGACGTCCAGATCCTTTCTTTTCGCTTAGATGTCGTTGTTGAGGGAGAAGTCGCCTTTTTGGATCCAGCCAAGCTTTCGGAAGAGCAGATCGACGAGGAAGACGAGGAGGATCGGCGCGGCGATGCAAATGCCAAGCACCAAGACGATGACGACCCAATTGTAGTTATAGGCGTCAAAGAAGTTGATGGGGCCGACAACTCCGGAGGTCCCCATGCCGGCGCCCACGCTTAAAGGCGAGACGATGCCGGTTGGATCAATGCTTGGGAAGAGCATTGCAAAGGGCCCAAGGATGGCCGAAACGACGATGGTCGGAACCCAAATGAGCGGTTTGCGGACGATGTTTTTGAATTGGAGCATCGAAGTGCCTAAGCCAACCGCCAAAACGCTGCCCCATTTGTTGTCTCTCGCCGTGTGGACGGCAAAGCCGACCATTTGGGTGCAGCAGCCGATTAAGGCGCTTGTGGCGGCGAGAGGCACGTTGCCGATTTGAATGGCGACGCAGATCGCGACCGAGGAGATCGGCGCGGTCAAAGCCATGCCAACGAGCACGGAGATGATGATGCACATCAAGAAAGGCACTGCGGAGAAGGAGACCTCGATGAGCTTGCTGATGGCGATGGTGACGTAGTGGACCCATTCCGCCAATAAGAAGGAATAGAGGATGGCGGCCAGTAGACCCACCAAAGGGATAAGAATTAGGTCCACCGGGGTCTTTTTGCGCATCAAAAGGACGATCAGCCCATAAGCGCATAAAGTGGCGATGTAGCAAGAAAGGGGATCCGAGATCGTGACGACGGTGAAGCGACTTGCCTCATTCACCCATTCAAATTGATAGTTACCCAGAAAACCAGCGGCCATGAGGGCGACGACGGTGACGCCGCTAAGCTTTAAGGAAAGCGCGACGCCTAGGCCAATGCCAGCGCCCATCAAGCCTTGAATGACTCTGGCCCAAGTGCCCATGGCCTCAAAATAGGGGATCTTCGCGAAAAGGTTGAGGATGGTCCCGATGATGAGGGTGCCGAATAGACCAATCGCCATGCCGTTGGTCGTTTTCATGAAGAAGGATTTGATGCGGCGGGGGAGGGATTCCTTTTCCGCGATTCCTTCGCTGGTTTGTTTGATTTCGTCTGCCATAGTTTCGGGAATGATTATAGGATTCTTAGGCGCGCATGCAATGAAAATCGTAAATGAACATCTTTTGGGATTGGTAACAAAAACCGAGCGATGTTGTTTTTGAACTAAAAAAGTTTTATGAAGAAGTTCACAAAAAAATAATAGCGATAAATACACGGGTTATTGTTGTTTGAACAAAAATGTGTTTGAAACTTGTATACAGAAAGAGTAAAAAAATGAAGCATTTCGCTTTCCATTGCGAAAAACATTGTGTTTAATATCGCCGGAAATCGAAAGCCGCAAGGCAAAAGGGGGTCCAAATATGCCGAAAATTCTTGATAAGCCGCGCGAGGGAATCTTGGCCGCAGCCAAATCAGAGCTCGCCGAAAAAGGGGTCGAGGGATTCAACGTCCGCGACGTCGCGAAAATCAGCGGCGTCTCCATCGGCACCATCTACAACTACTTTGACAACAAATTCACGTTGGTGAATAAGGTTGTGGAAGAAGATTGGAACCGCAGGAAGGAAGAATGCCGCAAGAGCATCGTGGCGCCTGCTTCGATTGACGAAGTCGTCGAAGGGGTTTATCAATTGGTTTTAGGCTTTAGCTCCGATAACCGCGCCATCTTAAAGGCGTTAAACGATGGCAATGACATCATGGTGATCGGGGGCTCCGAACAGCATAACTGCTTCCGCAAAGACGTCTCGCTTCTTCTCGAGGATGGCTTTGCCAAATTCGGCAAGCATTTGAGCGAAGAAGAGCTCATCTTCATCGGCGAGAACATCCTTTATACCGCCATCCGCCAAGAGGTGACGATCGCCTTGGTGAAGCGCAGCGTCAATTGCTTGATCGCCTCTCATTGAGAAAACGACAAATAAAAGGGCAGAACGTTCGAAGCGTTCTGCCTTTTTCTTACATCTTGTTTTGTTCGGGAGCAGAGTGGTTCGTCGGATGGCTCGCTAGCTTCGCGAAGGCCTTTTTCTCGATGATCAAGGTCACGGGGATATAGACCAAATCGACGATGATCCAGGAGATTGGGAAGGCGGCGTAAAGCCAGAAGACCGTATGGAACTCCGGGAGCTTAAAGATGGTGGTGAGGAAGATGATGCGGCTTACGGTGCAGCCAAAGAAGATAATGATGGCGGGCGGGGTCGAGTATTTCATCCCGCGGACATAAGAACCGCATACGTCCATAATGCCATCCAAAACATAAGTGAAGGCGAATAGGTATAGCCTTTGTTTTCCCGCGCCAATTTCTTGGGTGAGTTCCGTGGGATCTTTGGCGTTTAGGAAAAGGCGGAGAAGCAAGTCGCCCATCGAAAGCGCGATGATCGCCGCTAAGCCCATCGAGATGGCGTTCCAGATTTGGCAATACCAAAAGACCTTGCGGACGTTCTCCTTTTTCGCCGCCCCATAGTTTTGGCCCGTAAAGGCGACGCAGGCGGCCGAAATCGCTTCGACGAGGGCGAAGATATAGCCTTCGATCTGCCCGCTTGCCGCGGCGCCATTTACGATGTTTTCGACGCTATATTCGGCCTCGGTGATCGTGTATAAGGACGATTGGATCATGACGTTGGGGATGCAAAAGCAAAGCCCCTGGATGCCAGCGGGCAAGCCAATCCGAATGACTTCGATTAAGGAAGTGTGGTCAAAGCCAAGTTTTTTGAAGGAGAAGCGGATGAAGCCTTCCTTATTGTTCATAAGGACCACGATGGAGATCACCGCGGCAACCGCTTCGGAGATCACGGTGGCGATCGCGACGCCCGCCACATCCAATTTGAAAACGATGACGAAGAGAAGGTCGAATACGACGTTGGTTAAGCCAGAGATCGCCAAAATGGCAAGCGGCCTTTTCGAATCCCCCAAAGCCCGCATGATCTGGGAGGAATAGTTATAGACCATTTGGAAAGGAAGGCCGATGAAATAGATGGTGAGATAAAGGGTCGCTTTTTCAATGATCGCGTCGATCGTCCCCATCCAGCGTAGGAGATAGGGGGAAATAAAAGCCCCGAAAACGCCGACGACAACGCCCAAAATCACCGACAAAAGCAAGGCGGTATGCATGACTTTCTCGGCGTGTTCTTTGCGGCCCGATCCTTTCGCGTTAGCGATTGCGACGTTGGCGCCCAAAGAAAGGGAGACGAAGACGGTGACGATCAAATTGATCATCGAGCCGTTTGAGCCAACCGCGGCCATCGAGGAAGAACCCCCGCCAAAATTGGCGACCGTCCAAAGGTCGACCGTCGTATAAAGAAGCTGCAGCATGGTCGTCAAGGCCATCGGCAGGGCGAAGAGGGGGATTTTCCAGAAAAGCTTGCCCGTGGTTAGGTCCATTTCCCGGAAGGATTTTTTACGAGGTTGCTGCGTCATAAAAAAGAAATATCGACAAGCCGATATTTTAGGCTTCTTCTTACAGAAGACAATCAAAACGTTTCAGCGGCGAATTCGTAAAGGGCGATCGCGGTGGCGTTATCTAGATTCAGGCTATCGATGAAGTCGGTATGTGGGATAAGAAGCGGGGTGCCAACGTTTAGGAAATCGCGGGGCAAGCCTGTGGCCTCGTTCCCCATGATGAGCGTCGCGGGATAGCGCTTATTTGCCTTCTTTAAGGGCGTCTTGGCTTGCAGCATGAAGGGATAAAGAGCGTGGTTTGGGAATTCCTTTCGATAATCTTCAAAAGAATCGTAGAGGGCGACTTTGACGTCGAAGAGGGCGCCCATCGATGCGCGGACCGTCTTGGGGTCGAAGACGTCGCAGGCGGGCCGGATGATGGCAAGCGATAAGAAATGGAAACCCGCCATGCAGCGAATGATGGTGCCAAGGTTGCCTAAGTTGCTCGGATTGACCAGGCAGACGTGGTTTTCGTTTTCTTCCAAGGTTTCGGTGATCTTTTTGAATTCGCAAATCGCCATGCAATTGTCTTTGCCAGAGAGATCTTTGAAGATCTTCTCGTTGTTCTGGATGACGGGAATCTTGGCTTCTTTGGCCAAAGATAGCAGCGTTTCGTACGTCGAATCTTTGTTTTGTTTTGGCGAGATATAGAGGCGGACCGCCCGTTCTTTCCTGCGCTTCAAAAGCTCGATGACAAGCGTCGTTCCAAGCGCATACGAGGTGGAATCTTCTTTGCGATATTTGACCATGACGCCGACATTATGAAACTTTTTTAATGCCAAAGCGAGTTTCGATGCCTATTAAATAGTGATGGAACAAAAAGTGAATTCGGGTGACCTACGCCTTGGCCGCATCGGCAAAAAGATGGAACGCATGCTCGGGATTGCGTTAACCTCCGACCAAAGACTCTACCTGAGCGAAAAAACTTTGGACAACCTCAGCCAACGATACCCGGAGAAGCATCTTGCGATCCTCTCCTCGTTTTCGTACGCCCTTCGCCACGTCGATAGGGCCTTTTACTTGGAGCAATTGGACATGATCAAGGTGCTCGCCCATTACGAGAAAGGAAGAGGAAAACGGTGCGAGATGCTTTTCGTCCATCAAGGAAGGCCAAAACGTTGGTATCTGGCGAAAGTGGACTTCACAAGAAAGGACCATAAATGAAGAAACAAATAGTCTTGCCACTATTCCAAAAAGAAGATGGAAAGCCAAATCTTGGGAAAGAAACGGAGTTCTTGGAATTTAAAGAGTCGACGGGAGAACTCGACCAAGCAATGGAAGACATTTCCGCGATTTTGAACAAACGCGGTAGAGGAATCCTTTACTTTGGCGTGAAAGATAATGGGGACATTCGAGGGTTCGATATTGGCGAGGATACTCAGCGTGACATATCAAGAAGAATCTACGAGAAGATCAAACCACAGATCTTTCCGACCATCGAGGAAATCTCTGGGCGCAAAATCATCAAGGTTAGCTTCGAAGGAAGCGATCGGCCTTATTCGGCAGACGGAAGGTATTACCTTCGCGTTTCCGATGAAAGCCGCGAGATGTCGCCTTCTGAATTAGCGAGGATGATCCTAGATACCAACCGCAAAGGTTGGGAAAGACAAAGGTCGGAAACGACGATCGATTGCGTTGACGAAGTTTTCTTGCAACGTTTTTTGGAACTCTCGATTGCTTGCAAAAGACTTCCTCCGATGAAGTATGACAAGTTGGACCTTCTCAAGAAACTCCATCTCCTTTGTGAGGACGGAGTCCATCTGAATAATGCGGGAAACATCCTCTTTTCTTCCAATGAACCGGTCGTGTTAAAAATGGCCGTTTTTGCGACAAATGAGAAGCGAACATTTGTTGATATCTCTCGAATAAAGGGAAATATCTTCGCTCTTATTGATGAGGCGGAAAAATACGTAAAGAAAAATATGCGTTGGAAGGCGGTTATCCACGGTTTCAAACGATTGGATGTACCGGAAGTCCCTGTGGGCGCTTTGAGGGAGATCATCATAAACAGCTTTGCTCATGCCGACTACTTTGGCAGTAGCAAACACGAAATCGATCTTTTCCCAAATAGGATATCAATCTATAACCCTGGCGTTTTCCCTGATGACCTTAGCCCAGAAGACTTTTTCAATAAAACCATCGCCTCACGGGTTAGAAATGAGTTGATCTGCGACGTCCTCTATAAATGTGGTTATGTTGAAACTTGGGGAACGGGGATAGCTAAAACGTACCTTCTTTGCAAAGAGAAGGGCATTCGTTGTGATTACGAGAAAGAAGGAGAAGGTTTTTGGTTTATTTTCCGCCGGAACTCAACGAACGATGTTCCTGATGGCACTCAAAATGGCACTCAAAGTGGCACCCAAAATGGCACCCAAAATGGCACTCAAAGCGTTACGAAAAACGGCGATGGCGCCAATCGAAAACTCGTAAATGGCACTCAAAATGGCACTCAAAGTGGCACTCAAAGTGGCACTCAAAATGGCACTCAAAATGGCACTAAAAATGCCACTGACAGCATGCCTCCCTTAACGGAATTAGAGAGAATCGTCCTCGAGGTGATTACTAGTAGACCAACCATTTCTCGGGATTATATGGCCGAGGATCTTGGGCGGGGAGTCCGTACAATCCAACGCGCATTAGATGCCTTAAAAACAAAAGGAATCATCCGAAGAGTCGGCGGTGCAAAAGGATACTGGGAGATCGTTTGGCGAAACGATATGTAATTAACACCAAAAGCAAAGAAAAGGTTAATTCGCTTTTTCCTCGCGTTTTGGGTCGGCTGCGCATTTAAGAAAGGAGATTATTCGATGGAGGATAAATACGAGGTAGTTAAATTCAAGCAAGGCGATTTGATCCTAGATGTAAACGTTTCGCCTCGTGAAGACACCGTTTGGCTCACAAAAGAGGATATGTCTCGTTTGTACGGTAGAGACAGAACGGTCATTGCTAGGCATATACGCAACATTTATGCAGAAGGCGAACTTGATGAAAAAAGTACGCGTGCAAAAATGCACATATAGTTTCGAATCGCGATCGACTATATGAATCGGATTATTACAATCTCGACGTCGTGATTTCCGTTGGATATCGAGTCAAATCACGGAATGGTAGTATCTTTCGAAGATGGGCTAATTCTGTTTTGAAAGAATACTTGCTTAAGGGGTACGTCTTAAATCAAGACAGGACATTAATAACGGACGAGAATTATGTTGAGCTCGTTCATCGCGTTAATTGCATTGATAACCGTCTTATCAAAATAGAATCTGGCAATCTCACAACCAAAGAGAACCTCTTTTTTGATGGACAATGGTTTGACGCTAGAAACTTTATCAAGAGCATTTTCGAGACGGCGAAGAAGTCAATCGTACTCATCGATCCGTATGCTGATATCAAAGCCCTTGATTACCTCAAAGCCAAAACAGATGGTGTAAAGGTTCAATTGTTTATGTCCTCAAAGGCGAAGCTCACGCAAGCGGATATTGGCGCTTTCCATGAACAATATGGGAATCTAGAAGCCAAAATAGATGACCGCTTTCATGATCGCTTCATATTGTTGGACGGGTCAACGCTTTACCATTTGGGCACATCACTCAATTCCATAGGGAAAAAAGCTTTTGCGATAACGAAGCTCGAAGACGAGGAGATTCTCTCTTCCGTCAAACATAGGATCGGGATTTCATAAATTCCGATTTTATGCAATTGGCTGAAAGGAAATGCTGATTTACCTTTTTAGTTCGCCTTTTCTTCGCATTTTGGCAAGGCTTTTTGAAGCAGATAAAGGATGAGGCTTCCCAAGGAATTCCCAATCATCGCGACGATGACCGAAACGATGGCGTTGACCCAATCAAAGCCCGCGACGCGGATTTGGGCGTAAGCGAAATAGAAGACATTGGCGATTGAGTGGTTGCAGCCAAGCAACACCATCGTTGAGATCGAAAGGCAGACCATGATGAGCTTGGCGGGGTAGCTTTCGATGCGCTTGAAGCATTCGACGGCCAAATAGACGAAGGCGCCCGCTCCTAAACCCCGCAAGATGCAGCCATACCAAGTCGCCCCTTCCCCATAAAGGAATTTGGCGGGAAGCGCGACGGTCCAATCGGGGAAGATGACGCCGGCAAGGTAGCCAACGAGCATGGCGCCGACGATGTTGCCGATGGCCATGATTCCTACGTCGATCGCGTAGTTTTTGTCGTTTTCAAGAAGATAACCGACTTTTCCGGTGAAAAGATTCGCGCCCAAAATGCAGACGCACATGAGGCCAAAGGAGAAAAACACCGCGCCGAAGATGGGTTGGCCCATCGAGGAAAGCTGAAGATTCACGGCGCCTCCGATGCCGATCAATATTCCGGCTAAGACGCCCAAACGAAACACTTTGAAGAAATGAGAAAACATAGAAATAGATTATCGCCCACTCTTGGAGAAAGGAAATGCTTTCTTTCGTTCACATATAAAGCGTTTTCACTATAATAGTGACCCGTATGATGTTGCTTAGCTGGTCCTGGTCCACAATCCTTCCCATCATTTTGGCCTCCATCGGCACGATTGGCGTGTCGCTTCTTTTGGCGTTCGCCAGAAAGCTCAAGCGCAACGAATCCTTCGAAATCAAGGCGAGGCTCATCCCTATCGTCGATCCCAAATATCTCCGGCTTCAGGTCTCTTTCCTCAATTAAACCAGGAATGCTAAGCACGTCGATAATCTTTGCTTCGTCACCAAAAAAGGCGATGAAATCACCCTTTATGCGACGAGCGAAGCCGAACCGCTCGTCGAAAGTGGCGTCAAAAGCGCGCGTTTCGCCCACAAAAACGATGGCTTTGCCCTCGAAGTCGCCCCATACGCAGAATGCTCTTGCTTCTATTCCTTCAAAAGGCTCACCTCGGGCTTAGAGGAAGGAAGCGAGCTCTATCTCCGTTATTTTGACGAAAAGGGAAAGGGATATTACGCTTATTTCGATCCGAAAGATCCCCATTCCCAATTGCTCATCTTCCATAAGAAGAATTGGGAAGAAGACGATGAGACGAATTGACGAAGAAACCTTGATGGGCTTTGAAACCTATCTCCACATGCAAGAAGGGACCCCGCTCGCCAATCTTTTGAACGCGTTCTCTTACCTTAAAAGCAAACTCGGCAAAGGCGCTTGGGTCGGCGTTTACCTTTATGACGAAACCAAAAAGGCCCTTGTCCTCGGGCCTTTTATCGGCACGCCGGCCTGTTTGAAGATCCTTCCAAGCCGCGGCGTTTGCGGGGCTTGCTATTCCAAGAAGAACGAAATCTATGTCCCGGACGTCCATCAATTCCCAGGGCACATTGCTTGCGATGCCTCAAGCCTCAGCGAATACGTCAATTATCTTTGCGTGAGTGGCAAAGAGATCGTCTTCGATGTCGATAGCGACGAGCTCGATGGCTTAAAAGACGATGTCCCTGGCTTACGGCAGATCACGAAACTATTAGAAAAAGCGGCTTATTTCGCCGCTTAATCCTCGGTGTTCACCCTCTTGCGGAATTTGCCTGCGAGAAGGTCATTCAAGAAGATCAACAAGAAGGCCAAGGCCGTCACCAAGAGGGTGGCTATGATGAGTTTTCCGATGGTCGGCCCGACGCCGCCATCCTCGAAATTCATGAAGTGATAAGGATAGAAAGAGCCGTCATAAAGCGGCGCATCGCCCCAGATTCTTGGACGAATGAGCTCAAAAGCCGCATAGATGCCAGGCAACAATACCCAAATGGGGACGATGTTGAATTTCACCGTCCCTTTTTCTTCGAATAGGATCCATTCCGCGATGGTAAGAAGCGGCATCAAGATGAAAAGGGCGATTTCTGCGAAGGAGAAGCCATTCACCTGGAAGGGAACAAGATAAACGAAATAGCCGAAGAAATTGATGAGCGAGAAATAGACGACCGACAATCCATAAGGCATATAAGGAATCACAGGGTTCCCTTTTCGGCCATGGCGGAGGTCGAAGGCGCTTAATACGGTCATCACAGCGAAGAAAATCGCGTTATAAAGGCCGGAAAGATAGCCCCAATAGTTATAGACATAGTTTGGGTTGAAACCCTGAGAAGCAACGAATTGGGCGTAATAGACCAAAAAGAAAACGGAGAGCGCGAACGCCGCGGATCGATAAATTAAAGCGACCAAGCGATTGCGAATCATTTTCTTTTCCTTCCTAAGCCAAGGCTTATCAGCTTTGGCGTCGCGTGCTATTCTAGCACCCGTGGAAACGAAGAAAACCCCGAACCTTAATCTTTGGATGGCCGGCCAAGATGACGAATATCCATTTACCGGCTATACCCATGGCCGTGAGATCGCAAGAGGCCTGATTCTCGACGAAGAAGGCAATATCGCAATCCATCTGGTCAGTCGGAACGATGTCTTCAGCAACCAAACCTATTACGAGACTCCAGGTGGCGGGGTTGACAAAGGGGAAAGCCCTGAGGAAGCCCTCAACCGCGAATGCGAGGAAGAGATCGGTTACTCGGTCGAGATTCTTGGCAAACTCGCCATCGTGGAAGATGCCTATAACCTCATCGGAAGAAGGAACATCAATCACTATTTCTTAGCCAAGCGCAAAGCCTTCGAAGGGAAGCATTTCGCCTCGGAAGGAGATGGCTTCATCCAGAAGACTTTATGGGTGAGTTTGGACGAAGCGATCCACCTCTACGAATCGATGGGGGATTCGCTTGTTGCAGGGCTCGTCAAACGGCGCGAATTGCCGATTCTCTATGCGGTGAAAAACGCCAAAATACTCTAAGGGAAACGACGGAGCGATCCGCCTTTCTTTTTCGTGTTAATATAAGAAAATCTTATCAATAAATTATTGAATTAGGAAAACTTATACATTAGAATTGGTCTATGGTTTCTTTGCTTACTGAACTCCGTTACTTCGTTTCCGTGGCCGAAACAGCCTCCTTCACGGAAGCGGCTTCTCGCTACGATGTTTCGCAATCCGCGATCTCCCAAAGCATCAAGGCGCTCGAGAAGAAAATCGGCGTTACTTTATTCACCCGAAAAAACAAGGAAGTCGCCTTAACCAAACAGGGTCAAATCCTTTTCAAACGAGCGGTCCAGATCATTGCAGATTTGGACGATGCAATCGCCCAAGCCAAAGGAAACAAAAAGGTCATCAAAGAGAAGCCTTTCATTCAGGTTGAGCTTAACGAGTATGGCCGCGATTCTCTTGGCGAAATCCTTAAGTCGTTTGCTGAACAAGCCCCCGGCGTGGATGTGAAGTTCTCCAAGAAAGCCGATACAAAGAAGACGCCTTCCTATTTCTATCTAAGCGAAGAAGACGATGGGAAAGGTGTTGAGCTACTTGCCAAAAGCCAAAGCGTTTTCGCCGAACTCCCTCGCAACTCCCTTTTGAGCGCGAAGGGCCAAGTTACCCTTCGTGACCTGGAACGCCTTTCTTTGATCTGGATCGGCGACGCCTCCGAGAAGCGGAAGGTCGAGATCTTGAAGGAAAAACTTGGGCTAAAGGGGACAACGGTCTTTGTCGATGACGAAGAAACTGCGCTAAGCTTGGTGAATCGCAATCGCGGGTTCCTCTTGAATCAAACCGGATCCACGAAACGAAATCTCAAAGTCGTTCCGATTGCTCGCAGCAGCCAATCCACCCATTCGCTTTATCTCCGCTATCAGGGCGAAAGGATGAACGAGAACGAAGAAAAGTTCCTCGCCATCGCCAAAGAAAGCCAAAAATAGGAAACTCCCCCGATAAAAGGCGGTAAAAGCCCAAAATCTCTTTGACTTAAGTCAATCGGATATATATAGTTATCGAGCACGGCGCAATTGGTGAAACGGTGAACACACCCGGCTGTGAACCGGGCATGAACGGGTTCGACTCCCGTATTGCGCCCCATTTCGAAAAATAGAACCAATGCTTGGCATTTGGTTCTTTTTTAATGTCTGATTCTCCTTCATAACCCGTTTTCAAAAACATTCGATTACAACCCATTTCTTTAAATTGACATTTCAGCCACCATAACAGGTTTGTTAATTTCTAATCAAAAATGCCATTAGGAAAAACCGATGACGGTGAAGAGGGGCTTAAGAACCGTTGAAGTAGCTAGAGCGAACGT
>CAMGZU010000020.1 GCA_946183085.1 uncultured Erysipelotrichaceae bacterium | reverse complement strand
ATCACCATCGGCTCCGTCGACGTCTTTGACGATCCCGAATACCAAGACGTGATTGCGTTCGACGCAAATCTGATCGATGGCGAATATCACCTCATCGACACCTTGCCCGATTGGGCCAACTGAGTATGGAATCCTTAAAAGAACTCATCGAAAAGAAAGAATACCAACGCGTTTTGGAACTCACCAAAGAAAGCAAAGACGCCGAAGCGCTTTTTTGCCGCGTCTCGGCCTATCTGGGGCTTGGGAAATACCAAGACGCGAGGACCCTTCTCGTCAAAGAAAGGGACGCCCTATGGGCGAAGAACCCGATTTTAACGATGAAAGCGACTTTCGAGACCCGCTTTGGGTTAGAAGAATTTGACGAGGCCTACCAAGACGAAGAAGACTTCGCCAACCGTCCCTATGTCTCCCAAGAAGTCGAAGAAGTGCTGCGTGGCCTAAAGGAATACATCCGCAAAGCCGAGAGGGCTTCCTATAGCAAACGCCCGAAAAGCGAGGAGAAGATCCGCGAGGAACTCACCTCCGACGTCGATGACTTCACGCTTCTTCAAACCCTCGGCCAGATTCAAAAAGACCCGACGCCATACCTCAAAGAGATCCGCGAGATTGCTACAAGCGGCAGGAATTCTTTGCTACGGACGTTTTCCTTGCTGCTACTGGTAGGCGCCAACGACAAATCACTTCTTTGCTTCAGCAAAAACGGCAAGGATTATGAAGTCTCTCCCGCGGCCTTAACCCGCCCTTATAGCGGACCCCGTTTCCAAGAATTCATCGCCCTTTTGGAAGGAGCCTCGCGCAACACCTCCATCGTCCAAAGCGCCCACGCTTTGTTCGACAATTACGTGCTTTCCCTTTATCCCGAAGACGCCTTGGATAAGGATTTATCCTTATTGGTCGCCGCCTTATTGATCTTAGCGGGACGCTACCTCCATAGCGATCCCGAGGCCCATGACTTCTTCCATAAGCATGAAATTAGCGAAGAAGAAGCAGGGGAATTCGCCAACCAAATCGAATCCGCCATCGAGGCGATGCCGAGCTTTTCCGCCTAAAAAAGCAAAAATCGAGCGATTTCTTTTGAGGTCTATCTTTAGATAGTCTATTATTTCACTTGCGTATCTAGAAAGAGGTAAATTTTCATGTCTGATAAGCTTAAGAAAGTCGCCCCCGGCAAAGTCGAGATCACCGTTGCGGCGAGCAAAGAAGAATGGCAGAAGGCCAAAGACAAAGCCTTCAACAAATTGGCCGCCAAAGTCACCGTCAAAGGCTTCCGTCCCGGCAAGGCCCCGAAAGCCGAACTCGCCAAGGGCGTCAACCCGGATCAGTTAAATAACGAAGCGATCAATAACATCCTCCCTATCCTTTATTCCAAGGCCCTCGAAGAGGAAAAGGTCACCCCGTTCATGCAGCCGAACGTCGAAATCACCAAGTTCTCCTCCGATGATTTCGAAGCGAAGTTCACCATCGTCATCGCCCCGAACGTGAAGCTTGGCGCTTACAAAGATCTCCACGCCGAGAAAGAGGCCCCCTCCGTTTCCGACAAGGAAGTGGAAGACGCCGTCAATTCTCAGCTTCAAGGCGCCGCGACCCTTGAAGTCGTCGACCGCGAAGCCAAGATGGGCGACACCGTCACCTTCGACTTCGAAGGCTTCGTCGATGGCAAACCCTTCGACGGCGGCAAAGCCGAGAACTATTCCTTGGAGCTTGGCTCCCATTCCTTCGTCCCGGGCTTCGAAGAAGGCCTTGTGGGCGTGAAATCGGGCGATGCCAAAGACGTCGAGATCACTTTCCCGGAGAACTACGTCAAAGAACTCGCCTCCAAGAAGGCCGTCTTCAAGTGCAAAATCCACGAAATCAAAGAGAAGAAGGTCCCCGAACTCAATGACGAAGCCGTCAAAGACCTCGCCATCCCGGGCGTCGAGACCGTCGATCAGCTCAAGGAAAAGACCAAGACCGACCTCCTCACCAGCAAGGTGAACGCCGCTCAGCGCGCCTATGTCGACGCGATCGTCTCCAAGATCGTCGAGACCTCGGAAATCGACCTCGCCGATGAGATCGTCGACCAGGAAGCGGCGACCCAGGAAGCCAACCTCAAGAAGAGGATCGAAGCCCAGGGCCTCACCTTCGAGCAATACCTCGAGATTACCGGCACCAAAGTCGAAGACCTCAAGAAGCAGTTCCATGACGAATCCGCCAAAAACATCAAATCCTTCCTCGTCGTCTCCACGATCGGCGCGCAGGAAAAGCTCGATGCCACCGATGCGGACGTCGATGCCGAGATCGCCAAGATGGCCGAATCCTACAAGATGAAGCCAGAGGATATCAAAAAGGCCATCGAACCGCAGCTTGCTTCACTCCGCGACAACCTCCGCACCAAGAAGATCGAAGACTTCTTGCTTGCCAACAACCACTGATTCACTTCAAGAATGCGCCCCTCAAGGAAAGCCAGTCGACCTTATATATAATAAGGATGGCTCCGAGGGGCTTTCTTGTTTGTATGGGGCCATTTAGCACTTATCCCTTGACAGTGCCAAACGCCCCTCTATAATACGCTTAGCACTCACTTTTAGAGACTGCTAAACAGGAGGGAATATATGCCAGAAGAACCCAAGAATGGAAAGAAAACCCTTTCGCTTCCTCTCCTCATCACCCGCGCGTTGATCGTCTTCCCGAACATGTCGGAGACCATCGATGTCGCCCGCCCGTTCTCCATGACGGCGGTGGATGAAGCCAAGAAGAACACGAATTCGCTCATTTTCATCGTTTCTCAGAACAATGCCGAGCTTGACGACCCCAAAGAAAACGACGTCTATGGCTATGGCACCCTTTGCCGCATCATCAACTATGTCAATCAGGGCAAATCCTACCGAATCCGCGTCGTCGGCTCCAAACGCGTGAAATTCGCCAATTGGCGCGAAGAAAACGGCACCATCATGATCGATGGCGAGGTCATCGAAGACGAATTCGGCGACCGCAACGAAGAGACCTCCCTCGTCCGCGAAGTCATCCAGGCCATCGAGAATAGCCCCGCCATCGGCAGGGAAATCCCGCGCTCGGCCATCAATCAGATCTCGAAAGGCGTCGATTCCTCGACCCTTGCTGACAACCTCGCCGGCTATCTCCCGATCACCATCGGCGAGAAGGAGCAGATCTTAGAGGAGGCCAACGTCTCCGAGAGGCTCCGCAAGCTTTTGAAGATTCTTAACTCCGCCAAAGAACTCGCGGCGGTCGAGCAAAACATCTCCGAAAAGGTCCGGCAAAACGCCGAGAAGAGCCAGAAGGAATACTATCTCCGCGAGAAGATGAAGGCGATCAAGGAAGAGCTTGGCGAAGGCAAAGACGACGAGCATTCCGAAGACGCCATCAAGGCCAAACTCGAGAAGAACCCTTATCCCGAGAACGTCAAAGCCAAAGTCAAACGCGAGCTCAAACGCTTCGAGATGATGCCAGAGTCTTCCTTGGAAGCCTCGCTCATCATGAGCTACATCGATACGCTCCTCGCCGCCCCTTGGTATCAAAAGACCGAGGACAACGACGACTTGGCCAACGTCCAGAAGATCTTGGACGAGGACCATTATGGCCTCACCAAAGTCAAAAAGCGCATCATCGAATATCTTGCCGTCAAGAAGATGACCGGCACCTTAAAGGCCCCGATCCTTTGCTTCTATGGCCCGCCTGGCACCGGCAAGACCTCGCTTGCGAGGTCGATCGCCCGCGCCCTTGGCCGCAAATTCTTCAAATGCTCCTTAGGCGGCGTATCGGATGAATCCGAGATCCGCGGCCACCGCAGGACCTATGTCGGCTCCATGCCAGGCCGCATCATCCAAGGCATGACGAAGTCGGGCGTCACCAACCCCGTCTTCCTCTTGGACGAAATCGACAAAGTCGGCGGGAATTCGCTCCATGGCGATCCTTCCTCCGCTTTGCTTGAGGTCTTAGACCCCGAGCAGAACTTCGCCTTCAACGACAACTACTTGGAAGAGCCCTATGACCTTTCCAACGTCCTCTTCATCGCGACCGCGAACTATCTCGAAAACGTTCCCGCTCCGCTCCGCGACCGTTTGGAGCTGATCGAAGTTCCTTCCTATACCGAGCTGGAGAAGATCAAGATCGCCCAAGGCTTCTTGGTCCCGAAGCAGATGAAGGCAAATGGCCTTGCGGAAGGGGACATCAGCTTTGACGAAGGCTCCATCAAAGAGATGATCGAGCACTACACGATGGAGGCCGGCGTCCGTCAACTTGAACGTTTGATCGCCTCGAACTGCCGTAAGGCAGTCGTGGAACTCCTTTCGAAGCCCGAGACCGTCAAACCGATCGCGATCACCGAGCAAAAGGTTCAGGAATATCTTGGCGTCGAGCTCTTTGAAGGCTCGAAGAAAGAGAAAGAGAACCAAATCGGCGTCGTCACCGGTCTTGCCTATACCGAATTCGGCGGCGACATCCTCCCGATCGAAGTCACCTATTTCCCCGGCAAAGGCGGGCTCGTCTTAACCGGCAAACTCGGCGACGTCATGAAGGAATCGGCGGCCATCGCCCTCGACTACGTCCGCGCCAATTCGAAGAAATACGGCATCGACGACGAGATCTTCCAGAAGAACGACATCCACATCCACGTCCCCGAGGGCGCGGTGCCAAAGGATGGCCCTTCGGCGGGCGTGGCGATCACGACCGCGATCATCTCCTCGCTCTCCAATACCCCCGTTGACGCCAACGTGGCGATGACGGGCGAAGTGACGCTCCGCGGCAAGGCGCTCCCCATCGGGGGCCTCCGCGAGAAATCCCTCGCCGCCCTCCGCTCTGGCATCAAGCACATCATCGTCCCTCTCGACAACAAGAAGGACGTCAGCGAACTTCCCGAAGAGGTGAAGAAGAGCC
Source organism: uncultured Erysipelotrichaceae bacterium (assembly GCA_946183085.1). Classification (GTDB taxonomy): domain Bacteria; phylum Bacillota_I; class Bacilli_A; order RFN20; family CAG-826; genus Alloenteromonas. The sequence continues at coordinate 12,288 of CAMGZU010000020.1, read as the reverse complement.
TAAAGATCTCCTTCATGAAAACGGTGGACGAGGCCTTAGCCATCGCCCTTGTTCACCCCGAGGCATGATCAATTTCCGGAAGGCGCGCTTCGTCACGAGCGCGCCCTCCTTGAAAGAGAAGCCAAAAGACGAGAAGCCAGCTGTGCTCTTCATTGGAAGAAGCAACGTCGGCAAATCGACTTTGATCAACACCTTAACTGGGCAGAAAATCGCCTTTTCCTCGAAGAAAGCGGGCAAGACAAAAATGCTCAATTACTTCGATATCGACGATCGTTTCTACCTCGTGGATGCCCCGGGTTATGGCTCGACCATCTACGCCAACATCTCGACGATCAACTTCGCGAAGATGATGGAGAGTTACGTCAAGGAACGCTCCTTAAAGGGCATCGTATTGCTTCTTGATCTCCGTCATGAACTCGGAGAAGACGACGTCGCGTTCTTGAATTATCTGAAGAATTGCGGCAAACCGCTCCTCTACGTCATCACGAAGTGCGACCAGATGAATCAGTCTAGTTTAAGCGCCGCGAAGCGCTTAGCGGGCAAATATGGCGTTTTGGACCCCATCTATTCCTTCGGGGATCTTAAATCCTTGGAACCTTTGAAGGGCCGCATCGAGAAATGCCTATAAGCCATGGCGACATGGCTTTTTTCTTTCGCTATCTTTTTGCCTTCCTTGGTGTTAAACTTCTCGCGTTCCAATGATCCCGAAGGGATTGGGATGTTTCCTCTTCTAGAGAGCCTGGATGGTGAAAGCAGGCAGGGGAAACCCCATGAGTCGTCGGAAGAGGAAAGCGCTCGCCCCGTTAAAGGCCAAAAAGAGCCTAGGATCCTAGGAAATAAGGTGGTACCGCGCGCCGCGCCCTTATGGAGGCGGCGTTTTTTATTGGAGGCAGCACCATGCTTAAGACCCATTACGTTCCGAGCGAAGTCGAAGAAGGCAAATACGATTCCTGGGTGGAGAAAGGCTATTTCACCGCGGGCGATAAGTCCAAGGAGCCCTTTTCGATCGTCATCCCGCCTCCCAACGTCACCGGCAAGCTCCACCTTGGCCACGTCATGGACACGATTCCCGACGACATCATCATCCGTTACAAGAAGATGAAGGGCTTCGACACCCTTTGGGTGCCGGGCACCGACCACGCGGGCATCGCGACCCAAGCCAAAGTCGAAGAGAAATTAAGGGCCCAAGGCATCTCCCGTTATGACCTTGGCCGCGAAGCTTTCTTGGAAAAGGCCTGGGAATGGAAGAAAGAATACGCGGCCACCATCCACGAGCAGTGGAAGAAGCTTGGCCTCTCCGTCGACTATACCAGGGAGCGTTTTACGCTTGATGAAGGCTTGTCCAAGGCGGTCAAGCACGTTTTCGTCACCCTCTATAACGAAGGCCTCATCTACCAAGGCGAGCGCATCATCAACTGGGACCCGGAGCTAAGGACCGCCTTAAGCAACATCGAAGTCAACCACACCGACGACGAAGGCGAGTTCTTCTATTTCCTTTATGACGTCGTTGGCTCAAAGGAAAAGCTCATCGTCGCGACTACCCGTCCGGAGACGATGTTCGGCGACGTCGCCGTCTTCGTGAACCCGAAGGACAAGCGTTTCCAGCATTTGATCGGCAAAAAGGTCGTGAATCCCGCCAATGGCGACGAACTCCCCATCATGGCAGATTCCTACGTCGACATCTCCTTCGGCACCGGCGCCATGAAGTGCACGCCCGCCCATGACCCCAACGACTTCAACCTTTCAAAGAAATATGCTCTCCCCGTCATCAAGGTGATGGACGAAACCGCCCATCTCCTCCCGATCGCGGGCAAATACGCGGGGATGGACCGTTACGAATGCCGCGAGGCCCTGGTCGAAGACATCAAGAAAAACGGCCACCTCGACCACATCGAGAAGATGGTCCATTCCGTCGGGCACAGCGAGCGCAGCCATTGCGTCGTCGAGCCGATGCTTTCGAAGCAGTGGTTCGTCAAGATGAAGCCGCTGGCCGAGCGCGTCTTAGCCCAGCAAAAAGGCCCTGGCGCCGTCAAATTCCTCCCGAAGCGTTTCGCGAAGGTTTTGACCCGCTGGATGGAAAACGTCGACGACTGGTGCATCTCCCGCCAGCTTTGGTGGGGACACCGCATCCCAGCCTATTACAACAAAGAAACCGGGGAGATGATCGTCTCCGAGACCGAACCGGACATGACCAAATACGTCCAAGACGAAGACGTTTTGGACACCTGGTTCTCCTCGGGCTTATGGCCTTTCACCACCCTTGGCTGGCCCGAGAAGACCGCCGATTATGAGCGTTATTTCCCGACTTCCGTCTTGGTCACCGGCTACGACATCATCTTCTTCTGGGTGAGCCGCATGGTCTTCCAGTCGCTTCATTTCACCGATGAGGTTCCTTTCAAGGAAGTCGTCATCCACGGCCTAATCCGCGACGAGCAGGGCAGGAAGATGTCCAAATCGCTTGGCAATGGCATCGATCCGATCGACGTCATCGCCAAATATGGCGTGGACGCTCTCCGTTACTTCATCACGACCAACTCGACCCCAGGGCTTGATATGCGTTATAGCGAAGAGAAGCTCAAATCCAGCGAGAACTACCTCAACAAGATCTGGAACGCGACCCGCTACGTCGAGATGCAGCTTGGCGAGAACTACGAGCCAAAACCCATCGACAAGAAGTCCCTTGGCATCTTGGAGAAATACATCCTCTCCCGTTTGGAGGAGACGGTGAAGAAAGTCTCCGCGAAGATGGAGATCTACCAATTCGGCCAGGCTTCTTCGATCCTTTACGACTTCGTCTATGACGATTTCTGCTCGTTCTATCTTGAGATGAGCAAGGTCTCGATGGAAGATCCCGAAAAGGCGGAGACCGTCAAAGCCACCCTTTACAAAGTCATCCGCGAGATCATCTTGATGATCTATCCTTACACCCCCTTCATCGCCGAAGAGCTTTATCAGTCTCTCCCGGGCGCGAAGGAGTCAATCATGCTCGAATCCTATCCAGAATTCGATAAGAGTTTGGTCTCGAAAGCCGCGGAGAAAGAAGGGGACATCCTTAAGGCCATCCTCAAAGACGTCCGCAATTACAAGTCGAGCCACAAGATGGCGCCGAACGCCTCCATCAAGCTCGTCTTGACCCCGAAGGCGCCCTTCAAGGGGATCGAAGCCTATTTCCAGCGCTTCCTCTTCGCCAAGACCGAAGTCTCCAAAGAAGCGGTGCTCGGCGATTCCTTCCTCTATGGCAAATACACCCTCTTCGTCCAGGAAGACGTCGATAAGGAAACCCTCAAGAAACGTCTCGAGGAGGAGAAGGAAAAGCTCAACTTTGAGATTTCCCGCAGCGAGAAGATGCTTTCCAACCCTGGCTTCGTCTCCAAGGCCCCGAAAGAGAAGATCGAGCTTGAGAAGAGCAAGCTCGAGGAGAACAAAACCAAGCTCGAAACCTGCTTGGAACGTTTGAAGACGTTATAAAAATAGTTTCGATGCCGCCTGAAGAATTCGGGCGGCTTTTCTTTTTCTCCATACCAAATGCCCTTTTTCTGCCTATTTCTTAATAGGAGGAACTTTTTATGGAACGCATTGCACTAAGCGAAGAAGAACTCGAAGCCTATCATCCGGGCGAGGCGATCACCTTCGCCTCCGTCATGGCCATCATGGTGGTGGCGATGATGGCGGTCGTGGTCTACCGCGTCTTCAAATCCAGCAAGGGCTCGATCAAATTGCCGGGCGGCTATGGGTTTGAGTGGAAATGAAGATCAAGGATCTCCCCGAAGAAGACCGACCAAGAGAAAAAGCCTTAAGCAAAGGGATCGATGCCTTAACCGATGCGGAGCTATTGGCTCTCATCATCGGTAGCGGAAGAGCGGGCGAAAGCGCCTTAGATCTTTCCTATCGCCTCTTAAACGAATATGGCGGAGTTTCCACCTTAGCAAAAGCTTCTTTCGCCTCGTTGGTTCGCTTCTTAGGGATTGGGACGGCGAAGACGCTTTCGCTATGCGCATCTTTTGAACTGAGGAAACGGATCGACGCCGATTCCGATCCGAAAGAAGCGGCGATGGACGCGGAAGCCATCTATGAGCGCTATCGCCTCCGTTTTGAGAACGAGACGCAGGAAATCCTTTATCTCATCTATCTATCGAAGAAGAGGCGTTTTCTCAAAGAGAAACTCCTCTACAAAGGAACGGCAGAGAAGATGGCGATTCGCCAAAGCGAGATCGCCAAAGAGCTGCTTTTGTCCTCGTGTGAACGTTTCATCTTGCTCCATAACCACCCATCCGGATGTCCTTTGCCTTCGCCCAAAGATATCGAAGGGACTTTGGCTTTGGAAAAAGCCATGAAAGAAGTGGGGGTTCATCTCTTGGATCACATCATTATCGGGCAGGAGGGTTATTACTCGTTCAAAGAGAACGGAATCCTTTAATTCCGAAAGAAACAAAGGAGGCAACCATGAATAAAAACAATCAAGCGACGATTTTACAGGTGAGCGTGGTTCACGAAATTGCTGTTTTTCTTTGCCAGCACGATGCTCACAAAGGAGAAGATAGGTCGCGAGTTTCAAAACTTTTTCGTGACACATTTTACGGTCGAAAGGCTTGCGCTTTGTCTTGCTTTATGTATAATGATTTTGGGCTGAGGAGCGAACCTCCTCTCGGGTCCACCTTCACGCGGGAGTATTCCCGCATTTTTTTATTCCAGAGATTTCATCAAAGGATTTTGCACATCTACGTCGATGAACTTGGCGACGTGGGCCCTTTCAATCCAAAAAGCCCGATTTATCTAATTAGCCTCGTTTTCGTGGACCAGAGTCTTGATCGGACAAAAGGGTTGGGGCAATTCAAAAGAATCGAGCAGCGCTATGGTTCTGGTTCTTTTATCCATGTCGGCAACCTCATTCGTGGCGAACAACCCTATGCCGGTTTTGCTCGGGACCGAAGACGAAAGCTATTCTTTGGTTTGTTGACATATGCGTCTGGATTGGATTTTCGTTTTGCGAGAGTGCGTGTCGAGAAGTGCTTGATGGATGGACCGCGCCATCTTGCAGATTCTTTGAGGCACTCCTTAGAACGAATACTAGATGAAAATATGGCTTTTTTCCTCGCTTACGACCGCCTCATCGTTCATTATGACGGCGGACAAAAACTCTGCACAAAAACGTTGCAACAAGCCTTTTCGACAAGGTTTTCGCACGTCCAATTTGAAAAGACTTTGCAATTCGACGATACCTTCATGCAGGTGGCCGACCTCATATGCGTGCTCGGCAATCTCGAATACAAATTGAATCATGGAACCTTAAGTCATAGCGAGGCGTGTATCCTAGGGAACAGCCGCGCAGTTAAAAAAGAAGTTCTTGGTAGGTTCAAGCGGAAACGATTGTGAGCACCCAAGGACATTTCGCGGGATTTTTATTGCCTTCCCTCGATCGACTTCTATAATGGAATTGGGCTGAGGTCTGATCAACCTCTCGGGTCCACCGGAGTGCGGGAGTATTCCCGCTTTTTTCTTTCGGTGGCTTGACAAATACTCGTTAGCCTCGAGAATGGCTCTATGCCTGAAAAGAGCAACAAAGAAGCAAAACGTGATTTGATCGCCGTTTTTGCCTGGCGAACCCTTTCTCTGACGATTTTTGCTTTGGGCCTTTTGGCCATAATCTTAACCATCCGTTTCTGGGCCTATGGAAGTAGCGAAGATCCCAATATCTATGCGCTTTCTTATTTCGGCATTCCGTTAGGGGCTCTTCTCACCATTCCCGGCGTCTTATGCTGGTTATCCGCCGATAGCAAATGGCTCGATTTCAAAAGCGATAAAAAAGGCGCTTCGGTCTCCTGACATCAAGACGGTTCCTCCGAAAACGAACCGCTTTTTTCTTCCGGATTCGCCCTTCTCCAATGAGAAAAGAGCGATTTTTCTTCCCTTTGGGACAAAAGCGCGTATACTTATCGCGTTGTCGCCTCCTGCTTTAGGCGTGCAACCGCTTAGAAAAGGCCTTAATTGAGCATAGCTCAAGCCTCCATAGCGAGTAAATCCGTAAAGCAAGCAAGGAGGAAACACATGGAAAAGTACGCAATTGTTGAAACCGGCGGCAAACAGATGAAAGTTGCGGTCGGCGACAAGATCTTCGTTGAAAAGCTCAACGCGGAAGAAGGCAAGGACGTCACCCTCGACAAAGTTCTCTTCGTCGGCGGCGATGCCACCAAAGTCGGCGCTCCGTATGTCAAAGGCGCTTCCGTCGACTGCAAAGTCGAGAAGCACGGCAAGAACGCGAAGATCACCATCTACAAGTACAAGGCCAAAGCCAACGAGCGCAAGAAACAGGGCCATCGTCAGCCCTATACCTGCCTCGTCGTCAAAGCCATCAACGCTTAATTGGGTTCGAAACGATGATCAAAGTCGAGATCAATTACAAGGGACACGGGCTTGATTCGTTAAGAGTCAAAGGCCACGCGAACTCCGGCCCTTATGGCCATGACCTCGTCTGCGCCGCGGTCAGCGCGGTCACCATCGGAGCCCTCAATGCGTTGGAGCAAGAAGACGCCTACGACATCGACATCGATGAAGGGGACGTCAAGCTTGTCGCCAACAAACCCATCGAGGAGCACGACATGACCGTCATCGAGACGCTCATCATCCAACTCAAGACCATCGAGACGTCCTACAAGGGCACCATCGATATCAAAGAAAGGAAGGACTAAGCAATGAAATTTGTTCTCAATCTCCAGCTCTTCGCTTCCAAGAAGGGCGTTGGTTCCACCAAGAACGGCCGTGATTCCGCGGGCCGTAGGTTAGGTGCGAAAGTCGGCGACGGCCAAGTCGTTACCGCTGGCAGCATCCTCTACCGTCAGAGGGGAAGCAAGGTTTTGGCTGGCAAAAACGTCATGAAGGGCGGCGACGATACCCTCTTCGCGACCATCGCTGGCACCGTCAAATTCGAGCGCGTCGGCCGTTCTGGCAAACAGATCTCGGTCTATGCCGCCGAAGCCAAATAATCGGTGAAACTACATGCCTCCTCGCTCGCCGAGGAGGCTTTTTCTATCGCGCGTGCACTTAGGCGCGCTACAATTACGAAATGAAAGGAGCCCACTATGCTCATTGACCGCGTTGTAATCGAAGTTCGCTCTGGCAAAGGTGGCGATGGCGCCATCTCTTTCCTGCAAGAGAAAAACATGCCAAAAGGCGGCCCCGATGGCGGCAATGGCGGCAAAGGCGGCTCCGTGATCCTCGTGGCGAAACGAAACGTCAACACCCTTCTTGCCTATCGCCACTCCAAAGCCCTCATCGCCGAAGACGGCGAAAAGGGCGATAAGAAGCTCCGTTATGGCCATAATGGCAACGACGTCATCGCCGAGGTTCCTCTTGGCACGATGGTGTCTTTGGAAGACGGAACTTTCTTGGCCGATCTTAAAAACGAAGGCGACCGTTTTATCGTCGCAAAAGGCGGTAGAGGCGGCAGGGGAAACGCCTGCTTCAAATCGAGCCGCAACCGCATCCCGCGCGTCGCCGAAAATGGCGCGCCCGGCGAAAGAAAGCGCGTCATCCTCGAATTAAAACTCCTCGCGGATGCCGGCCTTATCGGCTTCCCGTCCGTCGGCAAATCGACGCTCCTTAACATCGTCTCCAAAGCCAACGTCCCGACGGCGGATTATCCCTTCACCACCTTGGTTCCCAATCTTGGCGTCGTTACTCTCCCAGACCAAAACCAATTCGTTTTGGCGGATATGCCAGGGCTCATCGAAGGCGCGAGCCAAGGAAAAGGCTTGGGCATCCAATTCCTCCGCCACATCGAGAGATGCCGCGTGCTTCTTCACGTCGTTTCGATGGATGGCGAACGCGATCCTTATGAAGATTATCTGACCATCAACGAAGAGCTCAAACGCTATGGCGCCGATTTGGAGAAACGCCCCCAAATCGTGGTCGCATCGAAGATGGACGCCGATGACGCCGAAACAAGAAAAGCTGAATTCGACAAGAAGATCGGCCAAACCTCGATCGGCATCTCCGCCCTCACCGATCAAGGCGTGGAGCTCCTCATGAAGAAAACCTTCGAGCTCATCACCAAGACCCCCGAATTCAAGCTCTCCCATGGCGAAGAAGGCGGCATCAAGGTCTATGACGCCCACCAAGACAAAAAGGCCAGGGCCTTCGTCTTAGAACACCCGAAAGATTACCTCTGGGTCATCTCCGGCGAACAGGTCATGAACAAATTCGCGATGATCAACCTCTCGACCGATGAAGGGGTCGCCCAGTTGATCTCGTATCTTGGCCGCATTGGCGTCGATGAAGCCCTCAAGGAAAAAGGCGCGAAAAACGGCGACACGGTCGCGATTGGCGATTTCCAATTCGATTACACCGAATAAAGGAATATCCTTTATAATGTCCGCATGGAGAAACGAAACAGCAAAGAAATGGTGGTGGCGATCCTCGCCTCCTTCCTCACCCTTCTCTTCGTGGTTCTCTTCCTCTCGTTAAGCAATTCGCTATGATCTACGCACTCAAAGGCATCATCACCGAAATCCACAAAGAATCCATCGTCCTCGACGTCCATGACGTAAGTTATGAGATCCTATCTTCCCGTCCCGATGATTTCCATATCGGCGCCGAGATCAAGGTCTATACCCACGAAGTGATCACCGAAGATGACCATTATTTGGTCGGCTTTGCCGATAAGCTCGAGAAAGAGGCTTTCTCTTCCTTGATTCAGGTCAAAGGCATCGGCCCGAAGACGGCCTTAAACGCGTTATCCGCCGCCAACCCGGATGAGCTTTTCAAGGCGATTTCCTCCAACAACACCGCCTATTTGAAAAAGCTCCCCGGCATCGGCCCCAAAGCCGCCGCCCAGATCATCTTGGACATCAAGGGCAAGCTCGTCGAAAGCGACGCCAAAGGCAACCCCAAGCAATACGATGAGGTCCGCCAAGTCCTCAAGCAGATGGGTTTCAAAGCGAAAAACGTCGATGACGTCCTCGCTTCCATCAATATGCCGGGCGCCAACAACCAAGCCATCCTCAAAGAAGCGCTTCACCGCTTAAGCGCCAAGAAAGAATAGCAATGTCGAGACTCCTAGACGCCAAAAAAGAAAAGGAAGACGAGGGCAGCGAGCTTTCGCTTCGCCCTCAGCGCCTTTCCGAATACATCGGGCAGAACGAGCTCAAGAAAAACCTCCGTGTCTTCATCGGCGCGGCCAAAAAGAGGGAAGAGCCGCTGGACCACGTTTTGCTTTATGGCCCACCGGGCTTAGGCAAAACAACCTTGGCTTATGTCATCGCCAACGAAATGGGCGGCAAGGTCAAAACGATCAACGGACCTTCGGTTGAGAAGACCGGAGACTTGGCCGCGATTCTTTCTGAACTCGAGCCTGGCGATATCCTCTTCATCGATGAGATTCACCGCCTTCCCCGCGTGGTCGAGGAAGTGCTTTATGGGGCGATGGAGGACTTCTCTTTGTCCTTCATGGTCAATACGGACGGCACCTCGAAAGCCTTGACGCTTCCATTGCCGCCATTCACCCTCGTCGGCGCGACGACAAGAAGCGGCGATCTTTCTTCGCCGTTAAGGGCGAGATTCGGCATCTCGGCCAAGATCGATTTCTATCCGCCGAAGGATCTCCAAGAGATCGTCGTTCGTACTTCCAAGGTTCTCGAAATGCCGATTTCCGCCGATGCCGCCAAGCGAATCGCCGAAAGGAGCAGGGGAACCCCGCGTATTGCAAACCGCATCTTCCGGAGAGTCCGTGACTTCGCGACCTTCGCCGAGAAAAGCGAGATCGACGTCGAGACGACCGACCAAGCCTTGGAGGCTTTGAAGATCGATTCCTTGGGCTTAGACGACGTCGACATCAAATACCTTTCGACCATCATCGACCGCTTCCATGGCGGGCCGGTTGGCTTAGAGACAATCGCCAGCGCCATCGGGGAGGAGATCCAAAACCTCGAAGACGTTTATGAACCATACCTTTTGATGATCGGGATGATCAACCGCACGCCCCGCGGCCGCGTCGCGACCGAGAAGGCGTACAAGCACCTGAAGAAATCCCATCAGGGTTCCCTCTTCTAACTTCAAGCAGCGAAATCGCTGCTTTTTCTTTTAAAAACAACCGAATGGGCCGCTATTTTTGCTTGTTGAATGAGGCGCGCGCGAAGAGTATCCTATTTATCGCAAGCGTGAATTATATAAATAATTCATACGTTCCCCCGGAGGAAGTCTATGCGTCGTTTACTCTCTTATATCTTGTTATCCTCGGCCATGTTAGTCGGAACCGCGGTTTCTGTCGCGCCCACCATTTCGCGCATGAACAGCGACCTTTCTTATTCCGATGGCCGCACCCTTACCTTCCGCATCACCGAAAAGGAAGAGGAGGGCAGATCCTTCTATAACCCGACCGAGACCGACGTCAGCATCTTTGACGATGACTACGTCGCCGTCAACGCGGTTGCCAAAGAGATCCGTTCCCGCTTGGACGTTTGGGGCGTCTCTGGCTATGAAGTCGACACCGTCGGCTACGACACCGTCAACGTCACCCTCCGCCCGAACTACGAAGACTCCACCGAATACATCCGCCTCCAGCGCTATCTTTCCTTCTCTGGCCAAAACATCTCCCTCTCGGCCTCCCACATCATTGCCGATAGCTATTCCTCCGAGCACCTCGACGAGCTTTTCGTCGGCCAGGAAGCCCACCTCGAATACATCGAAAACCAGGGCGGCGGCTCCTCTTATCCGGTCGTCGTCATGCCCGTCCGCCGTGAAACCCAATACGAAGCGGCCTTCAATGACCTCATCAAATACTGCAACGACAACACCAAAGGCGACTCCAACACCGAAGACCAGGAAGACGATTCCTTCACGACCTATTTGATCGTCTGGGGCAACCAGCAGGAAGGCGACGTCCCGACCGAAGGCGACGTCGACATGACCGGCGAAAACGTCGCGGACCGCATCATCTCCAGCGAAGTCACGGGCTCCAATAACGCCGTCTGGTATGCTTCCAGCGACAAAGACAAGGAAGATCCCTTCCTTCAGATCGTTCCCTCCAACGTCACCGCGAGCGATCCTTCCGTCCCATACCGCGAAGCCTGCTACATCCGCAACCTTCTGAACGCCTCCAAATACGACTATCAGGTCGATTACCTCTATAGCACCGACGCGGAAGCCTCGGTGGAGGATTTGATCGCCCTCACCGCCTGGAACCGCGTGCCCGCGATGGGCAGGACGATGATCGCCACTTTGATTGGCGTTGCTTTCTTAGCCCTCATCCTCGCCTTCTTCGAACGCTTAAATGCCCTTCAGATGGTCTCCATCACCAGCTTGGGCGTCTTCTTAAGCTTCCTTCTCTTCGTCTCCTTCGGCGTCCAGTTCAACATCGCCGCCCTCTTTGGTTTATTGGCGGTGGCGGGCGTCTCCCTCTTCTCCCAGATCTATTACAACGCGAAAGCCAAAGATGAGATCTACAAGGGCAGAACCTTGAAGAAAGCCAACCAGGAAGCCGCGAAGAAAGCGGTTTGGCCGACCATCGACGCGGGCATTCTCTCCGTGATCTTCGGTCTCTTCACTTATCTTTTCGCGGGCGACCTTGCCTCGAAGCTTGGCGCGATGCTCGTCATCGGCGGCATCGTCACCACCCTTTTGAACCTCATCGTCTATCGTTTCTCGAGCTATCTCCTTTATAACGACAACGACATCCAGACCTCCTTCCCGAAGCTGCTTGGCATCAATAAGGAGAAGATCCCGAACCTCCTCAAAGAGGAGAAGCAGTCCTATTTCGGCCCGTATGCGAACCGCAACTTCAAGAAGGGCTCCAAATGGGCTGCGATTGCCGGTGGCGTCTTATTGGCCGCTGGCATCGTCACGATGTCCGTCTTCGGCGCGCTGAATGGAAGCATTTACAACAACCCGAACCAAAATGCCTACGAGACCGTCTTGGTCTTTGAGGCCAGGACCACCTCGAAGGCGACCGACGCCGAGAAGAGCAACGACACCGAGCTCTCCTCGACCTCCGTCCTTTATAAGTCTTATACCTTGGACGATGCGGGCAACGTCATGGATTCTTCCTCCAACGAACAAGCCAAGCGCTCCTTGCTGCGCAACATCTATTTCAATGGCAAATCCTTCGATAAGCTCTATGCGAGCGAAGACGCCCTCTTCGCTTCGATCACCGAAGGCGATAACCCCAAATCCGTCTTCGACACCGAGACCAACGTCCGTTATGACTGGTATTACTTCGAGGTTGCTCTCCCCGTTTATATCGATGCCGACCAGATCTATTCAAGCGACGTCTTCACCGTCAAGAACATCGACGCGGAC
>CAMGZU010000019.1 GCA_946183085.1 uncultured Erysipelotrichaceae bacterium | reverse complement strand
ATCGAAGGGAAAAAGGTCGAAGAGACTCCCAAAGAAAAAACCGAAGAGAAATAACAAAGATAAGGACCCTGAGATCATCAGGGTCTTACTTTTTTGAAATTTTTCCGAAAGAACTGTCTTTTCAAAAAACGCCTTGGCGGTTGCTAAGGCGTTTGCTTGTTTAGATGGAGTATCTCGCTCTGATGAATTCGCTCTCCACGAGGGCGTCAATCTGTTCGTCGGTAACGGCCGAATGATCGTTGAAGACGTTGACGATGATGCTTTCCACCTGGGTGCGGATGGCGCCGCTCCAAGAACAGACCTCTGACATGAAATAATTGCTCTCTTTGTCGTACAAATCGTTGGCGAGGAGGACGTCGCCCATGTAGGCGCGCTCTTTATCGATTAAGGAGGAGTCTTTGCTCGCGCCTTTGAAGCGGGAGGCATAGACTTCCCTGGCGATGTCTGGCATCGTGTAGGCGCCTGCCCTTAAGGGAAGATAGCCCGTGCTCTTGGAGAAGAGGGCGGTGTTATCGCCATTGGTCAGATAATCGTAGAAGAGAAGGGCAACTTCGTCTTCGGCAGCGCTTTTATGGAAGAAGCAGACCGAGGGTCCTTGCGAGATGACTTTGCGGGGCGAAGCACCATTCCAAGAGGGAATCTCCTTGAAGCGGACGAGCGTGTTTTCGCTCAGCATATCGGGGACGTTGGCCGTCGAGGTGATGGCGTATTCCGCTTTGCCTTCGTTGAAGATCTCCACCATGTCCTTCGCCGTGTGCTTCTTCGTGGTGAGCAAACCTTCGTTGGACCATTTTTTGAGCTGCTTGACGATGGTTTTGGCCTTGTCGTTATTGAAGAGGATGGCTTCGTCTTTGTTGTCCTTCGCCGCTACAACGGGTGCCCCAAATGACTCGCAGGCGGTGAAGAAAAGGTTGCCGGCGTCCTTATAGATCACGGGGCAGGCGAGAAGGCGGCCCGCTTCGTTTCTTTGGACATCATCGCCATAGATTTCGGGGTGGGCGGCTTTGATCTGCCTCGCCTTTTCCATGAGGCCGATGAAGTTCTGGGGGAAGCTCTTTTCCTCCGACCAGCTTTCGACGCGGTAGACCAGGGTCTCGCCGGATTTGGAGAAGGGGAGCGAATAGTATTTCTCGCCGCCATATTGCTGGGCTTCGGCGGTTAAGAACGATTGGATGAAATCCTCATCCTGCTCGAGGGCCTTTCCTTTTTCGGTGACGTCGATGAGCGCGTCCTTCCAATTGAAGGCATAGGTTCCATAAGTCGACGCCATATTGGGGAGGAGGTCGCGGTGGAGCATCGCCGAGTCAACGGCCGAGGCGATCGCGGGGTCGTTGGCGTAGGTGATCTCTTTGACGTGGATGTGTGGATGGAGGGCTTCAAAACCTTTGATGATGTCTTGGATCGCCCACCAGGAAGCGTAGCTGGGGTCATTGCGGGTGGACTCGTCCTCAACGTTGCTTGGCGCGAGGAATTTGACCCACCAAGTGATCTCGATGTCTTTCTCTTCGCCGCATCCGAAAAGCATCGGCGTGAGCAGCAGGGGAAGGAGGAAGATTCTTTTCGTCTTTCGCTTCATAGGTCCGTCCTTATTGAAGATTTATTTTAGCATGGCCTTGATTTTGTCACCCAGCAAAGCGACAAAAAACGTGCAAAAAAGTGTTGGAAGAGCCCAATGAAAGGGCTATCATAACGGGCTAACCTCGCGAAAAGGGGCGTGGGGAAGTGCCCGGATTAGAATATTTTTTATTCTAAATATTTGGCATTCTCCCTTCGCCCAAGTAGCGAAAGCGCAAACTTCTGGCATTCCCATGCCGTCCTATTTAGGTTATATTATTTTTACTGTGAAGAAGATTGTTACGCACATGCACGATCGTCGCACCACGAAGGAAGTTTTGACCATGAAGAAAAAAGCCATTTTCACGTTGTTGGCCTCCTCCGCAGCCCTTGGCATCATCGGCTTCTCCGGAGTCGCCCTTCAAAACACCGAAGAAACCGCCCATGCGACCGCGGTCTTGGCGAAGAAAAATGCCTCCGCTTTCGATTTTGGCGAAGAAGTGGAGCTCCCAAGTGAAAACCTAGCCGTCGTGCTCACTTCTTCCACAACCACCGAATTAACGCAGTCCTTCACTGTTTCGTTGTCTTCCGAGGTCGCAACCTTGAAGGACAATAACTGGGGCTGCATTTATTTTGCCTCGGACGATCCGGAGTTCTCGACCGATCTTCCCACCAATCCGGGCGGCACTGCGCCAGAATTCAATGGCTATGTCTATGCCATCAAGGGGGCGACCAGTCCTTCCGACATCGTGATCCCTGAAGTCATTACCTTTGGAACCAGGGCACGCTTGAACATTACGGGTATTGGGGCCCATATCGGCTTGGATTCCTTCACCAACATCACGTCCATTTATATTCCAAGCAGCATTGAGACCATCGAAAAGAATGCTTTTGCCGGCATTGACGAGGGAGTCACTGTTAATTGTGAAGCCACCGCCGCGAAAGCCGGCTGGGAAGGGTCCTGGATCGAAAGCAGCAACGTTCATTATGGCGTTGCCAATCCGGGCGACCGCCGTTTGCCGGGAACGATTGGCGATAAATTCAGCAATGGCATGAGTTACATCACCGGGTATTATGGCGAAGGGGATCTTTATCAACCGCTTGTTGCAACCTTTGACGTGAAAAATGGAAGCAAAGTCGAATCGCAAGAGCAAGTGGTCGGCCTCCAATCCGAAAATACAATCTATGATGCAATAGGCGCTCGTGTTGGCAGCAACGCAATAACCATCGACATCGATATTCCTTTGAAAAAAGGAGACGTGGTGGATCCGGCGACATTCCGCCTCCACAACATCTATGGTATCCAGAAAGATGAAATCCTTCCGGATATTGAGGGAGGGGCTTATTTTGCGGCGCCGGCCCTCGGATTCAAAAAGAATTTGGACATTTCCGACTTCATCAAAGTGGAGCCGGGCACAGCTTCTACTTTTGCCGGCCACACGCAGATTAACATCCGCGTGACCAAGGTAGATGGCATCTATGCGGAACTTAAGGAATCGATTTATAAAGAGTTCCTTCCGATGCTGCAGCGCGGCGCGGCTTCCCTTCGTTATCAATTCTTCGCTTTGGGTTACTCCCGCTATGGCATCGCCTATCGGTCTGGAAGCGAGACCATCCATCAAGTCGTCCCAGTTTTAAGCCCGGTCGACTATTGCTTAATTGAAGGCGGAACCGTCGGCGAAGTTGGCTTCATTTTTAAAGACGCCGATCTTGGCCCAGACTTCTCTTACCAAAACATCGAAGAAGTCACTTTAGAGAACTTCAATTTCAAACTCGATATCTACAACAACGAGACCAACGCCATCGTCAACCGCAGCGCCCTCTCTGTCCGCTTTGGCAAATTGACGCTCATCAATAACACCGATGCCCCGGCCGCTTTCCATGCGGACCTCAATTTGGCCGCGCTCCTTACCGTTTTGATTTATTCCGCGCTCTTCCTTGGAGGAAGCGCTGGCTACTATTTCTACGCGAAGAACAAATATAAGAACGACGAATTCCGCCGCATGAACACGAAACGTTTCTTATTCACGGCTGGCAAAAACTTTGTTGGATTTGGCATTTTAGTCTTGTTTGTTTTCTTCGCCGTCGGCAGATGGGGCATTATGAACACCTCGGTCGTCGCTTACAACCCGTTGGATGTCTTTGTCATCGTTTTCGGGGTTGTTGGCTTGATCTTCCTCGGCTTCGCCATCAAGAACTTGGTGGTCGCCATCAAACAAGCCAGGAAGAACCGCGAAGCCCTTCGCTTGAAGCTAGGCGAAGACGTCGTCGATGACGGCACCAAATAAACAAAGAAATCTGGAATAGTTAAGGAGAAAACGATTATGGAGATTCGTATCAAAGACTTAACCAAGATCTTCCCGGGCGACCCGAAGAAGAACATTCGCGACACCGTCGCGGTCAAGGACATGACCTTCACGGTCCCCGATGGCAAGCTCGTCGGTTTGCTTGGCCCGTCTGGGTGTGGCAAATCCACCACGCTTTACATGATCAGCGGCCTTCAGATGCCGACCTCTGGCGAAGTATGGTTCGGCGATCAGGAAGTCACCAACCTCTCCCCGGAAAAGCGCGGCATCGGCCTCGTCTTCCAGAACTATGCGCTTTATCCGCATATGACGATCTACAAGAACATCGAGTTCCCGCTCACCAACCTCAAGGTTGAAGTCCCGCTCGTTCAGTTCTTCGAATTCACCCTCGTTTATTCCTATTCCTTGGCCAAAGACGATGACGTCAATGGCATCATGAAGTCCGCCACCTCTTTGATGAAGAAGGCGGGCTTAGGCAAAAAGCAATATGCTTTGAGCAACACCGTCGAAGGCAGCAAGCTCACCATCACCGTCATCTTGAAAGACGTCTCGGAAGCGGTCCGCGACCTCATCAAGGAAAACTTCCCGAAGATCATCAACTGCACCCTCGTCAAAGAGGACGCGAAGAAGACCCAGGACGCCCTTTACGATTCCACCGTCCGCGCGACCGTCAAGAACGTCGGCGAGCGCGAGACCGTCCGCATCGCCTTCAAGGGCAAGCTTGGCAAAGACTTCCTAACCTCCAAGATCGACGAAACCATCAATAACTTCACCAACGCCGTCAAGGAATTCGGCCACGTCGAAGCTGCGGCCATCACCCGCACGGGCGAAGGCTATGAATTAATGGCCAATGTCGGCAACGTCCTCCATAAGAACCTTCAGGCTTTACTAGGCGCCGCCGAGAAGAGCAACCCTTTTAAAGGCACCCATAGCGCCATCTTTGAAGTCCGTAACCCTGACTTCCAAAAAGGCTTATCCGCCATCCTCAAGGAAAAGAAAGTCAATTACAGCGACTTCAAGCTCTATTACGACAAGACCAACACCAAGGTTTATTTCAAATTGAACCGCGTGCCGCAGGAAGAGGCGAAGACCATCATCGCCGAACTCTCCGCCAAACTCGGTTTGGACAACCTTGAGCTTGACACCGTTCAGGCCATCACCCACCGCAAACTCACCAAGGAAGAGCGTTATGACATCGTCCACGATGCCGCCCGCTTGGTCCAGGTTGAGGAATATCTCGAACGCAAACCGAACCAGCTCTCCGGCGGTCAGCAGCAGCGTGTCGCGATCGCCCGCGCCCTCGTCAAGAAGCCGCGCGTCCTTCTTTTGGACGAGCCGCTTTCCAACCTCGACGCCCGCCTTCGCTTGCAGACCCGCGAAGAAATCCGCCGCATCCAGCAGGAAACCGGCATCACCACCGTCTTCGTCACCCACGACCAGGAAGAGGCGATGTCGATCTCGGACGAAATCGTCGTCATGAAGCTCGGCGTCATGCAGCAGATCGACGCCCCGCAGAAAGTCTATAACGACCCCGCGAACCTCTTCGTCGCCCAGTTCTTGGGCACCCCGCCGGTCAACGTCTTCAAAGGCAAAGTCTCCGGCAAGAAGGTCATGGTAGGGGAGGACGTCGTCTTCGAGGCCAAGAAAGACCTCGGCGAGAAGAACATCTACGTCGCCATCCGTCCGGAAGGCTTCGAGATCGCCAAAGAAGACGCCAAAAACACCCTCCATGCCCAAGTCGAAATGATCCAAGTCCTTGGCCGCGACATCTCGATCGTCGCCAAGAATCCGCACTGCACGAAAGAGACCTTCAAGGTCATCATCTCGTCGGATGAAGAGAACACCGGCAAGAGCGTCGCTCTTAAGGTGAAGCCGAACAAGCTCTTCCTCTTCGATGGCGAGACGGAAGAAAGGATCCGGATCGACTGATATGCGCAAAATCTCCGAGCTATTCAAAAAGCGGCAGCCGGCTCCGGCGCAGCAAAGCGCCAGCGAGACTCTTTACTTAGAGACCCGCCCCGAGATCAAAGAAGGCTACCACGAAGACGAGAACGTCATCGTTCGTCTCGTTTCGCCGCGCAAAAAAGACGAAAAGCCTTATCAAGTGCACGGCATCGAAGACGTCGTTGCGAAGAACAATTGGAAGGGCTGGCTTTATCTTGCCCCTGTCGTTATCCTCGTCGCCGTCTTCTTGATCTACCCTCTCATCAACACCATCTTCATCGCCTTCACGGACAACTATCAGTATGCGACCGGCAAATTCGATGGTTTGACCTTCAAAAACTTCACCTACATCTTAGGCTTAACGACCAAGAGCAATGGCGCGCGTGAAACCTACTTCACTCAATACGCCATCCCCAATACCTTCATCCTCGTCTTTGTCACGGTTCCGATTTCGACCGCGTTGGCGCTTCTTATCTCGGTCGCGCTTAACTCGATCAAATGGTTCCAGAAGATCCTCCAGACCATCTTCTTCCTCCCTTACGTCACCAACGCGATCGCGGTTGGCATGGTCTTCTCGGTCATCTTCGACGATTCGGGCGTCATCAACTTCTTGTTTGGGACGAATACAACCTGGATCTACGGCGCAGACCGCTGGACGGCAATGATCCCTCTCGTGATCTATATCGTCTGGTCTTCGATCCCCTTTAAGATTCTCATCTTCCTTTCGGGCTTACAGGGCATCGACAAGCAGTATTACCAGGCTGCTCAGATCGACTCGACCCCGAAATGGAAGGTTCTCCTCAAGATCACCGTTCCTCTCCTCTCCCCGCAGCTTCTTTACATCATGATTACGTCCTTTATCGGCGCCTTTAAGGAATACACGTCGATTGTCGGCTTGTTCAATGGTCCTGGTACCATGGCAAAAGCGGGCGACCCGAACATGGAGACCATCGTTTATTACATCTACGATAACCTCAACAATAACACATCGGCCGCCGCGGCTGCCGCCGTCTTCCTCTTCGTGATCATCTTGATCTTCACCGCGTTCCAGTTCTGGGCTTCGAAACGGAGGGTGCATTATTAATGAAAACGTACATTGACTTCAAAACCGTTGCCGTCAATGACGACATCGTCCTCTCCCTCGAAGAAGCGGGCAAAACCGTCGACGCGATCAAACGCGGCGAGAAGATTTCGCGCATCGTCATGACGATCCTTACCTACATCTTCATCTTGGCGCTTGCTCTCCTTGTCGTCTTCCCGTTCTACTGGATGATCATCACCTCTTTGAAACAAAACGATGAAATCCGGGCAACGGTCCAAACTTTCTTCCCCAACATCGTGATGTGGAGCAACTACGTCCACGTCCTTCAGGTCTTCGACTTCACCATCTATATGAGGAACACCATCATCGTCGCCATCTTCTCGACGATTGGAACCCTCCTCACCACGATCTTTGCCGCGTTTGCTTTCGCGAGGCTCCGCTTCAAAGGCCGCGATGGCGTCTTCGCCATCTTCTTGATGACGATGATGATCCCGGGCGAAATGATGGTCATCTCGAACTACATCACCGTCGCTTCCTTTGGCTGGATTGGCGAAGGCCAGACCATCATCCAAGCGTATGCCGCGATGATTGTTCCTTTCTGGACCTCCGTCTTCTACATCTATTTGCTCCGCCAGAATTTCAAACAGATTCCGAACGAACTCTATTTGGCGGCCAAAGTCGACGGCAAATCCGACTGGTCCTTCCTCTGGCGCGTCATGGTTCCTCTTGCGGCGCCAACCCTCATCTCCATCACCATTCTTAAGTTCATGGGCACCTGGAACTCCTATGTTTGGCCGAACTTGGTCACCAACGAATCGAGTTTCCGTCTCATTTCGAATGGTCTTCGCGGCTCGAGTTTCGTCGATGTCGACTCGGGCAACGTCGAATACGGCTATCAGATGGCCGCGACCGTCCTCGTCACCGTGCCGCTTTTCCTCCTGTTCGTCTTCTTCCGCAAGTACATCATGAGGGGCGTTGGCCGCGCTGGCATCAAAGGCTAAAAACCCGTTGGTTTTAACAGCTTTGCTGATTAAAATAAATTGATCGTAAAAGGAGATCAAAAAGCATGAACAAAAAGATTCTATTGCTCTTCCCCATCACCGCGGCGTCTTTGCTCGTCGCTTGTGGCCAGCAAAAGGAAACCGTTACCTTCTGGCACAACATGAACGACAACTATGTTGCCACCCTTTCCAAGATCGTTGCTGCCTTTGAAAAAGAAAACCCGGGCATCAAGGTTGAATTGGTGAAGCAAGACGGCGGCTATCCGGCCATTTTGGACAAGACCGAACAAGGCATCCCCACCGACAACTATCCGGACATCTTCTATGGATATCCCGACTCCGTCCAGACCCTTATGAACTATGGCGTTGTCGTTGATATGGACCCCTATATCAACAACAGCGAATATGGCTGGACCAAAGCCGAGAAGGAAGACATTCTTGCCGACTACCTCAAAGAAGGCCAGTCCTATTCCGTCAAAGGTACCTATTCGTTGCCGCTTTCCAAATCCACCGAAGCGATGTGGTACAGCCCGCGTCTTGTCGGCCTCGATCTCTCTGCGATCGATTCCACCATCAACGGTGGCAAACCGCTTTCCAAAGATTACTTGGGCAACCTTACCTGGGAAGACCTCTTTGATAAGCTTTGCCCGGCGCTTGAAACTTATAACGCCACCCTTCCGGACACCCAGAAGCTTTATAAGCCCTCGAGCGATAAGAAGAGCGGCATCGTCGGCTATGACTCCGACGCCAACCTCTTCATCACCCTCGCCGAGCAGTATGGCTATGGCTATACCTCCGTCGACCAGGCTTCCGGCGCTGGCAAGCTCGACTTCATCAACGACGGCATGAAAGGCCTCATGAAGAAGTTCAATGCCGCGGCCCAAAAAGGCTATTTCTGCACCGGCGGCACCTGCGGCAAAGGCTACACCAACTCCTATACCACCGAAGGCAATGCGTTGTTTGCGATCGGCTCGACCGCTGGCTTAAGCCATCAGTCCACGACCACCTACAAGCCCATCATTGGCCGCATCCCGCATGCTGCTGGCAAGACTGCTAAGGTTATCAACCAGGGCCCGTCCGTCGCCTTCCTCTCCCACAAGAGCGAAACCCGTTTGAAGAACGCCTGGCTTTTCTACAAGTATTGGACCAATGAAGTCAACGCGGCCACTTGGGTCATCGAAACCCAGTACCTCCCGATCCGCAAATCCACCTTCGCAAGCGATGCTTGGGCGGAATACGTCGGTGACGCTTCTGCGGACCAGATGGTCGTTGACCAGTCCCGCTACGTTCAGACCGTCGCGAACGAACTTTACAGCTCCCCGGTCTTCAAAGGCTCTTCGGAGGCCCGTACCCAGGTCGAAGGCTTGACCACCAAGGCCCTCACCGAGAAGAACTTGACCGACGCGACGCTCGACAAGCTCTTCCAGACCGCCTACGACAACACCCTCAAGAGGATGTAATCGGCCACTAAGTTCCGTTCATTCTTAAACAATTGGGCAAACCCCATTAGGAGACTTTATGAAAAACAACACGAAAAGAACCCTTCTTCTTGCTGCAATTCCGCTCCTTTTGGGGTTGCCTTCTTGCGGTGAGACGGACAACACCATCCATTTTTGGTGCACCTTCGGCGAAGGCGCGGTTCGCCCCGCCGTTCAAAGTGCCATCGACAAATTCTGCGAGCTCGTCAAAGAAAAAGAAGGTGTCGACGTTAAGTTCTCTTTGGATTACCAAGGCGATTACAACACCTTGCTCGACAAAGTGAAAAAATCCTTCAGCGCCGGCGGGACGCCGACCATCGCTGTCGCCTATCCCGACCATGTCGCCGACTATTTGGCCATGGAAGGTACTCCAGGCGATTACGTCTATGATTTGACGAAATATGTAAACGATTCCGAAATCGGCTTTACGAAGCAAGCTTACCTTGGGGATTCCCCCGATTATGACGAAGACGATTTCGTGACCGCTTTCTATGAAGAAGGCAAGCAATACCAAAGAGAGGGCATCTATTCCCTCCCCTTCATGAAGAGCTCCGAAGTCATGGCTTATAACGAAAACGCCGTGCTTCGCGCCATGAAATTCTGGAAGCCGGAGATCACGACCGCCTCCGCTTTGCGGAATTACCTTTCTACGATTTCTTGGACGGAGTTCATTGAGATGAACAAGGTGATCCTCCAGAACAAAGATCAAGTCATCTCCAGTCTTACTTGTCCCATTTATTACGACTCCGACGCCAATTTCCTTATTTCGAAGATTTGTCAGTTGGAGATCCCTTATGCCTCGGTCGACGAGAACGGCAAAGGCCACATTGATTTCGAAACCGGCGAAGCCCGAACGAAGGTCGAAGACCTCGTCACCTCCATCAAAGAGGCCTATGATGCGAAGCTCTTGGAGACCAAAGGCATCGCAAACAAATATGGCTCAACCGCTTTCCAGAATCAGCAGTGCCTCTTTGTCATCGGCTCTTCTGGCGGCTCCGGCTACTCCATGCCGAAGGCGGGCTCTTTTACGGCCAACGTCGTTCGCGTTCCTTCCTCCGCCACCAATCCGTTGAACCGCAATCTCTATGTTACGCAAGGCCCGACCATCACCTTTTTGAAAAACCGTAGCCTTTCGAACGAAGAAAACGATCGCCGCATGCATTATTCTTGGATGCTCGCGAAATACCTGACGAACCCAGAGGTGAATACCAACGTCACGTTGCTTGGCAGCGAAGGCTATATTCCTGTTCGCGACTCCGCCTATGAAACCGACTTGTGGATCGAATGGTCCCAGGTGGGCGATATGGTGACGAAGGCCGCCAACACTTTGGTCCAAGACATCAATGGGTCTTATCTCACGACCAAAGTCTTCAAGGGCTCAGCCTCGCTCCGCGAAAAAATCGGCGGGATCATTGCCTCGGTTTGCAAAACCGGGACCCCGGTTTCCAAAGCCGTCGGCGACGCCATCAACGCGGCAAAAACCCAGATGTAAGGAGCGTTCGAATGAAACTTAAGTATTTTATTGGAAGCCTTCTGATCGCCTTATTTGGCGCCGTTACGGCGGTTACCGCGACTTCTTGCGGCGCCGAGCCGACCATTGGTGACGCCAATTGGGTTGACTACGTGAAAAACGGGACCGTGAAACTGGGTCTTGACCATAAGAATCGTTCTTTCTGGACGGATGGCGTCGAAGAAGTCACTTTAAAGAGCAGCATCGACGGCGACACCGCTCATTTTACAACCTCGACTGGCGCGACATTGAAAGCCCGTTTCTATGGCGTTAATACGCCAGAGTCCACCGGCGAAATCCAAGAGTATGGCAAAGAAGCCTCCAATTTCACCAAAAAGAAACTCGAAGAAGCCGCCAAGAATGGTACGATCGTCGTTTCCTCGGCCCAATCTTCCTATGGCACCCCGAATCCGGACTCGACCGGCTCACGTTATGTGAGCTTGGTCTGGATCAATCTCGATACGAAAAACGCTGACCGCGACCATCTTTACCTTTTGAATCTCTGGATTGTCCAAGAGGGCTATAGCTGGGTCAAGAACGTCAACGACATGCCAGAGTATGTCGACACTTTCATCGCGGCCGAGAACCAAGCGAAAAATTACAAGCTTAACCTTTTCTCTGGCAAGCCTGCTCCGCTCTTTAATTACGGAAGCTACGAGGACACTTCTTTGCTCGACATCAAACATGAAGTGGAAGAGACCTTGAAAGACCCGGACCATGTGAACCGCTTCAACGGATCCAAATGCCGTGTCGTCGGCACGGTCGCCGGTTATTCCAATAATATTCTCTATATTCAGAACTTCTATGCCGATGACCCAGACGACCCGACCAAAGGCGGTGAATATGCAAGCCTTAACATCTTCTGCGGCATGACCACGATTCCGGTGCGTTTCTACACCATCAATACCTACATTGAGATTTGCGGCGTTTGCACGGACAGCGAGAACTTCGGTTTCCAGATGTCGGGTGTCCATTTCCCGAAAACTTCGAGCAGCACCGGGCCAGACGATGCCCGCGTCATCATCAAAGCGGAAGACAACACCGGCGAATTCTCGCTCCACCGTTTCGAATACACCGCCGCAGAGCTACAAAGCAAGGTCGAAGCCAAATCCACCGAGGCGTTGAACTGCGCGATCCAAGTGACCGATTTCGTCGAGGTCAAAAAGGATAGGGGCTATACCTCGGAGGATGGCGACATCACCATCTACACCGCCGCGGGCTGGGGGATTTACATCACTTTTGGCTATCAAGCAACCGAAGTTGACGTTTATGACAACCACACCTATTTCCAAGGCAAGAAAATCAAAGTCGCTGGCGTCATGGGCATTCACAAGACCACCAGTGGTTCTTACCAATGGCAAGTCATCCCGTCCAACTCGGCCGACATCCAGTTGATGGATTGAGAAGAAGGAGAACGATATGTATTGCACCCATTGCGCTTACGAAATCGATGAACGTAAAGTCGAAATGCAGAGTTCTTCTTTCGCCCAAGTCGAAGGCGAAATCAAAGAAGACACCAAAGTCGCTTATGTCTGCCCAAGATGCGGCCATCTTATCAAAGCCGATTGCACGGAAACGGAAATCAAATCCCTTTCCCAAGCCGCTCACGCCCAAGTTCAAAGAGGAAGGAATTCCTTTGCCTCTGGCATGGGCATGCTCTCCATCGGAGCGATCGCTCTCATCGTCGCCATCATCTTCTTCGTTTTAGCGAAGAAACCGTCGAACCACTTCGAGTTGGTTACGACCTGCGCCGAGTTCTACGTCTTCGTCGTTCTCGGGATTCTCTCGGTTATTCTCCTCTCATTTGGGGGATTGTATACTTTCCGTGGCGTTGCCACGAAAAAGAAATACCTGACCCTATTGAAGGACATTAACAACCGAACCTTCGTACAGTAAGTTCGGAAAATTAGACAAAATTGGGTTAAAGGAGGAACACATGAAAAAGACATTTATCCCATTTCTCGCCTGCGCAATGGCGGCCGTTGGCCTAGCCGGATGCGGGACCTCAACACCGACCGAGGAAGCAAAACCCTTGGCTATCACGGGCCTCACGATCTCCAACAAAGAGGAATTGACCGCCGAATGGCTCGTTGGCACGAATCAGCGTACCCTCAACTTCAAATTTGAAGGCGCGACCGTCAACCCGATCACCGAACTACAAAGAGGCGTGCTCAAGATCACTTCGAGCGACACCACCGTCATCGCTGTTAGCGGCATGGTCATCACCGCCTTGAAGCAGGGCGATGCCACGATCACCGCGACCTATGGCACCTATAGCGACTCCGTCAAGATCAGCCCGGTTAAGTTTGACGTCGCCAAAGTCGACGAGAGCAACATGAAAACGACCACCGACTTTATCCTTGATAAGTGCACGGACGTCACCAAATACAAAGAAATTGAGTTCCCGAAGAACGAGAATGCTTCGATCCGCACCGCCGAGAAGATCAAGAAGATCAATCGTGTCATCATCGACGTCTATGGCAAGTACAACAACTTGAAGGTTTATGCCGGCACCGATGCCACTGGCACCGAGATCAAAAATCCGGCCACCGGAAGCGGCACTGGCACGACCTACACTTACATGATGAATGACGCAGATTCGGCTTTCATCATCAACCCGTCCAGCTACAACGTCGACATCTACTCGGTCACCGTTTACTACACCGCTGCCTAATCGTTCTTAAATAGAACAAAAGACCGCGAGAAGGAAACTCCTCGCGGTTTTCCTTTTGTTCGTTTCGAATTATCATTAGACGCTAGCAATGGAAGAATCGACTTATCACGCCATCGACAAACGCGAAGTGAAGACCTTAGACATCTTCCCTTTAGGAAGGGGGAAGCGGGTTTTGTCTTACCTCGCCGATTTCTTTTTGACGCTGATCCTCTCGATGACCTTGTTTCATCTCGCCGTCTATCCGCTTGGGAGACTCATCGTTGGCTACGATTCCTGGATGAAGGAATTCGACGAAGCCTCTTTGAAAAGAGATTCCGTCTTATATGGCAATGAGCTCCTTTTTGCCAAAAAGAACCAAGAGCCCAATTCGCTTGGCGAGAACTTAGAGGAGACTTGCCTCAAATACACCTCTTATTTCGTAAATGGTGGCGAAGAGAAATACGAAGTCTTCAAAACCTATTATGTGAAACTAGGGGGAGGCGCGGAGTCTTATCCTAAGATCTATGAAACCGCCTATCCGCAGGAATTCTTCGTCGTGAGTGATGGGGCAGTGAGCCTTAAAGAAACCTATATCGAGGAGTTTAAGCCTCTTTTCGATTACAAAGACACCATCTCCTCCCAAGGGGAGAGGGATTATAAGACCTTCCAGAAGCATGTGTTCTTGAATCTTTATGATGACATGCTTGCTTCGATCAAGAAGAACGACCTTTCCTATAACGGCATCTCCTACAAAGCCGAGCAATCAAGAGTGGACAAGATCATCCGCCAAGACGACGCTTTATTGATCTTCTCTTCCTTCATTGCTTACTTCACGAGCATCGTATTGCTTTTTATCGCCATCCCGATGGCCTCTCGCTCCTCGAAGACTTTAGGGATGATCTTTTTGCGGAACAACCGCATCGAAAGCGACTCGCTTAAGATCATCGGAAAGGGCAGGGCGGCGATGCTATCGATCTTCTATTTCGCCTTAAACGCCTGGATGCTTTTCTTCCTGCCGTTCCCGCAGCTTGACATCAACACCTTGTTCTCCGTTCCTATCCTTCTTTCCGTAAGCGGCATCTCCCTGATCTTGGTGATCGCATCCTTGCTTACCCTTTTGTTTGATCGTTACAACCGTTCCTTGACGGACATCTTCTCGCGTTCCGTTTTGGTGGATGAGAAGACCTTGGACGAAATCTACCGCGCGAAAGGATACAAGATCTAAATGGCGGACGAAGCAAAGAAAGAAAAAACCGAGATCGCTTATCAGGTCGCGCCTTTTCATCGGAGGGTCTTCGCGAATCTTTTGGATTTCATTCTTTTCGCGATTCTTGCCTTTGGGCTCTTCTTGGGGGCGAGAGAAGTGGCGAAGTTCACGCCAGGCTATCAAGAAAACGAGACTGCGTTGCTATCCAACATGAAAGAAAGCGGCCTATATCACGTCGAAGAGGACGGCTCTTCTTTGGACATCGTTTCTTATCTATCGAAATCCTCGAATGACTTTACGGGGAAGCAGAAGAAGAAATACGCGGTGGATGCCATCGAGACCTTCTTGGCCTTTGATTTGGAAAAAGCAGGGTCCGACTCCTTCCAAAAGGTGCTTACGACTTATGTCGATTACCGCCTAAACCCCGAATTCACCTATCATAACAAACCCTATTTCGTCGCCCCCTATGGCGAGGTGATGGAAAACCCCGAATGCGAGGCCAATGACGAGACTTATTTTACGAACTGCTACGCCCCCTTTATTGACAAGTATTGCCAAAACTTCCTTCTTTCCGAGATCCCAGGCCATTTGGAGCTTACCCGTTACGAAGCAAGGGTCCTCATTTGGTTTGAGATTCCGATCGCCTATGCCATCGCGGGTCTTTTGATCTATCTCGTTCCTCCTCTTATCCTAAGAAGAGGCCATATGACGATCGGCAAAGGGCTTTATCAGATCTCGGTCGCGGATAGCCGTCTTTTGGCCTGCTCCACCAAACGTTTCTTGGCGAGGTTCGCGATCTTCTACTTTGGGATCTTGCTTCTTTCTTTGGTGACCTTCGCCATTCCGGCGATCATCTCGGTCTCGATGATGGCCTTTTCAAGACACAAGCAAGGCTTTGGCGATTATCTGCTCGGCCTATACGAAATCGACACCAGCCACGCGAAACTCTATAAGTCCTACGAAGAGATTAAGCTCGCCGGGATTTCTGGCGCGAAAAAACCCATCGATTTCAAGATGGAGGAACTCCAATAATTTTTGCTTGAAGCGCGGGGCAAATCGTAATACGATAGTCAAGCGCTTAAAGCGCCACATGGTCCGTTAGCTCAGTTGGTAGAGCAGCTGACTCTTAATCAGCGGGTCGCGGGTTCGAGTCCCTCACGGATCACCATGATAGATAGTACCCCCTTTTCTGGACAATTAAGGTCTTAGGAAAGGGGGTTTTATCATGCCTAAATACGATCAAGACTTTAAGCTGCTCTGCATCAGGCTCTCAGACGAGGGCAAGCCTCTCCCGCGGGTCCCGGGAGTCCAGGAGGTGACCCTGAAGAGGTACGTCTCCAACTGGCGCCTCCTCCTCGGCCAGCAGGGCGGGAGGGGGCTCGACAACTCCATCATCTACCGGGATTACTCTCTGGCCGACAAGATCCGGGCGGTCCGCATGGTGCGGGCCGGCAGGTCGTACTCCGAGGCCGCGAGGGCGATGGGGATGAGGTGCCACTCCACCGTCAGGAGGTGGTGCCTGGACTATGCCAGGGAGGGCGTCGCGGGTTTACAATACAGGAAAGGAATAAAGCCGCCGACGAGCGTCGCGACGTCCGAGCCCATGAGAAAGAAACTGTCGAAGAGCGAGCGCGAGGAGCTGCTGGCGCTCCGCAAGCGCAACGAGATACTCGAGCTGGAGAACGAGTACCTAAAAAAATTAGACGCCTTGGTCTCCAAGAGGGAGGCCGCGGAAGCCAAGGCGAAAAAGCGAAAGTGATCGCCTCCATGGCCGCCGGGAGGAGGGGCGCCCTCGGCAAGCTCCTGGCGGCGTCGGGCCTGCCGAGGTCCACCTATTACTTCGAGCTGCGGAAGGCGGACGCGGACGGGAAGAACTCCGAGCTTTTTGAGCTCATCGGGCGGATCTTCGCGCGGCACCGCGGCAACTACGGCGTCAGGCGCGTCCATCGCGCCCTCCTCGCTCTCGGCGTCGCCGCCAACCACAAGAAGGTCCAGAGGATCATGCGGAAGCTGGGCCTGAGCGCCAGGAAGCACCCGCGCAGATACCATTCCTACCAGGGCCACGTCGGGGCCGTCGCGGGCAACCTCATCAGGAGGGACTTCGGGGCGGACCGCCCGAACAGGAAGTGGACGACGGACGTCTCCCAGTTCTCCCTCCCGTGGGGGAAGTGCTACCTGAGCCCCATCATGGACATGTACAACAACGAGATCGTCGGCTACGACCTCTCCACGAGGGCGGACTACGCGCAGATCGAGCGGATGCTGGCCTCGGCGGGGGTCGGGTCGAGGGACCTCGCCGGCCTCACAATCCACTCGGACCAGGGCTGGCAGTACCAGAACCCGAGGTTCGTCCGGGCCCTGGCGGATAACGGGATCAGGCAGTCCATGTCGCGGAAGGGCAACTGCATGGACAACGCCATCATGGAGTCCTTCTTCGCCATCATGAAGAACGAGATGTTCTACGGCCACGAGGCCGAGTTCCGGAGCTTCAAGGCCTTCTCGGCCGTTGTCGACGACTACATAAGCTATTACAATTGCGTCAGGATCAAGCGCAAGACCGGCTGGAAGCCGCCCGTGCAGTACAGGCTTGAGCAGGGGTTCGCGACCTGATCCGAAAAGTGTCCAGGAAAGAGGGTACACACTATGAAGAAAGTAACGCACCGAATCACGGTGCGTTTTTCTTTGCCTTTTTGCCTTT
>CAMGZU010000018.1 GCA_946183085.1 uncultured Erysipelotrichaceae bacterium | reverse complement strand
AAAAACATAGATTTTTGCAAATTTCGCCACTTTCGATTTATCAGTTTTTGAAAATTGAGAATCCCTCGCCTTCTTTTTTCTCATCAGGTTCAAAAACCGAGGGCTTTCTTTTTGCCAAAGACAAGGCACCGTCTCCCGCGAAGAGAAAGAAGCAAAGAAACTAAGGTTCTCGCACGGACACGCCCCCGTGCGCGCTAGGTTGGCCGATACAAAAATCAAGAGGGATTTTCACAAAAAAGCGCGTTTTTATCGGCTAAAAAACTTGTTGTAAGCGCTTGCAAGGGCGAATGGAGAGGACTATCATTTAGGTAATTTTGATTCATGTAAAGGAGAATTTTTTCAATGAAATCAAAAAAACTAATCCTCAGCCTTTTGGCTTTGAGTGCGACCGCCGTCCTTGCGGGTTGCGGTGGCACATCCGGTGAAACTCCGGCGGAACTGACGGAAGTTCAAAAAGTCGTTAAAGAGGCCGAAACCCTCAGCAGGACCGAACTCTTCAAGAAGGCGGCCGCTGAACTTGGCTCCAAAACCTTCCATTGGCTTGCCACCTCCAGCCGTGGTGGCAAAGTGAAGGGCGAATTCGTCAAAGCCCTCAACGAAGCCGCCGGCACCACCATCAAGGAAGACCAGATCGACTACCAGACCACGGTCGATGGCAAGATCTATACCTTCCTTAACGCCGAAGTCGAATCGGGCAACGCCACTTATAGCGGCGCCCTCCTCCAGGATGGCTATCAGCTTCAGACCAAAGGCATCGAAAAGGGCTATGTGAACTACCTCCCGAAAGAATGGGCGGAAAAGACTGGCGTCAACAAAGAGCGTGATGCCAACCCCTTCTCCCTCCAGTTCAACTTCAAGACCTGGATGTACAACAAGACGAACGGCTACAAGGCCGACAACATTTGGGACTTCCTCAAAGACGGCATGGTCATCGACACCATGGACCCGACCAACGAGAACGTCAACATGGACTGGATGATCCAGCTCACCTCCGACGACAACTGCGACATCCTGAAGGCGGCCTTCGATGACGCCACCAACGACTCTGGCCTCACCGCGACCGACCTCGCCAAATACGCCAATTATGGCGAGAAGCGCAAATACGCTTTCCTTTTCATCGACCGCTTCGTCAAGAACGCGAACTTCGCGGCTGACGACGGCAAAGCCCTCGACGCCTTCTCCAAGGCCCCGGGCCACGCCGCCTGGATCGTCTACTCCAAGATCCAGAACCTCGCGGAGACCGCCGCGGTCTCCAAGAAGAACATCGTCGTCGCCGCCCTCGGCGATCAGCATAGCGATGGCAAGAACCCGACCCTCGCCCTCAAGGGCTTCGGCGGCTTCATGTACAAGCACTACCTGATGCTCACCCCGAAGAGCCCGCTCCCCTGGACCGCCTGCGCCTTCATCAACTTCCTCTCGACCACCAAAGTCGGCTACTCCAAGTGGGCCAGCGACGTCGGCGACTATCCGACCTATGGCGAAGATATCAACGTCGACCGCACCGTGAATGGTCATGGCCATTATGAAGATTCTACCGATAAAGACGGGAAACCGATCAAAGTGTGGAAAGTTGTTCCCACTGAGCCGAACGAATTCCCGTGCTTGAACGACCCGACCGCCAACTGGTGGATCAACACCGCGAAGTCGACCGTCGAAACCCCGTCCTACATCGCCACTTATTACAACACCGTCAATGCCTTCATCCAGAAGTGCATCGCCGCGAAATAAGTCACTTATGATTTTGCGAGCGGCAAGCTTTTGCAGGGCTTGCCGCTTTGCTCTCTATAGTCCCTAAGAAAGGAAAACCTCACTATGTCGGATCAAGCCGCGAAAAAAGAACGGTCCCCCTTCTTTAAGACCGTCCGGCGTGGCGCGACGAAAACCTTTACCTTCTTGGGCGTACCGGCGAATTCGATTCTCGTCTTCTTCGCCTTTGTGCTCCTCCTCCTTAACCTTTATCCGCTTCTTTCCCTCATCGTTTCTTCCTTCCAAGCCGTGAATGGCAATTCCGTTCCGGCGAGCGACTGGGACATCTTGGTTTGGGATATTTGGGAGAAGGGTCCGCGCGAATACGTCCCACAAGGGTCTTTCACGGGTTACTATTGGTGGTCCATCCTCTTTAGCTCCGACCTTGCGGTCGGCAACTTCTGGCTGCCACTCGCCCGAAGCCTTCTCGTCTCGACCTTCGCTTGCATTTTCGCCATCCTCTTCGGTGGAGTCATGGCCTTCTTGATCACGCGCACCAACATGCCGTTTAAGAAGTTCGTCACCGCCATCTTCATCTTCCCTTACATCATGCCCCAGTGGACCTTGGCGCTCTTCTGGAAGAACTTCTTCGTCAACACCACCGTCACGGGTGGTTATATTGGCGAGTTTCAGGCATTAACGGGCCTTGCGGTTCCGCAATGGTTCGTCTATGGCTGGTTCCCGGTCGCGATGGTCCTCGCCCTTCACTACACCCCATTCGCCTACATCCTCATCGGCGGCGTCCTTCAGAACATGGACAGCAACCTTGAGGAAGCGGCGACCATCCTCAACATCCCACGTTGGAAACGCTTCACGCACATCACCGTGCCGATGCTAAAGCCCGCGCTCTTCTCCACCATCCTTTTGGTCTTTAGCTCGGCGATGTCTTCCTACTCGGTCCCAACGACCTTAGGCAACGTCGTCGACTTCTATACCCTCGCCACCAAGATGAAATCCCTCATCGAGGGCAGTGGTGGCAACTCCATGGGTTCCGGCTATGCGGTCGCGATCGTCTTGATCCTCATCGGCGTCGTGATGCTCATTCTCAACCAGATTCAGACCGGCTCCCGCAAACAGTTCACCACCGTCACGGGCAAATCCGGCCAGATCAGCAAGACGAATCTCGGCAAAGTCGGGAAATGGGTGACCGCCTCGGTGACCTGCGTCCTCGTCGCCTTCGTCTGCATCGGCCCGATGATCTCCTTCTTCTTGGAGTCTCTTTTGCCGAACTCTGGCGACTTCTCCAGTGGATTGACCTTCAAGGCCTGGATTTCCGAGACGCCGATCGGCAACGCTTCCGCCGGCTACGTTGGTTTATTGCATGAGCGCCGCGTATGGACGGCCTTAGGAGGCTCGGTCCTCTTATCGCTCTTCTGCGGCTTCTTTGCTGGCTTATGCGGTCTCCTCATCGGCTATGCCGTCTCAAGAAAACGCAAATCGCCTCTTGGCATCGTTGTTAACAACGTAGCTTTCTTCCCGTATTTGATGCCCTCAGTTGCCCTTTCTCTCATCTTCATGATGTTGGCGTTGAACCTTGGCATCCCCGCGACTTCCGCGGGTGTTGGGGTCTTTGTGGTGATGGTCGTCGTCGGCGTCATCAAGTACATCCCCTTCGCCTCCAGAACCTCGCTCAACGCGATGCTCCAGCTCTCGGAGGAAATCGAGGAAGCGGGCGTCATCATGCACATCCCCTGGTGGAAGCGCATGACCCGGATCATCTTCCCAATCCAGAAAGCCGCCTTCATCTCCGGCTTCTTGCTGCCGTTCATCTCTTGTATGAGGGAACTCGACCTCTTCGTCTTCCTCGGCAGCGACTACTTCATCCTCACCCGCTTCATGTTCATGCTCGAAGACACCGGCGTCGCCGCCTTGGAGAACGCCGCGAACTTCTTGCTCATCGTCATCATCTTGGTCGCCAACTACGCAGTCAATTTGCTCACCGGCGCCTCGATGGACAAAGGAATTGGAGGTTCCACGAAATAAACCATGCCTAAAATCACGTTATCTCATGTCTCAAAACGCTGGGGTGGCTTCTTCGGGGTCGATGACCTCTCGATGGAAATCGAGGACAACGGCTTCGTCACCCTCCTCGGCCCCTCGGGTTGCGGCAAAACCACGACCCTCCGTATGATCGCGGGTCTCGAGACCCCGACCTCGGGCAAGATCCAGATCGGCGACCGCGTCGTCTTCGACTCGGAGGAGGGAATCAACATCTCCGCCGCCAACCGCCACGTCGGCTTCTTGTTCCAGAACTATGCTCTTTGGCCGCATATGACGGTCTACAAGAACATAACCTTCGGCCTTCAGGAGCTCCGCACCGATCTTCCGGTCATCTCGAGCGAATATCTGAAGTACCAGGCGCTCGCCAAAGCCGTCCTCGACGTCGTCTCCATCAAGAAGTTCCTCGAATATGCGAGGGACAAAGACGGCAAGATCGACAAGGACAAGGCCTATCTCTTCTTGATCGACGGCTTCAAGATCTCGATGAGCTCCGCCAAAGAGCTCTTCGCGCTTGGCTTTGAAGACAAAAACGAAGAAGAGTGCAAGGCGCTCGCCAAAACCAAGAGCGAGGAATACCTCGCCAAAGCCGAATCCATCAAGAAAGCCTTGGAGGAGAAAGGCAACAAAATCAACGAGAAGGGCGAATACCTCGATGAGGCTGGCAAAGTCATCATCAAGAACCGCAAGCTCGACAAAGAGGAGATCGACCTCAGGGTCCGTCATGTGGCGCGCATCGTCCACGTCGGCGAATTCATGGACCGCTATCCCGCCGAGCTCTCGGGTGGTCAGCAGCAGCGTGTCGCCATCGCTCGTACCCTCGCCCCAGAGCCCAAGGTCATCTTCATGGACGAGCCGCTTTCCAACCTCGACGCCAAACTCCGCTTGGAGATGCGTTCCGAGTTGAAGCGCCTTCATCTCGACACCGGCTCCACCTTCGTTTACGTCACCCACGACCAGCAGGAGGCGATGACCCTCGCCACCCACGTCTGCTTGATCAATAACGGCGTTTTGCAGCAATACGAGCCGCCGCTTAAGATCTACCGCGACCCGGCCAACCTCTTCGTCGCCGACTTCATCGGCTCCCCGTCCATCAACTTCATCGAGGCCCGTCCGACCCAGAAGGGCAAAGACATCGTCCTCGAGCTCATGGATGGCAAGAAGATCGTCTACACGCCGAATAAGCCCGTGGACATCGCCGAATTCTTCAAAAAGCGCGACGAAGAAGCCAAAGAGGCCGCCGCGAAGCTGGAAGAGGCGAAGAAGCAGCGCGGCTATGTGGAGAAGGAGAACGCGGATCGCCGCTTCAACTATTGCATCCACAAAGTCACGGGCGACGTCTTCGCCGAGGAAGAGCACGATATCCCTGACGATACCTTGATCCTCGCGATCCGTCCGGAATACATCAAGATCGGCCAGGAGAAAGGCTTTGACGCCTCCGTCTACAGCGCCCTCCCGACTGGCATGGAAACCACGGTCAAATTGACCGTCGGCGACTACATTTTCACCGGCGTGAGCTTCGGCGACGTCGACTACAAGATGAACGAGAAGACCAAGATCAGCTTCGAGGGGGACCGCATCCTTCTCTACGATCGGAAGTCCGGCAAGCTCATCTCTGATGGCAGCTTGAAGATCCAGTAAGCCAAGACAAAAGCCCCGTCTTCGCAAGGAGGCGGGGTTTTCTTGCTGCGATTTGTTGCTACTTGTTGTCGGTTGTTGCTACTTGTTGTCGGTTGTTGTCACTTGTTGCGATTTGCGGCGCTTTGTTGCGGAGTGTGGTAGCAGTGCACAGTTCGTTTGTAACGAAAAAGACGGGAAATCCCATTGGATTATTTTCCTAACGGAAGTGGGGGAAATCGTGTTATTCTCAAAAAACAAAGGGCAGGCTCTTCTTAAGAAGCGCGCTGCATTGCAAGAAAACATGAACGTATTGCTAGTCGACGATGAACCGCTTCAGCTGATGAGGCTCGAAAAATCGGTGAGAGAAGTCATCACCGATGGTTCTTTCTATTTGTTCGGCAACCCGCTGGAAGCCGCAGAATCCTGCAAGGACAAGACCATTGACCTTGCCTTCCTCGACATCGAGATGCCGGGCATGAATGGCATTCAGCTCGCCAAAAAGCTCAAAGAGATGAATCCGCTCATCAACGTGATCTTCGTCACCGCTTACGACCAATACGCCTTGGAAGCCCATCGCCTCCATGCTTCCGGCTACGTCACCAAGCCCGTCAGCAAAGACAAGATCAAAGAAGAGATGGATTATCTTCGTACCCCACCCGCAAACCTCGCCAAAAAAGGCCTTCAGGTCAAATGCTTCGGCAATTTTGAGGTCTTCTACGATGGCGAGCCGCTCCGTTTCTCCTATAAGAAATCCAAAGAGGCCTTTGCCTATTTGATCGACCGCGAAGGCGCGGCCATCAGCGTCAACGAGCTCAACGCCGTCTTGTGGGAAGAAGACCATGCTTCTTATTTGAGGAACCTCATCGCCGACATCCAGAACACGTTGAAGAAGGTGGGCGCGGGGGACGCCTTCGTCAAACGCCACAACGAATGCTACATCGACGTCAGCAAGATCGACTGCGACGCCTACCGCTACAAAAAGAACGATCCCGATGCCGTCAGGATGTATCGGGGCGAATATATGATCCAGTACGACTGGGCCTTCTTCCACGCCTATTAACCTTTGCTTAATATGAAACCATCCTGGCACATTAAGCCATATTCGCCGCGCCATAAAAGCGAGGAATTCATTTTGATGCACCAAGAAGACGAGGTGCTTTCTTTCTCCGTCTGCTTCTCCGAAAAAGAAATCCATGTGACGGGCAAGCGCGCCCATTTCGAAAAAGCGCCTTATGGCATGAACAAAGAAGGGGCGAATCTTGACCGCATCCTGCAGGCTTTTTTCAGCAGGCGCGCCATCCCCAACGTCCGTTATGCCTTCAAGGAGATCTTAGAAGCCACCGGCTGCGAGAATAGCCTCATCCTATCCTTCAAAGGCCATGGCCTCTCCCTCTCCAACCATTATTGGTATAAGAAAGAAGGGGAGAAGCTTTCCTACAAAGACATCAATTTCTTCGAGCATCCTTGGGACGATTCCTTCGGTAGAGCCCTCCTTCGCGGCGATTTCGCCGCCTTGAAGAGTTGCGACCTCAACGTTCCCGACATCGTCACCCCCGGCTGGGCGACGAAGGGCTGGCTTTACGAAGATGGGCCGAAGCTTTACAAAATCGGCATCGATCCCAAGAGTTCGGAGGAGGCGCTGGGCGAAGTGCTTTCTTCGCGGCTCATCCGCAAGATGCTCGGGGAAGACGCCGCCCTTACTTACGAGCTGGGCCGCTTTGAAGGAAAATACGTCTCCATCTCCAAGCCGATCATCAACATGGATCAGGATTTGGTCCATCTTTGGGAAGTGCTGCCCGAGGAGATGCGCGTCCTTTCCTTTGAGAAATCCGTCGACCGGGCGAAGGCCAAGCGCTTCTATGAGTTGCTTTCTTCTTGCGGCGTCCCAAACCTTTACACCCACTTTGTCCAGCTTTCCTGCATCCGGGCCCTTTGCTTCCTGCCCGATCTCCATTTCGGCAACATCGCTTTGCTCCATAACCTGAAAAATGGGGAATACACCCCCGCGCCTTTCTTCGATTTGGCGGGCTCCTTTGGCGGGAGCGAGCGCGGCAAAAAGATCCTCGCCGGCCTTAACAAAGGAACGTATTTCATCGTTTATTTCCTCTTTGGCGGGCTCGACGCCGATTGGGATTACTCTTGGTACGATCCAAAGCGCTTGGAAGGCTTCGAAGACGAGATTCGGAGCGTTCTTTCCCAAAGCGATTTCTACAACGAAGAACTCATCGAAAACATCGTCGCCGTCTACAAAGTCCAAAAGGAAGAGATCGACGAGCACGCGGCGAAGCAAAAAGAAAAATCGGCAGTGTGACAAGTTTGTGGCGCAGCCTGATTTACAATGGGTAGCAGTAGGGGGGAAACCACCATGAAA
Organism: uncultured Erysipelotrichaceae bacterium; assembly: GCA_946183085.1. Classification (GTDB taxonomy): domain Bacteria; phylum Bacillota_I; class Bacilli_A; order RFN20; family CAG-826; genus Alloenteromonas. The sequence goes on along the minus strand of CAMGZU010000018.1, from coordinate 9,855 downwards.
GAATCGTTATTAAAAGGACTAACTCCGGACCAGATTGAGAAAGTCAAAGCGTGCGAAGACACCCATGACCTTCTCCAGCTCGCCAAAGACGAAGGCGTCGAGCTGAGCGAAGAACAACTCTCCGCCGTCTCTGGCGGCGTTTGCAGCTCCGAGAAAGAGACCGAGAAAAAAGACGAAGAAGACAAGCATCGGAAAATCGACTCCTGATTGGGTTTACAAAAGAGGCAACCGAATTGTATTACCGCTTAAGGGATGATATCGCCATCCGCAAATGGCGTTATGTCGATCGCGCAGTTTACCGCAGGGGGGTGGACTGCGCTTTTGGCGTTTCCAAAGAAGAATTCGCGACGCTTTTGCTCTGTGATGCCGAGCATGACTTGGAGAAAACCCCGGTCATCGAGAATCTTTTGGAACACCGACTCATCGAAGAGTGCGAGAAGGGGAGCCATCCTAGCGAATGGTCTTCTCTCCACAAATACGACAATCTTTATTTCCCGCGCATGAACCTCATGATCACCGGGAAATGCAACCTCAATTGCCTGCACTGCTTCAACGCGAAAGACAACGCTCCCTTAAACAGCGAGCTTTCCTTTGAGCAGATCCTTTCGATCTTGGATCAGGCGAAAGAGATTGGCGTCCATGCCTTCACCCTCACGGGTGGCGAGCCGCTCGTCCACCCCCGCTTTTTGGACATCGTGAAGGCGATCTACGAACGCGACATGATGATCTTTGAGCTCAACACCAATGGCTTGTTGCTCAATCAGAAGATGCTGGATCTCTTCAAGGAGATCGGCTGCAATCCTTTGATCAAGATCTCCTACGATGGCGTTGGCTACCACAATTGGATCCGCCAGCACCCCAAAGCGGAAGAGCTCACCATCAAAGCGATCAAGCTTTGCATCGCTAACGGCTTCCACGTCAAAGCCCAGGTTCAGGTCAACCGCAAAAACGTCGACGTCATGATGAAGACGGCGAGAATGTTGAACGACATGCACGTCTCCGAGATGCGCATCATCCGCACGACCGAAGCCCCCAGGTGGGAGAAAAACGCCCCCCAGTCGAGCTTGCCGATCGAAGAATACTATGAGCGGATGCTTTCCTTTGCCAAAGAATACCTCGACTCTAACATGAAGATGGTCGTGGACATCTGGCAATTCCTGAGGATTCACCCCCAGCACAAAGGCTATAACCTGGTTCCAATTTCCTGCAGCGAGAAAGAATTCAACCTCCGCATCCCCATGTGCAAGGGGAACCGCGGCATGATCGCAATCTCAAGCGGCGGCGAAGTCGTTCCCTGCCTCCAGATGTCCGGCTATTTCTTGGAGAAGGGCATCAGCCTTGGCAATTGCTTCAAGACCCCGCTTCAGGAACTCGTGAAGCAAAGCGATTACGTCAATCTGGCGACCGCGCCGCTCCTCAAGCAGATCTTGGAGAACGAGAAATGCGCCAATTGCCGCTACTACAAAGCCTGCACCGGCGGCTGTCCCGCCCTCGGCCTCCTTTATTCGAAGGACGTGAATTTCTATCACGAAGACATCACAAAATGCGCCTTCTTCGAAAACGGCTGGTACGAGAAAGTTACCGAGGTTCTCAAGAACTATCGCATTGAGAACCCACTCGACATCCAATAATGCGCGCGTAATGGTATACTAAACGAACCTAAAGGACCCACGAAGCGTGAAACAAAAGAACCCCAGCATCGCGAATCCCGATGAACTAAACAAACACCTTCAGCATAGCTCCCCATTTACTTGGGTCATTTTGGGCGTTGTGATTGCCTTGCTTGTGGCCTTTTTCACGTGGTCCGCTCTTGGCACCGTCCGCTTTAAGCTTTTGGGCAAAGCGAGCGTTTTGCAGGGCGAAGCCACCCTCCTCGTCGAAACCAAGGACCGCACGAAGCTGGCACTTGGCCAAAAAGTGGTCATTAACGGCAAAGAAGGCAGCATCGTCTCTTTGACGGAAGAAACGGCCATCGCGGGTCCTTTTGAGCTGGCCGATGGCGATTATTCCTATTACGTCGTCCTTGAGGAAAAACACCCCATCGAATTCTTCTTTGGCAAATGAGGATGAAAAAAGAGATCAAGAAACCAAAGACAAAAGGGGTTGCGAACACCCCGATCATCATGCAGCTGGAGGCCCTCGAATGCGGGGCCGCTTCTTTGGCGATGGTCATGGCCTATTACGAGAAATGGGTCGCTTTGGAACAGGTCCGCGTCGACTGCGGCGTCTCCCGCAACGGCTCCAACGCCAAAAACATCCTTCGGGCCGCCCAGAAATATGGCTTCAAGACCCGCGGCTTCGTCTATAACATCAAAACCCTTCGCGAAAAGGGCCATTTCCCGGCGATCATCCACTGGGGCGGCGCCCATTTCGTCGTCTTAAACGGCTTCCGCGGCAACAAGGCCATCATCAATGACCCCGCCAAAGGCCTCATGAAGGTCGACCTTTACACTTTCGACGAATTCTTCACCGGCATCTATCTCGAGATCATCCCCGACGAGGAGACCTTCGAGCCGGGCGGCAAGAAGAAATCGATCGCCTCCTTCGCCAAGAAGAGGCTCAAAGGCGCGGCGCCCCTCATCGCCTTCTTCGCCCTCACTACGATCATCTTCTATCTCTTCGGCATCATCGACCCGGTGATGAAGCAGGTCTTTGTCGACTATCTTTTGGATGGCAATAACCCCGATTGGGTATGGCCTTTTATCGGCCTATTCGCGGGAATCGGCCTCCTGCAGGTCTTAGTAAGCGCCGTCCAATCCCTTTACGAATACAAGATCCGCGGCAAGCTCGACCTCCTTGGCTCGACCACCTATATGTGGCGCATCCTCCGCCTCCCGATCGAATTTTTCTCCCAGCGTATGTCGGGCGATTTGCAGAGCCGCCAAAGCGAGAATGCCTCGATCGCCGAGACTTTGGTGCAGGTCTTCGCGCCGCTTCTTTTCAACACGATCATGATCGTCGTCTACCTCGTCGTCATGATCAACAAGAGCCCGATCCTCACCTTGGTGGGCGTGACGACCATCGTCTTAAACGCCTTCTTGTCCACGAGAATCTCCAAGGCCAGGGTCAACATCTCGCGCGTCCATGCCCGTGATAGCGCCCGTCTCTCCGGCATGACCTCCAAAGGCATCGAGATGATCGAGACCATCAAATCCAACGGCGCGGAAAACGCCTATTTCTCCACCTGGTCGGAAGCCCAGGAAGACGCGGTGGCGGGCCGCTTGAAGATGGCGAGGACCAACGTGACCCTCGGCATCCTGCCTTCCTTTGTCTCGATGCTCGCCAACTATTCCGTCTTGATCCTTGGCGTCTATTACACGATCCAAGGCCAATTCACCGTCGGCTCGATCCTGGCCTTCCAGGCATTATTGAGCTCCTTCATGGCCCCGGCGATGACGATGATCAACAGCGGTCAAACCCTTCAGGAGATGCGCACCCAGATGGAGCGCGTCGATGACGTTTTGGAGTACCCGTTGGACCAAAACGTCACCCGCAGCATCCCGACCGACAGCATCTCGAAGATCAAAGGCAACCTCATCCTCAAAAACGTTACCTTCGGCTATTCGCGTCTGGATAAGCCGATCCTCACCGACTTCAACCTTGAGATCAAACAGGGGCAGAAGATCGCGATCGTCGGCCCAACCGGCTCGGGCAAATCCACCTTATCCAAATTGATCTCGGGCCTTTATTCCCCATGGTCTGGCGAGATCATCTTCAACGGCAAGAAGATGGAGGAAATCGACCACGAGATCTTCACTTCCTCGATCGCCGTCGTCGACCAAGACATCACCCTTTACGAAGACACGATCGCCAACAACATCAAGATGTGGGACGAATCGATCGAAGACTATGAGGTCATCATGGCTTGCAGCGACGCCCAGATCCACGAGACGATCAGCAAGCGCGATGGCGGCTATAACGCCCCCGTCTTAGAAGGCGGCAGAAACTTTTCCGGCGGGGAAAAGCAACGTTTGGAGATCGCCCGCTCTTTGGCGGCCGACCCAAGCATCATCATCTTGGACGAAGCTACGAGCGCTCTTGACGCCAAAACCGAATTCGAGGTCGTCAAGGCCATCAAGGCGCGCGGCATCACCACGATCGTCATCGCCCACCGCCTTTCGACGATCCGCGACGCCGATTTGATCGTCGTCTTGGAAAAAGGCCACATCGTGGAGCAGGGGAGCCATGACGAACTCATGGCGAAGAAGGGATCTTACTTTGATCTCGTCACCAACGAATAAGCGGGGAAAGGAGGAAAGAAATGGGCTGGTTTGAAGAACAAGTCAAGAAACGGCAAGAACTCGACTCGAAGACCTTCGAGGATTCTTTCCTTTCGCTCGCGGGCATCCACGTCAAAGACGGGAAGAACGTCAGCGACGAGATCCTGCGCGGCAACTACGCCATCACGCAGATTTTGACCTTCTTCCGTCACCAAATGGTGGAGATCCCGGAAAAGATCACCGTCTTCCAGGATCGGGTCAATTACGCCCTCCGTCCTTATGAGATCACCCATCACAAGATCCACCTCGACGAAGCCTGGCTCCGCGACAATTTCGCGCCGCTCCTCGTCTTCTCCAAATCCAAGCACAAGCCGCTCGTCTTGTTGCCCAAAGGCAAGAAGAGCTATTACTTCATCAGCTATCACACCGGCAAGAAGGTCAAAGTCACCAAGGCGATCTTGGATAAACTCGAGCCCGAAGCTTATAGCTTCTACCGTCCTTTGCCAGGTGGCAAAATCTCCTTGAGGGAATACGCCCAATACATCCAGAAATCGATCCGCCCGATCGACGTCATCTTTTTGATCGTCTTCGCCGCGGCGGTTTCTGGCGTCGGATTGCTGCTCCCATATTTCACCAAGATGCTCACCGGGGAAGTGGTGGCGAAGAAAGACTTCACCGAATTCCTTTGGGTCTCGATCTACGTCGTCGCGACCGCGACGGGGTTATTGCTGGTGAAGGCGACGCAAAGCTTCGCCAATTCCCGCATTGGCATCAAGACCGAGAAAGCGATCCAAGAGGCGACGATGATGCGCGTCTTGTCGCTTCCGACCTCCTTCTTTAAGAAATACAACACCGGCGAATTAACGAGCCGCTTCAGCAGCGTCTCCTCGCTCGCCAACCTTTTGATCAACAGCGTCTTCGTCACGGTCATCTCGGTCATCATGTCGATGGCTTATCTTTTCCAGTTGATCGGATTCGCCCCCGTTTTGATCGCGCCGGTCGTGGTGGTTTTGATCGTCGAAAACGGCTTTACCATTTTCACCTCCTTCGTGCAGAGAAAGCATTCCCGCGCGGTGCTCGAGCTCTCTTCCAAAGAAGCGGGCGTCACCTACGAAATGATCAACGGCGTCCAAAAGATCCGCCTTTCGGGCTCGGAGAAGCGCGTCTTCGCCAAATGGGCGAAAACCTATTCCCGCTCCGCGAGGGCCAAATACCGTCCGCCTCTTCTTCTCCGCCTTGCCCCGGCGATCAACCTTTTGATCTCCTTGCTTGGCAGCATCGCCATCTATTTCACCGCCGCAAGAAGCAACGTGAGCGTCGGCGATTACATGGCCTTCTTGACGAGCTATGGCGTCTTAAGCGGCGCTTTTGCTTCGCTTGGCCAAATGGTCGGCACCCTCGCGACCATCCAGCCGCTTTTCGAGATGGCCCGCCCGATCCTCACCACCGAGCCCGAATCGAGCCAAGGCAAGCTCGTCTTGGAAAAAATCGGCGGCAACATCGAGATGAAAAACGTCTCCTTCTCCTATGGCGAGAAGGGCCCGATGATCCTCGATAAGCTCTCCCTTAGCATCAAAGAAGGCGAATACGTCGCGATCGTCGGGAAGACGGGATGCGGCAAATCCACCTTCGTCCGCTTGCTCTTGGGCTTTGAAAAGCCGACCTCCGGCGGAGTCTATTACGATGGCCATAACATCGAAGAACTCGACTTGCCTTCTTTACGAAGAAACATCGGGACCGTCATGCAGAATGGCGGCCTCTTCCACGCGGACATCCTCTCCAACATCATCATCTCTTCGCCAGATCTCGGCGAGAAAGAGGCTTGGGAGGCCGCGCGCATTGCCAACATCGCCGACGACATCCAGGAGATGCCGATGAAGATGAAGACGATCATCTCGGAAGGCCAAGGCGGCATCTCGGGCGGACAGAAGCAGCGCATCATGATCGCGAGGGCCATCGTCCACCATCCGAAGATATTAATCTTTGACGAAGCGACCAGCGCGCTCGACAATAAGACGCAGAAGAGCATCTCGAACTCGATCGACCAGCTCAACTGCACCCGAATCGTCATCGCCCACCGCCTTTCGACCATCAAGAATGCCGACCGCATCTTGATGTTAGAAGACGGCAAGATCGTCGAAAGCGGGAATTACGAGACGCTCATCGCCTTAAAGGGCCGCTTCGCCGAACTCGTCGAACGCCAAAGGCTTGATAACAATCAAAAAGGAGAATACGTATGAAGTACAACGTCGAAAGCAACATCTTGACCATCATCATGGAAGGGGAGCTCAACTCCTTCAACTCAGAGGACGTCGAAAAAGAGATCGACGGCGTCCTTTCCCAAAACGACGTCCGCTCCATCATCGTCGATATGGGCGACCTCCGTTACATCTCTTCGGCGGGCCTCCGCATCATCGTTCGCTTGAAGCAAAGCTATGACGACACCCGTTTGATCCGCGTGCCGGAAAACATCTACTCGATTTTCTCGATGGTTGGATTCCAAAACATCATCAGCATCGAACGTCTATAATCGTCCATCTTAAGCGAGGGGGAGCCTTATGGAAGAAGAAAAGAACCGAAGCGCTTACGTCAAGAACGAGACCGATGCCAACCGGCAGATGACCTATTTCTTGGCGTTCATGGCCACCTTGATGCTTTTGGTGTTCTTTCTTTATCTCTTCAAGGTCTTTACCTTGGCCCCGATGACCTACATCGTGACCGTCTCGACCTTCCCGCCCCTCATCGTCTTGCTCTATTGCCCGCTTTTCTTCCTGAAGTCGAAGCGGCTTTCTTACCCAAGATACAAATACTTCGTCATCTCGCTCTTTATCTTCTGCATCGGCATCTTGAACGTCATCATGCCCAAGCATGCCGTTTTGGGTTGGGCGGTGGCCATCACCTTAACCGCGCATTATTATTCCCCGAGAGTTTGCCGCACGACCTATTGGATCGTCTTAATCGCGATGTTCTTCTGCTTGAGCTTCGGCGTCTTCTATGGCGAATACGACTCCAACCTCTTATCCGGCCAATTGAACCAGCAAAACGGCACGATCAGCAATCACCTCCTGGGATGGATCTATCCCGATTCTCCCGAAGGAAGATGGGATTATTTGGTGGACCTTGTCCGAGCGGGCGACAACCGCTTCGTCAAAATCTACCTGAACTATTACTTTGGCCGCGCCCTTTTCCTGACCCTTCTCTTCGTCCTCATCAACGCGCTCAACAAACGCACCGAGCATCTTCTTGATAGCGAGATCAGCGTCAACGGCCTCTTCGAAAAGAGCAAAACCGAGCTTGAGATCGCCAAAGACATCCAGCTCAACACCTTGCCGGAGGTCTTCACCGCGGACAAAGACGTCGAGATCCTCGCCGAGCTAAAGGCGGCGAAGGAAGTCGGCGGCGACTTATACGATTACGTCAACATCGACGAGGACCACGTCGCCATTTTGATCGGCGACGTCTCGGGCAAAGGGGTCCCGGCCGCGATGTTCATGATGAAGACCATCACCTCCTTCCGCGATTTCGCGACCGCGGGCAAAACGCCTTCCCAGATCCTTCGCCAGATCAACGCCTCAATCCACAAAGGCAACAAGAACAGCATGTTCGTCACCTGCTTCTTGGCCATTTTGGACAAACGTAGCGGCACCTTGGTCTACGCCAACGCCGGCCACAACCCGCCCGTGATCGGCTCTAACGGCAATTATCGTTTTCTCCGTGGCAATACGGGATTCTTGCTCGGCTGCTTCACCGACGCTTTCTCCAAAGACGAGCAGATCGTCTTAAAGCCCGGCGAAAGCATCATCCTTTATACGGATGGCGTCACCGAGGCGAGAAACGCGGCAGGGGACTTCTTCGGCGAAGAACGCTTGCTCAACGTCCTCAACGAACGCGCCTACACCTCGACGGTCGAGCTTCACCATTCCATCAAAGAGGCGGTCGCCGATTTCGTCTTAGACGCCCCGCAGAGCGACGACATCACCTATTTGACCGTCAAATACCGCGGTGGCTTCTACGCCTATAACGAGCGCGCCTTCTCCGCCGTTTCGGATGAGATGCTCAACATGCTCGACATGATCAAGACCTTCGGCGACGAGCATAAGTTCCCCGACAGCTTCAAGAACCAGCTCATGATCGTCGGCGACGAGCTCCTCTCCAACATAATCAAGCATGGCTATGGCGGCGAAAAAGGCGACATCTTGCTCCGCCTTCTCTTCAATGAAGAGACCAATGAGTTCTATCTGACCATCATCGACCATGCGAAGCCCTTCAACCAGCTAAGCGTCGAAAATGAGGCCATCACCGGCACCGAAGTGCCGACCCAAGTCGGCGGCCTTGGCATCTTCATCGTCAAGCAGATCATGACCGAATGCGCCTATGACCGCGTCAACGGCAGGAACATCCTCGTCTTGAAGAAACGCTTCGAATCCCCGCTTTAATGGGAATGGTATAATGAGCCTATGGACGGAAAGACCGCTTTTAACGCGACCGTATGCTTGATCGGCACCTTCATCCTTTTGGTTCATATCGTGAACCTTTTGAGGAGAAGAAGGAGGAAGGATGAAACCACCCTTCTCGTCTTCTTTGCCTTCACCGCCTTTCATTTCACCTCTTACGCCATCTTCACCTTTTTGAAGATGTATTACCCAAGCGATGCGCTCATCATGGGCTTTTACACCGCCTTCTACGTGATGAATAACTTAGAGGCGACCCTTTTCTTGGCGTATCGCTTCGCCTATTCGCCGGTGAAGAAGGATCAGCGGAGGCTGGTCCTGATCCTCAACACCATCCTTCTTTTGACGTTCATCGCCTTGGATTTCATCAACCTCGGCACCCACATGTTCTTCCATGCCGAAAACGGCGTTTATCACCGCAGCCCGTTGATGATCCTTTCGCAAGGCTATCAATTCATCGCCTTCGCCGCGGTCTTCTTCACCTCGATCATCTCGCCGCGCCTCAAAGTGACGGAGAAGCTTTCCTTCGCGACCTATTGCGTTTTGCCCCTTGTGGCGATCATCTTGCAGAACCTATTGCCTGGCTATGCGATCGCCTATCTTGCCATCGTCATCGCCATCGAGGTCCTCTTCGTCTTCTTAAGCGCGGAGAAAAGCGTCGACTTGGAGCGCAAGGAGAAGGAGAACGCCGAAGTCAAAAACCGCTTGATGATGTCGCAGATTCGCCCGCATTTCATCTATAACGTCCTTTCCAGCGTCTCCACCCTCATCCCCGTCGATCCGCCCAAAGCCCAGCAGGCCCTGGATGAATTCACCGAATATCTAAGGGCCAACTTCTCGGCCGCGACCCAGAAGAATCTGATTCCCTTCGCCGACGAATTGAAGCACGTCGAGAACTACGTCGCTTTGGAGAAGCTCCGCTTCGAGAAGCGCCTCTACGTCGAATATGACATCAAAGCCAAGGCGTTTGAGGTGCCACCATTAAGCATCCAGCCGCTCGTCGAAAACGCCATCAAGCACGGCGTCACCCAGAAGACGGAGGGCGGCATCGTCACCTTAAGGAGCTACGAAGAAGCCAATGACTTTGTCGTCGAGGTCATCGACAATGGGGTCGGCTTTGACATGAAGTCGCTCAACCAGCGCGGGGATTCCTCGATCGGCTTAAGCAACATCGAATTCCGCAT
>CAMGZU010000017.1 GCA_946183085.1 uncultured Erysipelotrichaceae bacterium | reverse complement strand
GATCAAGGGCAAAACAAAATGGATGCCCCCGGCGAAATACCGGGAGGCATCCATGTCAGGCGCCTTGTGATATAATCCAATCAACTGTCCAGGAAACTGGGTACATATCAGAAATAGGCTCCTTTCTTTTTGTCCTCTTTATTCGCGGCACCTTGTGTTATCGGCCAAGTTCCAATTGCGGATCGTCAGCATCGATAAGCCATGTGAGATGGCGACGATCCCCAAAACGAAAGCAAAGCCCATCAGCACAAGCGGAAAAGAGAAGACGCTTGGATAGGTCTGGTGGACCGAAGAGGCGAGCTTAAAAAGCCACGCCGTTATTCCATAGCCAGCTGGGATCGCGAAAACCGCGGCTAGAATGAGCTGAGCCAAGCTTTGGATGGTCAAGACGTTGGAGACATCAAGCAAGCGGAAGCCGATGCTCCGCATGACGGAAAGCTGGCGCATCTGCTCCATTAAGGAGTTTTTGGCCATGATCGACAAGATGATGACGCCCATTAGGAAAGAGAATCCGATCAAGATCATGACGAAGGAATTGATGGAGGAGAAGCGCCCCTCCAAATCCTTTTTAAGGGAAGCGCTGTAGACGGTCATGCTCGTCGTGTGCTCGGCAGAGAGATAATTGGCGAATTCGACGTCGGAGGTGTAATTGACGAAATAGGTGGAGACGTAGTTCGCCTCCAAAAGGTCAAGCTGCGCCATCGACATGAAGCAGATGGGATGGAAAAGCTGCTCGCTTATGGCGGTGACCACGACGCTTTTCCCGCCAAGCGTCAAATAGTCCCCGACCCCAACGTGAAATAGCTCGGCGTGAGACCTCGCCAAAATGAGGCCTTCTTCTGGAACATAGATCCGTCCCTCGCCGCTTTGATCGGGGATATAGATCAGCTGGGAATTCGCCTCCTTAACGCCAAGGCATTCGATGTATTCGCTTTTGCTCTCGCTTTGAACTTCCAAATAGGTATAGCCGCATTCTTCGACCGCTTCGATGAAGGACTTGGTTTTTAAGTCGTTCCCCAAAGCGCCATCGTCGTCATTCGGGAGATAGATCTGGCAATCAAAGGGAAGGCGGGTCACCGTGGCCTGGCGGATCATTGTGTTGCAGGAGACGCTAAAGAAAGAAGTCGCGATGATCATGAGATAGGCGGCGAAGATCGAGAAGAACGAGACGAAGAAACGCCTTGGATTCTGGGCGATGGAGTTGGTAGAGAGCTTTAGGTTCATCGGCGCCTTGTCGATGAAGCGGGCGAGCCATTTGGGAAGAGGGCGCCTCTTGGATTCGTTATTGATGGTCGCGTCTTTCGGAGTGATGCGGAAGATCGCTAAGCAAGAGAGAAGCGTCGCCCCTTGGGTCACCAAGATGGCGGTGAAACAAGCGACGATTGACCAAAGGAGGTTTGGGAAATAATTGATGATCGGGAGGGAATAGGTGCTGGCGAAGATCGTCCCCAAATAGGCATTAAGGAGCCCACCCAAGCCCACGCCGAGCAGGCATGCCAAAAAGGAGACGAGAAGAGCGAAGACGGAGAAAAGCCCGACGATCGGCCATTTGCCAATGCCGATGGACATCAAAATGCCAATGTCTTTCGTCATCGATTTGACGATCTGATTCATGAAAAGAATGATGACCACCATCGTCACGAAGAAGAAGAACACTGGTAAGAAGATCGCGGCGATCGACATCTGACGAATGGCGTTCTTCATATAAATGACGTAGGGCAACTCTTCGCCCAAAGACGACGTCTTCACGTCGATCGATCCTTCTTCCAGTTTGCGAAGCACGCCATCCATCGTCTTTTGGGGGTCAGCCCCTTCTTTGGCGCTATAAAGAATCTGATTCCGAAGGCTCGTCACATAGGAGGCGCCTTTTTCGGCGATCTCCTCCAAATCGGGGACGTCGATATCGAGCGACTTGATCAATTTTTCGTAGGCGTCGTGGAGAATGGGATTGCTCTCGATGGCGAGCTTCACTTCCTTGGCAAGCTGGGCCAAGCCCTTTGTGATCTCCTCTTGCTCAAGATAGACATAGCCAAAATCGTAATTGTCCGACCAGACGTAGGCGTTCGGGCGGACATACATCGTCTCCGGGGTCTCAACAACCGCGTAGACATGGAAAGGGAGGTAAACCCCAAAATAACCCAAAGAAATCGTATCCCCAAGGTGGATTTCGTTATTGATGGCAAATCTCCGGGCGATCGCGATGTTGAAGGAGTTTTCTTTCTTCGCTTTTTCTTCGGCGAAATAAAGCTTCTCGACCTCATCATTCGTATTAAAAGAGAAGGCGCGGGCCAAAACGTTTCGCCCCGACTTCTTCTTCATGAAGGCATCCACGCTTAAACGGCTTTGGACCGTCTCGACGCCCTCGCAATAAGAAAGGGCCTCGTAACGGTCGACGTTTACGTAATCGGTGCTGATTAAGCCATCGATGTTGCCATATTGATTTTGGTAATAGCTTTGGGTTTGTTGGAGGTTAGCGATCGCTGAACCAAAGCCAACAAGAAGGGCGATGGCAAGCATCGAGACGAAGGCCATCGAGAAAAATAGACCCAAGAAGCGCCTTAAAAATGGCTTAACGAGGGAGGAGATCATTACCACTCCACCTCAGCGGCTTTCTTCGGATTCTCGTTCTTCTTCTCTTTGATCACCTTGCCATCTTTCATGATGACGACGCGGTTCGCCATTTCGGCGATTTCGCGCGTATGGGTGACGAGGACGATGGTCTTCCCCTGCTCATGGATTTCTTCTAAAAGTTTTAAAACCGCCTTGCCCGAAGCGTCATCCAAGGCGCCGGTTGGTTCATCGCAAAGCAAGATGTCGGCCGATTTGTTTAAGGCCCTAGCGATCGCGACGCGCTGTTGTTGCCCACCAGAAAGCTGACGGGGAAATTTGTCTTTTTTATCGCCCAAGCCGACTTGCTCCAATAGGCGCATCGCCCTTTTCTTATCGCGGGCGCCCGGAGCCAAAACGACGTTTTGATAGACGGTGATGTCGTTGATGAGGTTAAAGAATTGGTAGATAAAGCCGATGTCGTTTCTCCGATAAAGGGTGAGTTCCTTGTCGCGGAACTTCGTGATGTCCTTTCCTTGGAAGAAGATGGAGCCCGAATCGACTTTATCGATGCCGCCGAACATGTTGAGCAGCGTGGATTTCCCAGATCCCGATCCCCCTAAGATGACCAAGAAGTCATGCTCATAAATGGAGAGATTGACGTGGTTGAGGGCGTAGAAAAGCCCTTCGCCCTCGCCATAGGTTTTCACCAGATCTTTTGCCTCAAGTAACACGTTGCTCATTCGATTCGCCTCTTCGGTTGCGATAAAAATATAACAAAAAAGCCTTTTTGCCTAGGCGCGCACGCTCAGGAGAAAGGAAATGATGAGACCGCTCATCCGCTTCTCAGGTTCGTTGAAATGGCCGCCTTCGTTCCAAACGAAAGAGGTTTGAATCCCTAAACCAGTAAGATGTTCGACGAGTTCTTGGGTCTTCTCCCCCACCACGCTGGTCAGCCCTTTGCCGTTTGCTTCTTTCTTGCCAAGCGAGAACAATGCGCAAGAAAGCTTCGAACAAATGGGGTTTGCTTTGCAAAAGGAAACGAAATCGGGGTACCAAAAAGAGCCGGAACCGCTAATAACGGCATCGAAATAATCTCTTTGATAAGCCGCATAAACGGCAAAAAGCCCGGCAAGCGAATAACCCGCGACCGCCAAAGAGGAAATCGGAACGCCCTTTAGCTCTTCCTTAACACCATCAAGGACGTTTATGAATTCATCGGCCTTCCCGCCGAAGTCCGGGCCTCTAAAGATGGCTTTTGCCTTCCATGGGGTCAGATCATCGTTCCAAGAAGACGGGCAAACCGCGATCAAATGAAATGGTTCTTTGTAGCGTTCTTTGATGGCGGAATAAACAGGCTTAATCTCTTCTTCAAAGCCAATCAAAACAACCGCGGGCGCCTCCTTTTCTTCAAGAAAGAAGAAGCAACGCCTCCCTTTGATTGTTCTCGCGATTTCCTTCATTGCCATCATTGTATAAGAAAAGAGGCGCGATTGTTACGCGCCTCTCAAAGAGATTTTATTTCTTTTTCTTCGTCGAAGATTTGATGGCTTTCTTCACCGCCTTCTTAGCGACCTTCCGCGCTTTCTTGGAATGGACCAAGATGATGATCACGACAATGAGGACCAAGAGAGCGCCTGCGCCGATCGCGATGTAAAGGTAAAGGTTAGGAATGCCGCCCTGCTTCGGATCAGTGCTGGGCGTAACAGAACGCTCATGGCCTTTGACTTCGTAATCGCCACCGGATTCATAAACCTTGAGCTTGCTAACAAAACGAGTCATGGCGGATTTGAGGATGTAATCCGTGCTCGTCATGAAGGTAACGCGCTCCTCTTTGCTCATCGCGTTGAAGATGCGGATCGCCTCTTCCCAATCGGCGTCACTCATCTGATTCGCGTCTTTGTAAAGAAGGAAATCGGCAAGATTTGCCGCGGTCGCTTCTTGGTTCGGAGCCCTACGAGAGACTTTTACGGTCAAAACGGTGGATGCGTCATTATGGGAAATCGTGAACTTCTTGTCGGTCTCTGCACCACCACTCGCAGCATCGCTATAAAGGAAGGTGTACTGGCCATCCGTTTCATCGCTCATCGTGAAGTCGGTGACAGCGGCGCCGTTTTCATCCTTCACGGTGATGTCGCTCTTCTTGATGGATTCGCCAACGAAGAAGGACTTCTCGCAAGATGCGGTAATCGTGTGCTGAACCGGCGAAACCGTAATGTTATAAACAGAAGATTTGGTCACGCTGTTATCCGTGAAGCTAACGGTGACGGTCTTTTGGCCGGGCGTAGACATATCCGGCTTGGTAATTTCGCTCGGCGTGACAGTTTTGCTCGTGCCGTTGTCATAACGGGCGGTGACGATAAGGCCTTCGGAGGTAAATGTGTCGCCAACAAAGAAGTTCTTCTTAACCTTAGAGGTATCCAAGGCGATTTCGGTCAGTTTGACGGAACTTGGATCGGCTGGTGCGGCAACGACGGTGATCTCGCAAGTCGCAGAGCAGTTTTTACTGCCGATGGTCGCGGTTGCCGTGATGGTCGCATTGCCTTCGGAAACGCCGGTAACGACGCCGTCTGCAACGCTGGCAACGCCAGGGGCAGAAGAAACCCAGGTGATGGCGCTATCGTCAGAAGCCGTCGCGGTCAAGGTGACGGAATCGCCAACCTGCAAGGTTGCAGAGGGAGCCGAGATGCTGACGCTTGGTGCCGCGTTAACAGTAACTTCGCAAGAGGCGGAATATTTCTGTCCGCCGATGGTCGCAGAGGCCGTGATGGTCGCATTGCCTTTGGAAACGCCAGTGACAACGCCATCTTCCACCGTGGCGATGGAATCTGCCGAAGAAGCCCAAGAAACCGTGCTGGAATCAGACGCAGTCGCGGTCAAGGTGACGGTCTCCCCGACTGTCACAGAAGCGGACGTTTGCGAAATAGTGACGCTTCCGGTCGGAACCGTTGGGTCATTGTAACCATTAATCGTATCCGTGGATGGTTTGGCGACCCCTTTGGAAGTTGAATCGTAAACGCCGTCTTCCGCGGTGCCCCAAATGTAGTCAACCCATTCAGGGAAGTCGATGAACGGATTGCGGTTGAACTGATAGTTGTTGTAAATCAGGTTGTTGCGATGGATTTCGTATTCGTCGACCGGGTCCAATTTGTGCCATTCAAGCAAATCGGACAAAATGCCCATAGCAACCGGGTGGGTGGCCGAAGAATCCTCATGATCACCACTACTGGTCGCGTAATTCGCCATCGTCAGGTTCGGTTCAAACTGTGTGATGGTGTCGGTGCCGCTAAGATTGTTGTAACGAGCGACCATATAGAAACATGCCCTTGCAATATCGCCCTTATCGCAATCTTGTGGTTCGAAAACAACACTCGATTGATCTTCGCCGGCATGAGGATGAAGAGGCGCACCACACACATTACCTTCGCAATAGGCGTAAGAAGTTTTGGAATCGATTGTCACACTACCGGGTTTTACGTAGCCATACGGATTGTTATTGTGAGGCTTCCCGTTTACGTAACCATCGCCCGAAATCAGATGGTGAACGTCGGTCCCGGCCGGACCAGTTGGACTTTGATCCTTGCCGGCTTTAAAACCACGGGATTGGCACCAGACATGTTCCCGGTTTGTGCCTCCGGTTTGGTTGTGGATTGTTTGTGAGGTATAAGAACCATAAGGCCATTCACGGATACGGCCGCTTTCAACGGTCACGCCATTGCTGTCACGGTTGCGATACAAAGTATGAATCCAAGGATTGTTCTTTGGACTCGAGTTGCTTCCATATTGGTATGAGGAATACTTATTTGTTGTCGGATTGTAGGTTCCGTAAGTGATTTCTTCGACCGGAGATAAAGCCCACTCACGATCCGTGATTTCGTAAATCTTCCAAACGTTGTCATAGGAATAGTAGGCCATATTCTTAAGAATCGGCTTCAAGTTCTTAAGAAGGTTGGTTCCTTGTCTTTCGGAGTCAGGAAGCGAATTCAAAGAGTTGTAATAAGCGCGAATATTGGCCTCCGAAGTATCGTTCAGGTCAATATTCGACGGCAAATCGCTAACGTAACCAGTCGTTGCAGCATGAGCCGGTGAGGCATCCGCCAAAACGAAAGAAGCGCCCGAAGCGAAGGAGAAGGAGAGCGCAAAGGAAAGGCCAAGCAAAAGTTTTTTCATGATAAAGACAATCATAAAGCAAAATTGCTTTATTCGGGTAGAACTAAGAAAAAA
Source organism: uncultured Erysipelotrichaceae bacterium (assembly GCA_946183085.1). Classification (GTDB taxonomy): domain Bacteria; phylum Bacillota_I; class Bacilli_A; order RFN20; family CAG-826; genus Alloenteromonas. The sequence goes on along the minus strand of CAMGZU010000017.1, from coordinate 11,643 downwards.
GACGGCTTTGCAACCGTCTGTTTATGGATGGGTTTCGTTGAGGGTCGCCATCTATTATGCGATGGTCATGAAATCGTAGAACTCCTTCGGGTTGGAATTTCGAGGGAGAAAGAAAAGCCGCGCCGTGAAGGCGCAGCTTTGTTAGCAAAGAGATTTGCGGACGATTAATCGTTGTCGATCCAGTGGTAGCCACACTTCTTGCATTTGTAGTGGCAATCCTTGACATCGTCGCCATAGCCCGGGGTGTCTTCGTACCAGATTTTGTGGTCTTTGCCGCCGCATTTCGGGCATTTCTTCTTAATGGTGCAGGCGCCGCCGGAGACGGCTTCGAGCTGTTCGTCGGTGAGTTCAACGCCCTCTTTCTTCGCCAAGGAGAGCAATTCTTCGGCGTTGTTGGCGGAGCGGGCCTTTTCGATCTGCTCGTCGGTCAGACCTTTGAGTAATTCTTTTTTCATACTTCATTCCCCCTTTTAGGTTGCCCAAATGGTAGCATGCCGTTTGCCACAGGTGTGCCACACAAAGCAAAAGCAGATGAATTTTCGTCGTGGCGGTTTCGTTTGTCTTTCTGTCGTCAAAGACGCTTAATCACTTTGGCGGGATTGCCGCCGACGATGGTGTTGTCTGGGACGTCTTTGGTCACCACCGCCCCTGCCGCGACGACGCTATTCTCCCCGATGGTCACCCCAGGGCAGATGATCGCGCCAATGCAGATCCAGGCGTTCTTTTTGATGGTTACCTTTTTGAAATAGAACTTATGGTGACGTTCTTTAAGGTCATGGTTCACCGTGGCGATTCTCACATCCGGCCCAATCAAGACGCCATCCTCGATTTCGATGATTCCGGCGGAAAGAAGCGTCGCACCCTTATTGATCGTGATGTTCTTCCCGAACTTCATGCGGCAGCCGTTGTCGCAATAAAAGGGAGAGACGATCGATACCGTTTCATCGAGTTCCGTTTGGAACAATTCATTCAAGAGTTCCCGAAAGTCAGGATCCGTCGGCCTTTTCGCCGAGATCTTCAAACTCAGGTCATGGGAGCGGATGATTTCTTTTAGGCCATCTTCAAAGTAGGGCTCATCGTTCCTTGCTTCGCCATATTGATCCACGATTTCGAAAAAGCGATTCATGAAATCATTTTATACAACATTCGCCCGACGGTTTAGGCATAAACGCTGAAGAGAGGCCATCGCTTAAGTTGTGAAAACAACGAATTACTGGCCTTCCAGATCCAATCGAAAACTCCAGTTGTTAACGGTTCTGTCTTTGTATTTCAAAGTCTCCTCTTTGATGAGGGAAAAACCATTTTTCGTATAAAATCCGACGTTCTGCTCGGCATTGGTTGTAACCGTGATGAGCTTCCCGTTCCTTTCTTTGACGAAAGGGATTAAGAAATCCTTTATGGCGGAGGAGCCGATGCCTTGGCCTTGGTGGCTTGGCTCAACCGCTAAAAAGTAAAGATGCCAACGCGTCTCTTTGATGCTTTTAACGACGCACTCCGTTTCGTCAGAAAGATTGAGATACTTTAAAGCGTTGGATAATCCGAGCCTTAATATGGGGTTTAGGCCACCACATAAGACATAATCCAAAAACCCTACAGGCTTATCCGTGGGGGCGTCGATAATCACCAAACTTACGACCTTGCCATCCTTCATGCCGATATAACACGCGTTATGACGGATCGTCGCTTTAAACATGGCCTTCATGAAACGAATATGAAAACCGCGGAATCTTTCTTCCGTTTTGAAATCATCCCTAACGACGTCAAAAAGAGGGTAATGGCCAAAGGCTTTGATTAGTACATTGACTACTTCTTTTTCAAAAGAAGTATCGTATTTTCTATATTCGATGGTATTCGCTCTATTGTTTCCCATATTTCATAAAAGTCCGATATGGCCAAAGAAAAAAGGACTGACACTATTGTATCAATCCTATTTAACTAAGTGGTGACCCGTACGCGATTCGAACGCGTGAATGCATGCGTGAAAGGCATGTGAGTTAAGCCACTTCTCCAACGGGCCAGTGGCGGGTGCTAGAGGGCTCGAACCTCCAACCTATCGGTTAACGGCCGATTGCTCTGCCATTGAGCTAAGCACCCAGGGCGCTTCAAAAGCGCAAGTCAAATTATATGGATAGGCCACCTTCTTTGCAACAAAAACATAAGAGAAAACTTCGCGACGAAAAAAGGCGCCCAAGCGGGCGCCTTCCTTGGTGGCGATTCTTATTTGGCGAGCTTCGCTTCAACGGAGTCAAAGAGGTCTTTGACCGTCTTGAATTTGGTGAGCTCCTCGGTCTCGAAATGGATGCCAAATTGATCTTCGACGTCGAGGCACATGTCCACGACATCGAGGCTATCAAGGCCCAAATCGGAAAGGGCGACCTTCTCGTCGAGTTCTTTTAAGTCGAGACGTTCCATGAACATCTTTTTGATTTCGGTGATTTTGCTTTCGGCCATTGTGAATACCTCTTCGCTATTATAGTGAGAAGAAAACGCGCTCGCAATCACTCAAAAATCACGCGTCCAAGCGATCGATAACATCGAAGTCGAGATCGGTGAATAATGAGCCAGAAGTGCTGCTTCCATCCCACTCATCGGCCTCTTCGACGCGGGTCTTCAAATCGTCGGTGGTCGTTTTGAAAATCCCAACCATCGCGGTGCCGACGACGCCAAAGATCGCGAGAACGAGCACCAGACCCAAGAGTTGGCCTTTGATTTCAGACATGGTTCTACCTCCTTTCTTAAGCAAAATATCCAATCACCGCGCTGCGACGCACGGTAATCGTCATCGTTTCATGCGACATGACGAAAGGCTTATAGTCTTTTGAGACCAGGAATACGACCGTTTCGCCATAGTGTTTGTAACGTTGTTCTTCGTTGACGTAATAGATCCTCGCCCCCGCTTCTTCTTGAACCATGTTCACGATCGATTGGGTCAAAGAGCCTTGAAGGGAGATTTGATATCCCGCCGTCAAAGCGATCGCGTCGATTTGGTTATGGATCGCCGTAATCGAGGCCAAATCGCCGCCCAAAAGGAAGACCTGGACCAAGAAGAACATCGAAAGCAAAAGACCGAGCTTATAGGACATGGTAATACTCCCCGATGATGGCGATGACCGCGGCGGTCACCATGAGAATCGTCGCCCCCGAGCCGATAAGCGGCAGGCTCTCCAATTTGCCAAGAAGCGACCTGCGATCCTCTTTTTCCTTTTGGTGGCGGTCTTGGCTAAAGGAGGAAAAGAGATCAAGGAACTGACGGACCCTCTCCTTGTTCTCGCCTTCCTCCACCATCTGGTAGACGGAAAGCATGACGTCTTTGACGGTCAAGGAAGAGAAATGGGAGGCAAACTTCAGATAAGGCGAAAGCCCTTTGTCGTTATCGATCCCCTCCAAAAGCTCCTCGAGATAAGGCTTCACGTTTTCTTTCGAAAGGGCCGCCGACTCTTCGAAGGCCCGGTAGACGTTATAGCCATTGGAAAGATGGATGGAGAAATAGGTGAAGGCCTCGATGAACTCCAACGTCGCCTTCTCATCCTTCTCTTTGAGAAGAACGTCATAACGGTTGAAGTAATAGATCAAAAAGACGAGGGATAGCAGAATCCCAAAGACCGGAAGGGTGATGATGCGGAAAAGGAAATAGGCGCCAACGCCTGCTAATAGCAAAATAAGAGCGATTGCCAGCCCCAAGCCAATCTCTTTGCTCGGGTTCTTCCCCAAAGAGAGGATCTTCTCATTCAGTTTCTTCATGCTTCTTCCTCCGGAATAAAGTGGTTTTTGGCTTGCCGCAATAGGCGTAGAAATATACGAGTATGGACCCAAGCAAAACGGCGAAATAAAGGACGACGCTCCCCATGAAAAGCAAGTTGTGTTCGAGGACTTCCCAATAATTCATTAGGCCAAAGCGGATCCCAAAGAGCATCGCGCCCGAAAGGATCCACATCACGAGGTACTCCCGTAAGCTCCTCGCGCTTTCTTTTTCGATGGAGCGTTCCATCTCCTCGACGCGGGTCAATTCGTCCAAAAGGCTTTTCGCGATCGAAAGGAGGTCGCCGCCTTGCTGCTCGTAAAGCGAGAACAAGCTTAAGAACATGCGGTAACGCTCAAGTTCGAAATAGCGTTCCAGATAATTGAGCCGCTCTTTGATCCCTTCTTCGGGAAGCGAAGTGGCAAGACGCTGAAGCTCCCCATCGCGCCCGCTGCTTTCCAAGGCGTTTTCGTAGCTCCTTTCTAAGGAAGAAGTGAGCGACATGCTCGTCACGAAGGAAGAGACGAACAAAAAGCATTCGCGCCCCTTTCTCCGCAAGGTGGTTTTGCTTTCGAGCCATGGGATCAGCAAAAGGATGAACGAAGCGGCGAAAACGAGGCTCACGCCCAAAAAGGCGAAGAGGTTGTTGCTCATCAAATAGGCGAGCCCGCCCACCGCCAAAGCCGGAAGAGAAGCGTAAACGTATTTCATCGCTCTCCCCTCTCATAGACGATTTCCATCGTCTTATTCTTGCGGTTTAGCTTCCCAATCTTGGAAAGACGCCTTTGAATCTTCCCGCCCTTCCCGACTTTCTTCTCGAGATAAACGAAATAGGAGAAATGGTCATAGATGTCTTCCATGACCTCCTCGTATTCGACTTTGCGTTCCCCAAGCATCGCTAAGCGCGCCATGCGGTTCGGCATCGCCTCGACGCTTCGGGTGTGCAAGGTCGTGATGATCGGATGGCCGCTCATCGCGGAGGTGATGGCTTCAAGCACCTCGCCGCCCCTGCTTTCCGCGACGACGATGTAATCGGGATTAAAACGCAAAGCGTTTCGGATCAAGGCGGCATAGCTCGCATCCTTGCTTTTTTCGTCGACTTGCCAGCTCGTGAGGTCGATCCCCTCCTGCCCGCGGATCCGTTCCAATTCCTTTAGGTTATCGATGACGATGACCCTCGTCCGTTCGGGAAGATGGAGCAAAAGGTATTTCTGAAGCTCGCTTTTGCCGCTAGAAGCTATGCCGCCGATCACGATGCTTTCGTTTTCTTCAAGCGCTTTGAAAAGAATCTCTTCCGCCTTCTTTTCCATGAAGGAAGGGTCATCGGTGATCGCGCTTCCTTCTTTGAGGATGCGCAAACAAAACGAATAGGACTTCTCGTCTTTGACGCGGGTGATGTTTAGAAACGTCGCGTTCAAGCGATATCGTCCAAAGGAGACGTCCAAGGTCGGTGAAGAATAAGAGAATTGCTTCTCGGACAAATTGGCGATCTGGCGGAGGAAATCCCCGACTTCTTCCTTGCTCGTCATTAACGCCGCTTTCTTGCGGCCATGAACGTTTTCTTCTAGGAAAATGGCCTCGCCATTAAAGGAGATGTCCGTCACTTCTTCTTCGAGAAGCGGGGCCAAAAAGGACGACTCCAAATATGTGACAATCCTATTCTCGTTCACCTTGATACCTCACGATCTGAAAATGCAGTGTCTTATCGAATTCGCAAAAGCGAAGGATGGGGCACTTCATCCTTACGGCAACATAGTTGTGCTTTCCTTCTTCGGGATAGGGATCCACCCACTTCCAGGTGAATTCGAGGCTGGCCTCGAGGTGATAGACGGATAAAGCATCCACCACGTAGGCGCGGCAATCCTCTTCCAATGCCTCTTCTTCGAAATAGGGAACGATGTCTTCGCCATCCTCCCCATAGGCGATCACGTGGCTTTCGGGGATCGCCTTATAAAGGCCAAGGAAAGCCCGGTTCGCCCCGCCGAGCAAAAACGAATATTGGAAAGACGAGGCGAAGTAGACCAAAAAGAGGAGCCAAAGGAAGAGATTGCCCATTATGCGCCAGAGCCTCCATGCAGGTAATAATCGCCATCCGCGAAAGACCCGTAGTTCTCTTGGGTTGGAACAAACGTCGAATGGATGGTGATCTGATTTAAGAATTTGCCGACCGACGTGAAGACCAAATCAAAGGTGTACGTCTGCTTTCTTTTGCCTAATCCCGCGGGGACGAAAAGATAATTGGAAGCGAAGGCATCAGGATCTGCCGCGCTCACCAAACGCAGGGTTTTCCTACTGAAATAGCGCGTATCCCTCAACCGCAAGGAATAGATGCCGCCTCCTTGGTTCACGGAAGATAGAGGCAATTTGATCACGTTGCCGCTTTTGGGGAGGTTCGGAAAATCGGCAAGATTGCTCGTGATCCTTAATTCCGCCGAAAAGGTGACGGCATGATTGGTCGGCTTGTATTGGAATCGGACGTCAGGATGGGACAAAAGAAGCGAATTGGAAACCGATCCCGTTTGGGAAAGGATCCCCTTCCTCTTTGCTTCATCCCCCACAAATCCAAACGAAAGCGGCCCATCTTCAAAGAACTGGCCTGCTTGGTTCCATTTCAAAACATAGGTCTTGAAGGTAATGGCTTCTTCTCCTTGGTAAAGGAGACCTTCGCTTTTGTTGGAACGATCCAGCGAAAAGCTCGTCGACCATTCTCTGCCGGTGTAATCGCCCGTGATGGCCTTTAAACGGAAAGAAAAGGTGCCACGGGCGGCGGAAAGCGCGGTCTTCGCGATTTGGATGCTCACGCTTGAAGGGGAGTTCGAGGAAAGATAAATCGGTTCGTAAGCATTGCCCGCGATCGTGACCGCGCTCCCGCCTTCGGGCGCATACGTCGCATAGACGATGACGCCCTGGTTGATGGGCGAGGTTAACGTAAAGCTGTTTTTGTAGACGGATGCCTTATTCAAAGGGCCCAAATCGTTCGCAAAAGAAAAGCTCGCGATGTTATTGGCGAAAGAAACGACGGAGGCGCCGCTTTCTCCCGAGCGTTTCGAATCAAAAGAAAGCGAAAGATCCTCTTCTTTCATTTTCGGGGCACATGCCGCTAAAAGCGGCAAGGCAAAAAGGAAGAGCAGCGATTTATGCCGCATGGAGATAACCCTCCACCATGTAGGTCAGACTCTTGAAGCGTCTCCGATGCTCGGATTCGCTCATATGGGCGACGTACCAATAAACGTAATGATGCGTCTGATAGAAGATGTCATGGAAAAGAAGGCGGCTTTCTTCGTCCGCCAGCGTCTTATAGAAAGATGTCAGACGCGCGAGGAAGGCCTTTTCCTTTTCATAACCCTCCAGGAAATAGTGATCCTCTTCTTTGAAAAACTCGCTTAAATGGGTATCGGGACTCCGCCCCACGCCCAAAAGGGCCTCTCGGTATTCTTTCCTTAGTTTTTGCGCGATGTAGATGTACTCGTAACTGCTTTGCGAAACGCCATTTTCCATAAACTGCCTCCACTAAGAAATAGGCAAGAAAAGGCACATTCGTATTAAAAAGTTTTTAAGAAAGACGAAAACCTCCGTTGACTGCGCTATAATTTCGTCATGATTCTTTTGGTGGGCGCATCCGCATCTGGCAAAACCGAGGTGGCAAAAGACCTCTATAGACTTTTTGGCATCAAGAAAGCGGTGACCCACACCTCCCGCCTTCCGCGGCCCGGCGAAAAAGACGGCGTGGACTACCACTTCGTCGACAAAGAGACCTTCTTAAGGCTCGATTCCGAGGGCAAGATGGTCGAAAACACCTTTTATAACGGCAACCATTATGGCTGCTCGAAAGCGGAACTCGCCGATGACAAATGCGTCATCCTCGATCCGAATGGATTAAAGACCTTCCAAGCCTTGAACGATCCCCGTTTGGTCTCCTTCTATCTGGAAGCAAGCGAGGAAACCCGGCGCGTGCGTATGCTTGGAAGAGGCGATCCCCTTCCTTCCGTCGAGAAACGACTCGAAACCGATCGCGTCGCCTTCTCCGACGAAAAAGTCGGCTCTACCGACTTCCGGATCAAAACCGAAGGAAAAACGGTCGAGGAGATCGCCAAAGAGGTCCATGACCTTTACATCAAAACGTTAAAGAAGAGGGGCTAATCCTTCTTCTTTTTTCTTCGGGGGTGATAACTCACTTCGAGTTGCTCGACGACGTATTCGCTGGCTTTGCTGACGCTGACGTCAACTTTGTCGTAGGAGAAATGATCGCCAAGCTCCGCGAAGCGGCCCAAATGGTCGATGACCCAACCCGAAACGGTGTTGTAGTCTTCGTCGACTTCGTCTTGGTCAAGGTTGAAACGGTCAAAGAAATCGTGGATGCCCATTTTGCCCGAGACCAAGAAGACGTTTTTCTTTTTGGTCGGGATGACGTCGAGATGGATGGCTTCCGATTCGTCATAAAGCTCGCCGACGAGCTCTTCCAAAATGTCCTCTAAGGTCAAAATGCCGTCGGTTCCGCCGTATTCGTCTTTGACGACGGCGATGTGATGATGGCTCTTCTTCATAAGTTTTAAGACCGAAGAGACTTCCATCGTGCTTGGGACGGCGATGATCGGAAGCAAAAGCTTGCGGTAATCGGGCACGTCTCCGTCTAACATCGCCTTCAAAAGCTCTTTCGTTGGGATGTAACCGATGATGCGGTCAAAGTATTTGCGGTAAACGATGATGCGGGAATGGCGGAGAACGCCAGGCTCTTTAACCCACTCCGCAAAGGAATGCTCGGTGTTGTAGCCGACGATGTCGACGCGTGGAGTCATGATCTCTTCCGCGGTCGTTTCCTTGAATTCGATGGATTTGTGGATGAGTTCGGACTGCGACTCGTCGATGACGCCTTCTTCTTCGATATCATCGACCATCGCAGAAAGCTCATCGTCCGATAAAGGCGCGTCGTCTTCGGGGTTTTTCTTCGCGATCGGCTTGGCGAGCTTGGCGATGCCGGTCGTCACCCAAACGAAGGGGAAGAAGATCACGCGGATGATTGTGACGGCGTTCACGTAGAAAAGGGCAAGCGGGTAAGAATAGATCTTCGCCAAGGCCTTCGGGATGATCTCACCAAAAAGCAAAACCAAGAAGACCAAGATGATGGAGATGATCGTCGGGCCATATTCGAAGGATTCGCCCCAGATGGCATAGGCCAAAAGCGTACCGATGACTGGCGAAGCGATGGAGGCCAAGTCGTTGCCGAAAAGAATTGCAGAGATCGTCTTGTCGTAATCGTTGACATAGGTCAAAACGCGTTTGGCCTTCTTATTGCCATGTTTGGCCGCCTTTTCAAGGCGGAGAACGTTGACCGAGGTATAGGCGGTGTCACAAGAAGCGAAGAAGGCGCAAAGGAGCAAAAGCAAGACGATGATGCCCGAATAGAGTGCGATTTTCATTGTTTGCCCTCCGCGGTTTCGAGCTTCGCCGTCTCGTTGATCTTGCCAACCAATTCCTCTAAGACGTCTTCGGTCGTGACCATGCCGATCAACTTTTTGTCTTTCATGACCAAAGCGACCTGCGTCATCTGGTTGCGGAAACCCTCAACGAGGTCGTCGATCATGATGCGCGGTGAGACGATGTAAGGCTTTTGCAACGTCGACAAAACGGAGACGTTATGGTCTTTGAAGTAGGCGTTAAGATAGTTTTTGACGATCAAGATGCCGATGACGCGGTCTTTCTCGCCATAGTAAACGGGGATTCGGGAATACTTGGTGTTCCGGATGATGTCGAGAAGCGCTTCTTTGGTTAAGCCCTTCAAATCGATCATGAACATCCTGCGGACGGGAGTTAAGACTTCTTTGACCGAGGTATCGGCGAATTCAAGCGAAGCTTGGATGATGTCGCTTTCGTTGTCCTCCAAATCACCCTTCTTCTCGATTTCCTCGACAACGTTGGTGAAATCCTCTTCGGTGATGGTCGGCATATGATCGGCGCCCGCCAAACGCTTCACCAACCAGTTGATGCCTTCGAAAAGAAGTTCAAAGGGATAAAAAAGGAAGACGAAGAACGCCAAAGGATAGGCGCTGAACTTCGCGAAACGGTCTGGGTTCTTTTTCGCGATGATCTTCGGGATCGACTCGCCGAGGATGTAGACGACGATCGTCATTACGATTGAGGTGATCCAGGACAAAAGGTCGTCGTCGAGATAGGCGCTGAACCAGCGGAAGGTGAAAACGGCGCTGACCGTCGATAAGCCGATATTCACGACATTATTGCCGATCAAAATGCCGATGAGGGTACGCTCAAAATGCTCGCAAAGCCAAACGATTAGCTTCGCAAGTTTGTTTCCTTCCTCGGCCTTAACCTTGTATTTGTATTTGTTGAGCGAAGAGAGTGTGGTCTCAGCTCCTGAAAAGAATGCACTCAAAGCGACGCAGATGAGAATCGCAATCAATGACAACCAACTATCCGGATCCAAGACGACATCACGCTCCAATCAAAGTGAGATTGATTTTATCAAAATATGGTACGCATTGCAAAAATCCCGCCATTTACGGCGGGATTCATGGGAACTCTTATTCTTCCTCTTCCTCGGCGTCTTCTTTGGCGCCGGTGGGCTTATAGTCTTTCAAGGCGTCGACCCAGTTGTTGGGCTTAACCTTGCCTTGTTCCAAGCCATTCTTCTCCATAACGTCGGAGATGAGCTGCTTGGCGCGGCGCATCGAGAGCTCACTCTTCACTTTGAAGACAAGCGGGATGTCCGCGTAGATGTTCTTGTGGCTCACGTCCTGAATCGGGAGCGGGCTATCGGCATAATCCTTAGGATCGAGGGCGAGATAGAGCTTAAGGCTCTTTCCGGCGATCGCAATCTTCACAAAGGTAACTTTATGGAGACGGAAGGTGTCGCCCGAATTGGAAACGCGACTCTTCGCGCCATAAGCAAGAATCTCGGATTTGAGCTCGTTGTAATTGCTCTTCATCTGATCGTCCGCTTCCAGCATGCGGGTTGGGAAGGGAATGCGGATGATCTTGTCGTGAGGCGGGAGGTCCGGATTGATGGCGCCAACGACGCGTTTTTTCGGCTCTTCCACTACCACGGGTTCCTCTTTTTTCATTTCCTGAGGAACGGAAACAAAGACAACGGGTTGCTCTTTTTTCTCTTCAGGGCGCATAGAAGCGAACTCCGAACGGATGATGGCACGGAGATCTTCGGCGCTCACGCCAGAGGACGCCTGAGGTTCTGGGGTCTTTGTCTTCGCAAGCTCGCGGGCGATGATCTCGGTGACCTGCGCTTCGCTTAAGGTCTCGGCCATGACTTCGCGCCTCGCGGCGTCGAGTTCTTGGGATTGGATGTTGCGAAGGGCTTCTTCGGCCGCCTCCTTCTCCGCTTTCAAACGGCGAGCTTCTTCTTCGGCGACGCGGATCTCGTGTTCCTTCTCCGCGAGAAGTCTCGCCTTCTCCTCATTAAAGGCGTCGCGCGTTTGCTGGAACTTGGTCAGCTCCTCTTGAATGGCATTCTTGATGTCGTCTTGGGAGATGACGTTCTCAGGAACGGCTTCGGGAACGGTGTTATTGAGGGGCGTGTTAACTTCGGCACGTACCTCTTCTTTTTCTTCAGGCTTTTCTTCCTCTTTCTTGGCGGCTTCCGCCTCTTTTTCGGCTTCTTTCTGCCTTTGGAACTCTTCCTGGAAGATCTTACGGATATCATCAGCAGTCAAAGGCTTGGCTTCCCCAGTGATGGCGGCCTTGACTTCGGAAAGCGGAACGTCGCCTTGGGGCTGTTCAGCTTTGCCTTTGTTCGCCGGTTTCTCGACGTGGGCCTCACCACTACCGGTATTGATGTATTGGACAAGGATCGGTCCACGATAGGTGCCTTCTCCTTCTCCACCATAGGTAAATTCACGCACGCCCTGCGCGGAAGAGATGCGGCCTTCTTTGTGGTC
>CAMGZU010000016.1 GCA_946183085.1 uncultured Erysipelotrichaceae bacterium | reverse complement strand
TTTATTTCGAGAAGACGCGGCAGAAGCGGGTGTTGTAACCGAGCTTCTCGTATTTGTGAGCCGCCTCTTTGCATTTGCGGGAATCGGGGGAGATGGCGAAGCAGGTGGAGCCGCTTCCGGTCATCGAGGCGATTTTGAATCCATCGGCAAGAAGCATCTTATGGATCTTCTCAATCTCGGGGAGCATGCTGACGGCGGCGGGCATCAAGTCGTTGCCCATGGAGTTGACGATGAGCTCATCGTCTCCCTCCTCCAAACCTTTCACGACGTTTTGGATGTCGATGTTTTGGCGTGGGAAGGCGTCGCACTTCTGGTAGACCTCTTTGGTCGAGAGGCCGGTGTCCGGCTTCACGATGACGCAGAAATAGGATTTCTTGATGCGGATCGGATGGATGTCTTCGCCGATGCCCGTGAGATAGGCGGGCCTTGGTGCCAAGAAGAACGGCACATCGGAACCAAGCTTGAGAGCGATCTCTGCAAGATCGTCCGGCTTGGCGTTAAGCTTCAGCATCCAGTTGATGGCAAGCATCACCGCGGCGGCGTTGCTCGACCCTCCGCCTAAGCCAGCGGCAAAGGGGATGTTCTTTTGGATGCGGATGTCGAAGTTCTCTTTGAAGCCATAACGTTCCCGCATCGCCTCCAAGGCCTTATGGCAGAGGTTTTCGTCGATCTGCTGAAGGTCGGGGTCGTCGGTGATGACGTAGGAATCGTAGGAGTTCGGCAAACGCGAAATCTCGATCGTGTCGTGGAGGTCGACCGGGAGGTTGACCATTTCAAGGTAGTGATACCCATCCTCACGGTTTCCCGTGATTTTGAGGGAGAGGTTAATTTTTGCGAATGATTTAACAATCATGGTGGTTGGTGCAAGCGCTATTCTACACTTTCCTTTAGGTAATGCGAGAGGGCAAGATAGTTTTCCGCGAGGAGATTTTCCGGGCGGAGGCTCGGGGCGATGCCGCAAGCCTTAAGGGCCTCTTCCGCTTTTTGGGAGTCGCCTAAAACGTTTTTGAGGTTATTGAGGATCGTCTTCCTGCGGTTTAGGAAGAGCTTCTTGGCGAGGCTAAACATCGCCTTGGATTCCTCGTTCTGCTTCGAAAGATCCACATCAAAGACCAAGACGGTCGATTCGACGTGGGGCGCGGGGACGAAGCATTCCCGGCGGACGTTGAAGGCTTTTTTGCCTTTGGCGACGTAGTTGAGGTAAATCGTTAATGGCGAATAATCTTCGCTTCCTGGCTTTGCCAGCAATCGGGTCGCAGCCTCCTTTTGGACCATGAAGACGTAACGCGTCGCCTTTTTGGCGCCCAACAAGACGTTTTCGATGATGCCGGAGGTGATGTAATAAGGAAGGTTCCCGACGATTTTGTCGTAGGAAGAATAGTCGTAACGCATCGCGTTGCCGAACTGGATGTTGACGTAGGGATTGCCCTCAAAATCCTCTTTGAGCTTTTGGAGCATCGCTTCGTCGATGTCGATGAGGTCGGCTTTCGCGGGGCCAAGAGATAAGAAATAGGACAAAGAGCCGGCGCCGGAGCCGATTTCCAAAATCTTCTCCCCTTCTTTCGCTTCCAAGAGGGAGACAATCCGCTTGGCGGATTCGGGGTCGCCTAAGAAGTTCTGGCCGATCTCCTTCTTCGCCAGAAACTTAAAGGATCGGATGTTCTCGAAATACTTCTCTTCGGTCATGATAGCGCCTCCTTCAATTCTTCTTTGCCAAGCCCAAGGGCGTTTGCTCTTTGCAGCAACGTCTTCGCGTTCCCATAGCCAAGGTGGAGCTTCTTCATCAAGAGGTCGCGCTTGGCTTTGGAATCCGGATAACCTGTCAAACCTAGTTCATAGAGATCGGCATAGCTCAATCGGCCTTGCTCGCTCTTCTTGGCGGGGATCACGCGGGATAAACCCTCCAAAATATCTTCTTTGGTGGACTCCGCCACCCCCACTTTATGGCGTTTGATGGAATGCTCTTTGGGAACGAAGGCGTGGAGGAGGCCCGGAATCTCTTGATCCAAGATGTCCCGGATGCGTTTTCCGGGCGAATCTGGGTCGGTCAAAACCACAACATCTCGCGTTTTTATCGCATTTTTTAGGTAGTCTATTGTTTCACGTGAAACTTCGGAACCATTCGTGGTAACAATGTCGGCTTCTAGAAAAGTATTGATGAAGGCTTTGTCGCTTGTGCCTTCGACGACAATAATGGCGGGATATTTGCTCATAATCGATGTTTCACGAGGAACAGTCTTTTGAAATTTTCCTCGATGATTCCTACGGTTTCTTCAATGGAGAGCTTTTTGATTTCTGCAATTTTCGACACGATGATTGGGATGTATTTCGGCTCGTTTCTCTCCCCGCGGTGCGGCACCGGCGGGAGATAGGGCGAGTCGGTCTCCGAAAGGATGCGGTCCAACGGGCAAACTTCGACCGCTTTTACGGGTTCTTTCGCATTCTTATAGGTAATCGGGCCATCAAAGCCAAAATAGAGCCCAAGCTTCGCAAAAAGGGGCAGCATTTCCGCGGAGCCGCTGTAGCAATGAAGGACGCCACCTCTTTTTAAGGGGTGTTCCTTGAGAAGGTCATACATATCTTGGGTGCAGTCCCTCGCGTGGATGGAGATCGGAAGATCGAGTTCGTTGGCCAAATCGATTTGCCGGATGAACCACTTCTTCTGATTCTCGTGGTCCTCGGGGTCTTTGAACCAGTGATAGTCCAAACCGATTTCCCCAATCGCGATGACTTTAGGGCTTTTGGTTAATTCTTTGATTTCTTGAATGGCCTCTTCGGAGATTGCTTCAAGATTCTCAGGATGGAAGCCGATTGCGGCATAGACGCCTTCGTGGGCTTCCGCCATCTTCACGGCGAGCTTGGAGCTCTCCAAATCCCAACCGATGACCATGATGGTGTTGACGCCTTCTTCTTTTGCGGAAGCAAAAACGGCCTCCCGCTCTTCGAGAAGGCGTTCGTCATTGATGTGGCAATGGGAATCCAGGTAATTCATTTTCCGACGCAGAAACGGGAGAAGATCTCATCTTGGAGATCGTTGGTCTCTCCTTTGCCCAACAAGGAGCGGGCCGCGTTATAGGCGGCTTGGAGGAACAAAGAGATGATGTCCATCCCCGCGCCGTTTTCGGCTTCTTTCTTCGCGGAGAGCATCTCTTCTTTGATTTTGCGGAGCAAGGAAAGCTGGCGGGGGTTGGAGAGGCTTGGTTTATGGAAGGCGTCATCGGAAAGCGATAACGTCTGAAAGATCGCTTCTTTCAAAGGCTGGACGTCGTTTTTGAGGGCGGAGATATAAAGTTTTTTGTCGTCACGCTTCTTGGCCAAATCCTCTTTGTTGTAGCAGACGATGAGCTTTTTCTTTTTCGCCTTCTCGAGGATTTCCTTTTCCTGGATGGTGAGCTCTTCGCGGGAAGCGTCCAAAACCAAGATGACGAGATCGGCCTCTTCGATTGCCTTCTCCGAGCGTTCCACCCCAAGATTTTCGATGACATCAGAAGCATCGCGGATCCCTGCGGTATCCAAAAGATGGAGGGGCACGCCATGGACGGAAAGATCGCCTTCGACGATGTCCCTGGTGGTCCCAGGGATCGGGCTGACGATGGCCTTTTCTTGTTTTAAGAGGGCGTTCAGCAACGAGGATTTTCCGACGTTTGGCTCACCCACCAAGGCGACGTTCACGCCGTTTTTGATGATGCGGCCTTCTTGGCCGTCTTTGATGAGTTCATCCACCTTCATGATGATGGAGGTAGCCCCTTCGATGATTTTGGCTTCCGAGGCGGATTCGATGTCTTCGTATTCCGGGAAATCGATGCCAACCTCCACGAGCGCCATCAAATCAGCGATCTCTTGCTCGACGGGAGCAATGAGTTTGCTGGAAGCCCCATTTAGGGATTGGAGGGCCAAATCCTTGGCTTCGACGGTCGTCGCGTTGATGAGGTCGTTGACGGCCTCCGCCTCGACGAGGTCCATTTTGCCGTTATAAAAAGCGCGGGCGGAGAATTCGCCTCTCGTCGCATAGACGCAGCCTTTGGCCAAGAAGGAGGCGATGATCTCGTTGACGATCAGCATCGAGCCGTGCGGCATCACTTCCACCACGTCTTCGCCCGTCATCGTTCTGGGGGCGGGGTAAGCAAGCAAGACCACCTGGTCGATGGTTTTGCCATTCTCGTCACGGAGGCTGCCAAGGAAGATGGTCCTTTCTTGAATGCCGGAGACCTTCTTGGAGAAAAGGGCGTCCGCAATCTCAAAAACGCCATCTCCGGTTAAGCGGATGACGGCAAGGGCGCCTTTTAAAGGCGGGGTGGCTAAGGCGATGATCGGTTTTCCCATCGGGAACATTATACCGAGGATAAAGAAAAACGGGCCGTTTTCCAGCCCGTTTGTTCCTTAGTCGACGTATTTGATGGTGACGGCGCGGTTGCGGCCTTCGCCTTCGGACTCGGTCTTGATGTGCTCCCAGCCGGTTAAGGTGTTGTGCACGATGCGGCGTTCGTCCGGTGTCATCGGTTCAAGCTGAACCGCGATCTTGGTGCGCTGAACCTCTTTGGCGGAGCGCTTCGCGATGTGCGAAATGCGGTCGTACTTGTCTTCCTTGTAGCCGCCGACATCGAGGAGGATGCGGTAGCGGTGACGGAATTTGTTGCTGACGGCGAGCTTCACAAGCTCGTTGAGGGCTTGGAGGGTGCGGCCGCCTTTGCCGATCAAAACCGGGTTGCGCTCGGAGTTGATGGTGATTTTGATGATGTCTTCCTCAAGGAGGGAGGAGGTGGTGATTTCGATGCCCAAGGCACGGATGGCTGAGGCAAGGTATTCTTCGCCGTATTTGGCGGCATCCTCTTCTTCGTAGACGCTGATGGTCGCGCTCTTCTTGAAGAGGCCTTTTTTCTCTTCCTTGACGGTGTAGACGAGGCTATTTTCGCTGACGCCGAGTTCGATGGCGGCGTTCGAGACCGCTTCTTCGACGGTCTTTCCGGTGAATTCTTTCATGGTTTATTTCGCTCCTGCTTTCTTTTTGCGGCTGTGTTCGATGACGGCCTGGGTGATGAGGGTCTGGGTCATCGAGATGATGGCGCCGATGAACCAATAGACACCCATGGCAGACGGCAAGAAGAAGCCGGTGACGAGCGTGATGCCGACGATGGCATACATCATGAACTTGCCCGTCTTCTGCTGGGATTCCGCGTTGGCGTTGCGATACATCTGCGCGACTTTCTTCTGACTCTTCTTCTGGATGAGGCGCGGGATCAAGACGGCGAGGATCTGCGCAGCCGCCATGATGAGATAGAGGCCCAAGGCAGTCCACCAGCCGTTTTCATTGGCATACCAAGCGCCGCTGACGTTGAAGAGAACCGATTGGATGGAGTCGGAGAGTCGGAGGTTGAGGACGGCGCCCGAGGAAAGGGCGGCGGAGCCATTCATCGCGTCCCAGACGCAGATGAAGAGCGGGAATTGGATGATGAGGGTCAAGAACGGGGCGAACATGCTGACGCCATTCCGCTTATAGAGGGCTTGGGTTTCTTGCGACAAGCGCATCTTTTCGGCCTGATTGGTGTTGGCGTTCGGATATTTGGCCTGGATCTTGGCCAACTGCGGCTGAAGAGCCTGCATCTTCTGCTGGCTGATCTGGCTGCGGAGGGTGACAAGCGCCATGAAGACGCGGACGATGAGGGCGACCAAGATGATCGCGAAGATCTGTCCGACGCCCGAAAGCGCGGGGTCAAAGGAATAGGCGAAGGTATCGACCATCCAAGCGATCGGGAAGACCAAGAGGCCTTCGAAGAAACCACGGCCCCAGGCATAACCCCAGTCTTTCTGGGAGATCGCAACCTCCCAGTCCGACTTGGCGCCATAATGGCCATAGGTGTCGGTGCGGGTGGTGATGCAGGATTTTTTCGCCGAGATGATGCGGACGAGGGAATCGTGGTAATTGAGGACGAAGTCGTTGTTCGGGGTGCCATCCAAACCAAGGCCCGGCTCGCTGGAAGTGCGGAACTCGGAAACCCACTGATAATAATTCGATTCGGTCTTGAAGTTGGCTTCGTAGAACCCGGCAAACTTGAGGTCGCCATAATAACGGAGGATCGAATTGCCAACGCCCGAAGTGGTGACGTCGAGCGGGATCGCGGTGGCGCTGGTGCCATCGGTGTCGCTTTCCTTATAAGGGTTGACGCACCAAGTGCCGTTCGTGGTGTCGTTGAGGGTGAGCGCAGAGGCATTAACGCCCTTTTCGTCTTTGACGGCCTTGACCGCGGCGTCCAAAACCTTCTGGTCCATCGCCGCCCAGAATTGGATCGAGGGCAAACGATAGCCGTTGTTATAGGAAGCGGAGATGATGGAGTTGACTTGGCTTGCCTTGGCGGCCTTGAAGGTCACGAAGTCCTCACCAACGGAAAAAGGAACGTACTTATAGACGTTCGTGTTTCCGGAAATGGCCGGACCGGCAAGCGAATCGAAGATGCCTTTGTAGGTGGCATTTAAGCTCGTGTAGCCTTCGCTGGCTTTGTAGGCGGTGAGTTCCGCTTCGGAGCAATAGACCGTGACGCCCTGCTCATAGGGGTAAAGCATCTCGGAACGGTCCGAGATGGAGCAGAAGTTCGCGGTGCAGCCCGAAAGCAAAACCGCGCCGAGGCCGAGTGCGGCAGTCGCGAGCAGTTTACGTTTCGTGTTTTTCAATGCTGGCTTTCCTTTACGATGTTGAGAAGAGAGATGAGCTCCTCCCGGCTCGCGGAGAATTCTTCCGTCTGATAGGAAGGCTTCGCGATGATGACGATATCGAAGGGGAGCGAGTAGTCGTTCCAGCTCTCGGCGATGATCGAGCGAATCTGGCGTTTGATTTTGACCCTGGTAACCGCTCCGCCATTCTTTTTGCTGACGGCGATACCAATGTGAGTCTCGTTCGTAGGGGTGTTCTCGTAATGAAGCGAATACCGATGGCCTCGTAAGGCCTTGCCATGTCGAATGATCCGGTCGAAGTCTTGGTGTTTTCTAACCCGATATTCCCTTTTCATGCCTGTTTAAGGAATTAGGCGGTGAGCTTCTTGCGGCCGTGGGCGCGACGGCGGGCGAGGATCTTGCGGCCCTTCGAGGTGTTCTGGCGGGCGCGGAACCCAGCGCGACGCTGGTGCTGCTTCTTGGAAGGTTGATAAGTTTTCTTTGCTGGCATACGTGTTTTCTCCTAGCTGCTATTCAAGCGAGTGCAATTATAAAGTCCTCGTGCGCGTAACACAAACACTTTTGCGCGTATGTAGGTGAGAAGAGCGGTTGTTTCGCGGGGCAGAAATCCACCGAAAAAGCACTTCCCACACCTTTGTGGCCTTTTTTGATGTGGAAAATGTGATGAAACCTCTTACAAATTAGGTGAAATCGAGGGTTTTTGGATGTGGAAAAAGATTATGTTCATCGGGGGTTTTCGAATTTATACACAATTTTGAATTTTTCGAAAATTTCTCGACAAGTTTTCCACAATCGAAATTTTGTGGGGAGTGAAAAAGTGCCGATGGCATCGCACATCCGAAAAAGCGGATTGTGGAAAAGTCAATCGCCATGTTTTGTCAAGGCTTTAATCCACATATTTATGTGCTTTAATTGGCCTCGGTATTTTTATGGCTGAAACCGTTTCTGAAATCGTCTCCCTTTGGACGATGGTCCTCAAAAAAGCGAAGGAAAAACTCGATGACAAAACCATCTTCGACGCCTTTTTCGCCGCTTCCTACATCGACCACATCGAAGGGGCGAAAATCTATGTCGTCGTGAATTCCGGGCTTGCCGCGGTTGTTTTGGAGAGCAAGTACAAAGACCTCCTCAACGAATGCGTGCTCGAGACCACCGGAACGAACTTCTCGCTGACGTTCCTCAAAGAGGAAGACGTCAAGAAAGTCCAGGAAGTCAAAGAAGACAAACCCGCTTTCTTTGAGCACTCCACTTTGAGCCCCAACTACAACTTCAAGAACTTCGTCGTCGGGGCTTGCAACCGCGAAGCCTACCAAGCGTCTTTGATGGTGAGCGAGAATCCGGGCAAGCTTTATAACCCCTTGTTCATCTACTCGAATTCGGGTTTGGGCAAAACCCACCTCCTCCACGCGATCGGCAACTCGATCCGCGTCCGTCACCCGAACCTCCGCGTCCTTTACGCGACCGCCGCCGATTTCATCGACGAATACATCAAATTCGCGACCGGGACCAAAGAAGGGGAATCCCTCAACGCCTTCTTCAAAGATAAGGTGGACGTCTTCCTGATCGACGACATCCAGTTCATCCGCAAGAAAACCGGAACGATGGAGGCCTTCTTCGTCGTCTTCTCTACCTTATATCAACAAGGGAAGCAGATCGTCTTAACCTCAGATCAGCACCCGAACGAGCTTAACGGCTTAGACCAAAGACTCCAAACCCGCTTCATCTCCGGTTTGACCTTGGACATCAAATCGCCCGACTTGCCGACGAGCGAGGGCATCTTGCGTTCCCGCATCGAGGCAGGCGGATTAAACGTCGCCGACTTCGATCCCGAGGCCATCACCTATTTGGCCCAGCGCTTCTCTTCTTCCGTCCGTGAATTGGAGGAGGCGCTCAACCGTTTGATCTTCTTCACGGTCAACATCAAGCCGAGCAAGCACGTCACCTTGGAGGTGGCCAAAGAAGCCATCCAGGGCTTGATCAAATCCCAAGACGATCAATCCAAACTCTCCGAGGAGAAAATCATCGCCACCGTCGCGGATTATTACAATTTGACCCCATCGCAGATCACCGGCAAGATCCGGACCCTCCAGATTGCGATGGCCCGTCACATCTCGATGTACCTGATGCGCACCTTGCTAGACGCCCCGTTCGAACGAATCGGGCAAGCCGTTGGCGGCAAGGATCATAGCTCGGTGATGTCCGGTGTGAGGAAAGTGGAGAAAATGTTGAAATCCGACCCCAACACCGCCAAAGCGATCAAAGAGCTGACGGATCGCCTCAAAAAGTAGCGTTTATTATAAAATAATAACTACAAGAGGCCGCAAGGCGTGATAGAATACCGAAGAACCAAACGCACATCCCGCGGTTTTCCACAAAACCCACCGACCTTACTGTTAATAAAAAATTACTAGAAAACTTTCTCTCTTAAATTCGAAAAAGGAGCACGTCAAATATGCGATTCACCATCGACAAAGAACAATTCTCCAAAGCGCTTAACGCCGCTTCCAAAGCCGTCCCCACCAAAAGCGCCAACCCGATCCTCCCGAACTTCTGCTTAACCTTGAACGAAAAGGGCTTGGAAGTCCTTGGCTTCAACGGCGACTTCGCCGTCAAGTCCACGGTTCCCTATATGATCAACGACCGCGAGATCATCCGTAACGCGGGCGTCGGTTCGACGCTCGTCAACGCGAAGACCCTCGCGGAGATCCTCCGTTCCATCGAAGGAAGCGAGGTCTCGGTCGAAGTCATCGACGAGGCCATCATGAAGATCGATGACGGCAAATTCTCCTCTCGCTTGAATTGCATCAAGGCGGAAGAATATCCAGACATCGATTTGGAGCCCTCTGGAACGACGTTCACCATCTCGGCGTATGAATTCTCATCCCTGATCGAACAAAGCGCCTTTGCGGCCTCCCAGCGCGATCAGCGCGGCATCTTGAACGCCCTCCACCTCGAAGCGGAGAACGACAAGCTCATCGCCACCGCGACGGACTCCGCCCGTTTGGCGCGCAAGGAATGCCCGATCGATTCCGACGTCCGCTTTGCGGTCAACGTCCCCGCCAAGGCCGCTTTGGACATCATCCACATGTTCGATGGCGCCAAAAACGTCACCGTCTCCATCGCGACCCGCAAGATCCTGGTCTTCTTCGACAATACCGTCGTCTCCTCGTCTTTGATCCCCGGCGACTATCCGGTCACCCGCTCGATCATCCCGACGATGTTTAACTACACCCTCGAGGCCAATTCCTCGGAGCTGCTTGGCGCGATGAACCGCGTCCGCATCCTTTCGATGGACTCCGAGCCCGTCGTCACCATCATGATGGACGAAGAGGAAGTCGAGGTTTCCGCCAGGAACGACGCCAGCGGCTCCGCCACCGAGCGCATCTCCACCTTCCAATACTCGGGCGAGAGGCTCCAGGTCTCCTTCAACTCGCAGTTTGTTATCGACGCCATCAAGGCGGTCAAATCCGAAGACGTGGTCATCTGCTTTTTAGGCGAAATGAAGCCCTTCGTCGTCAAGAACCCCAAAGATGAATCCGTGGTCGAATTGATCACGCCGATGCGCACCTTCTGAGCCGAATTCGGCCCTTAAAAATCCAGCGAAAGTGGTAGCAAAAAAGGCTACCACTTTTTACTACGTAGTAGTAAACTATGAACGTGGGCAAAACGCCCCGATTTTTTGGGATATGGAAAAGAAACTTGTAAAGATCTCCACCGAGTACATCACGCTCGGCCAACTTCTCAAGTTCTTGAAAATCGTCGGGCAGGGAAGTGAGGTCAAGCGCTATCTCGCGGTGAACCAAGTCGCCGTGAATGGCGAAGACGAGAACCGCCGGGGCCGCAAGCTCCGCGTGGGTGACGTCATCTCGCTCCTCGAAGGCGAATTCGAGATCGTCTGATGGTCTTAACGCATCTTAAGCTCCACCGCTTCCGAAACTACGATTCGCTGGACATCGACTTCGACCCGAAGCTCAACTTGATCTTGGGGAAGAATGGAACCGGCAAATCGAACCTCGCCGAAGCGATCTTCTATCTCTCGCTGGCCAGAAGCTGGCGGACGAGCGAAGACCGGCTCTTGGTGAAGGAAGGCGAAGAAGTCGCGACGATTGAGGCCGCGATCCAAGAAGGTCCCCTCAACCGCAGCGTCTCGATCGAACTCTCCAAGTCCCACAAACGCATCGCCGTCAACGGCAAGAACGTAAGGCGCCTCTCAGAGCTCTCCGCCCTGACCAACGTCATCTGCTTCTCGCCCGGCGACGTTCCCCTGTTCATGGGGAGCCCCGGCGTCCGACGCAATTTCCTAGATGTGTCGCTCGCCAAAAGCTCGCTGGATTACTTCACGCTCATCGCTCGCTACGACCGATTGCTCCGTGAACGAAACGCGGCCCTCAAAGAAGCAAGCCCCAACCTCGGGCTGCTCGACGTCCTGACCGAGCAGATGATCGAGGTGAGCCTGCCCCTCATCCGCCTACGCGCCTTATACGTCAACGAGATCAACCGGGTCCTGCCGGGGATCCTCAACGCGTTGAAAGGGCCTGGGAGCTCCGGAACCCTCGTTTACCGCCCCTTCGTCAAGGGCGACGAGAATTTCACCGAGAACGCCCGCGCCGCCTTCAAGAAGGCCTTAGAAAGCGATTTGAAGCATCGCACCACATCCGTCGGGCCCCACCGGGAGGACCTCTCGTTCCTCCTAAACGGCAAAGACCTTGCCGATTATGGGTCCCAAGGCGAGAACCGCATGGCGGTCCTCTCCCTAAAGCTCGCCCCCTATTTCTTGATTGAGGATCCGGAGAAGAAACCGATTCTGGTCCTGGACGATGTGGCGAGCGAATTAGACGAGACGCACACGAAGAACCTCTTCGCCTTCATCAAGACGTTAGGCCAGGTCTTCGTCACTGCAACGGAAATCCAAACGCCCGACGCTGCCGTGATCGACGTCAGCGAAGGCAAAGCCACGAGGAGGAAGTAACATGGCTGAAGAAGATAAATTCACGTACAAAGAAGTCGACGTCAGCAACGAAAAGGAACTCGAGAAAGCCGACGCCAACTACTCCGCGGAGAACATCCAGGTCTTGGAGGGCTTGCAAGCCGTCCGCAAGAGGCCGGGCATGTACATCGCGACCACCGCAAGCGCCGGTCTCCACCACCTGGTCTGGGAAATCGTCGACAACTCGATCGACGAAGCCCTCGCCGGCTATTGCAAAAACATTGAAGTCACCATCAACCCGGGCGACTCCGTGACCGTCCAAGACGACGGCCGTGGCGTCCCGGTCGACATCGTCGGCAAAACCGGCGTCTCGGCGGTTGAGACCGTCTACACCGTTCTCCATGCCGGCGGCAAATTCGGCGAAGGCGGCGGCTATAAGGTCTCCGGCGGCTTGCACGGCGTCGGCGCCTCGGTCGTCAACGCCCTTTCCGTCTGGATGGACGTCACCGTCTGCCGTGATGGTGGCGAGTTCTATATCCGCTTCGAAAACGGCGGCCACCCGGTGAGCCACCTCGCCCGCATCGGCGACTCGGATAAGCACGGCACCCGCGTCACGTTCCAACCGGACCCGACCATCTTCACCGAAACCACCGTCTACGATTTCGACACCATCAAGAACCACATGCGCCAGATGGCCTTCCTCAACAAGGGCATCCGCATCACCTTGACCGACAACCGCGGCGAAGCCCCGGTCACCGAAACCTTCTACTACGAAGGCGGCATCAAGGAATACGTCAAATACATCAACTCGAACAAGCTTCCCGTCGATCCGGAAGTCATGTATTTCGAAGGCGCGGAGGACGTCGTCTTGAACGAAGGCGCCGCCCCGATGCGCATCTACGCCGAAATCGCCCTCCAGTGGACCGATTCCTATTCCAACGATGGCGTCTATTCCTTCTGCAACAACATCTCGACCAAAGAAGGCGGCACTCACGTTGACGGCTTGAACCTCGCCCTCAACCGCGTCATCAACGCCTACGCGAAGGAAAAGAAATACCGCAAAGAAGACCAAGCCAACTTCGCGACCGATGACTGCCGCGAAGGCTTGACCGCCGTCGTCTCCGTCAAACACCCGAACCCGCAATACGAAGGCCAGACGAAGACGAAGCTCGGCAACTCCGAGGTCCGCAAGATCGTCTCCTCGATCGCCGGCGAAGGCCTCCGTCGTTTCTTCGACGAGAACCCCGCCATCGCCAAAGCGGTCATCGACAAGATCGACCAGGCCTCCCGCGCCAGGGAAGCGGCGCGCGCCGCGAGGGAAAAAGTCCGCAAAAACTCCCTCGATATCACCACGCTCCCCGGCAAACTCGCCGATTGCTCTTCCCGCGATCCGGAAGTTTGCGAGCTCTACATCGTCGAGGGCAACTCCGCAGGCGGCTCCGCCAAAAACGGCCGTGACCGCGAGACTCAGGCGATCCTCCCGCTCCGCGGCAAGATCTTAAACGTTGAGAAAGCGAGAGAAGACCGCATCTGGGCCAACGCGGAAATCGGCAACATGATCACCGCGATCGGCGCTGGGGTCCGCGACAACTTCGATGTCACGAAGATCCGTTACCACAAGATCGTCATCATGACCGATGCTGACGTCGACGGCGACCACATCCGCATCTTGCTCTTAACCTTCTTCTACCGCTTCATGCGCCCGCTCGTCGACGGAGGCTATGTCTACATCGCCCAACCGCCGCTTTATAAGATCGACTTCAAAGGCTCGCCCTACTACGCCTATAACGACGCCCAGCTCGAGAGATTGAAGAAAGACCTCAACCTCAAAGATGGCTATCCCTTCCAGCGTTACAAAGGCTTGGGTGAGATGGACGCCGAACAGCTCTGGGAGACCACCATGGACCCCAAGGCCAGAAAGATGATCCGCATCACCGTCGAAGACGCCGCGGAAGCCGATGCCCTCTTCACCGCGCTCATGGGCGATGAAGTCGAGCCGCGCCGCAAATACATTTCCGAAAACGCGAAGTTCGTCAAGAACCTCGACATCTGATTGAGAAAGGAGAACGAATATGTCTGACGAAGAAAAGAAAGACGTCGTTATCGACGAAGAAGCCGATAGCGAAGAAGAACCCACTCCCAAGACCGAAGGACGCGCCGTCATCGCTTCCCGCGAAGGCGCCCAGTCCGAAGATGCGATGTTCGGCCACGAAGCCGCCGTCAGCGGCATCATCCCAGGCCTCATCGACCGCGATGTCGCGACCGAAGTTCGCACCGCCTTCCTCGATTACTCGATGTCGGTCATCGTGAGCCGCGCCATCCCGGACGTCCGCGATGGCTTCAAGCCCGTTCAGCGCCGCATCATCTACGGCATGCACGAAATGGGCATGCTCCCGAACAAACCCTACAAGAAATGCGCCCGCATCGTCGGCGACGTCATGGGTAAATATCACCCCCACGGCGACTCCGCCCTTTACGGCACCTTGGTCCGTTTGGCCCAGCCCTTCTCCCTCCGTTACACCTTGGTCGATGGCCATGGTAACTTCGGTGACATCGATGGCGATGAAGCCGCGGCTATGCGTTATACCGAGGCGAGGATGAACCGCCTCGCCCTCGAAATGGTCCGCGACATCGATTGCGAAACCGTCAAATGGATGGGCAACTACGATGGCTCGGAAATCGAGCCGGAAGTCCTTCCTTCCCGTTTCCCGAACCTCTTGGTCAATGGCTCCCAGGGTATCGCTGTTGGTATGGCGACGAACATGGCCCCGCACAACATGGGCGAAGCCATCGACGCCTGCATCGCCGTCGCCCGCAACCCCGAGCTCACCCCGGCCGAGATCATGCAGAACTATTTACCGGGTCCCGACTTCCCCTCGGGCGGCATCATCTTGGGCCGCAAAGGCATCTTAGACGCCTATACGACCGGCCAAGGCTCGATCACCATCCGCTCCAAATACCACATTGAGGAGACGGAGTCCGGCAAATCCCGCATCATCGTCGACGAGATCCCCTATCAGGTGAACAAGGCCGCGATGATCGAAAACATTGCCCAGCTCGTCCGCGACAAGATCATCGAAGGCATCAGCGATGTCCGCGACGAATCGAACAAAGACGGCATCCGCGTTGTCATCGAAGTCAAGAAAGACACCATTCCGGAAGTCGTTGCCAACAACCTTTTGAAGCACACCTCGCTTCAGACCAACTTCGGCATCATCAACCTCTGCTTGGAGGAAGGCGCGCCGAAGATCATGCCGATCGATCAGATCCTCCGCGATTACGTGGACTTCCAGATCGAGGTTTTGACCAACCGCACCCGTTACCTTTTAAAGAAAGACACCGCCAGGCTCCACATCGTGGATGGCTTGATCCTCGCCCATGACAACATCGACGAGGTCATCCACATCATCCGCGATTCGAAGACCGACGACGAATCCAAGGCCCGCTTGAACGAGCGCTTTGGCTTAAGTGAAGAGCAGTGCGACGCCATCCTCGCGATGACCCTCCGCCGCTTGCAGGGCATGGAGCAGAACAAGCTCCAGGCCGAGAAAGCCGAGCTTGAGGCCAACATCGCCGAATACAACCGCCTCCTCTCCGCGAGGGAGAACATCGTTGAGCAGCTCATCGTTGAGCTCCTCGACGTCAAGAAGCGCTTCGGCGACAAGCGTCTCACCGAGATCAGCGACATGGCCGCCGACATCGACAACGAAGACCTCATCCCGCAGAAGAATATCCTCGTGGTCCTCACCGAGAAGGGCTATTTGAAGAGAATGGACGACGACACCTTCGGCGCCCAGCACCGCGGTGGCCGCGGCATCATCGGCATCAAGACCGTCTCCGACGACATGGTCAAGCTGATGAAGCACGTGAAGACCCATACGGATATCCTCTTCTTCTCCTCCTTCGGCAAGGTTTACCGCATGAGAGGCTACCAAATCCCAGATTCCGGCCGCACGGGCAAAGGCGTTCCAGTGGTCAACTTCCTCAACCTCGACAAAGACGAAAAGATCATCACCTTCCTCGCCTGCGACGAATATCCGGAGAACGAATACCTCTTCTTCGTTTCGCGCAACGGCGTCGTGAAGCGCACAGCGCTCACCGAATTCGCCTCCATCCACGCCAACGGCAAGATCGCCGTCGGCTTGAAGCCGGGCGACGACCTCTTGGACGTCAAGAAGACGAATGGCGAAGCCTTCATCTCCTTGGCTTCGAGCGAAGGCAAGCTCTGCGACTTCAAGGAAGAAGAAGTCCGCGCGATGGGCCGCACCGCCGCCGGCGTCAAAGGCATCGACATGCCCGAAGGCGAAAACGTGGTCGGCGTCACTTCCTCCATGGAAGGGAGCCTCATCCTCGTCTTAACTTCCAAAGGCTTTGGCAAGATGAGCTATGCCGTCGACACCGACATCGAGCAAGAAGACGGCACCACCCGCCACTACGATGGCTACCGCCTCACCCATAGGGGCGCCAAAGGCGTCACGACCGTCAAGGTCACGCCGAAGAATGGCAAACTCGTCGCCGTCCGCGCCGTCAATGGGGACGAAGACCTCATGGTCATCACCAACAAAGGCATCATCATCCGCACCCCGCTCTCCGAGGTCAAAGTCGCCGGGCGCAACACCCAAGGCGTCAAGATCATCAACTTGGAGCAGGGCCAGAAAGTCGCTTCGATCTCCATCGTCCCGCACGAAGAGCCGGGCGAAGGCGGCGAAGAAGAATTCGTGGAGGACGAAGAAACCGAGGGCGCGCCCGCAGACGATGCGGTCGTCACCCCGGATGACGTCATCTGATCATGCGCGTTCTCATCTATTTCGAACCCCCGAAAGAGATGGATAACTATGAGGGGGCCCGTTTGCGCAAAACACTCAAAGGCGCCTGCGAAGCCGCAGACATCACCTGGGTGGATGACGAACTGGGCTCCCCCGATATCGTTCATTTCTTGACGCCTCGCGACGAAAAGAAACTGAACAAAGCGAAGGAAAAAGGCTTCAAAACCGTCATTTCCTGCGGCTATTGCGAAGCGGACCCGATGGCCCGCTTCTTCGCCTATAAAAAGGGCGAGGAGCCCCATCTATCGCCCGCATCCCTAAGGATGCTCAACCACGCCGATCTGGTCTTGGTGCCAAACCAAGAGATCGAGGAGTGGGCAAAGCGCGATGGGGTGCTCACCCCGATGGTGATCTTGGAGCCGGCGGTCAACTTGTCGCGTTTCGACGGGATCGGCCCCGTGGAGCGCAGCGTCTTCAACCGCTACTTCGGGATCCGCGAGAAAGAAAGCTATTTCTTGGCCTCTGGACCCTACGACAGCAACGAAGCCTTAGACGCCTTCATCTCGATCGCCGAGAAGCGGCCAGAGAGCAAATTCTTCGTCTTCTTCAGCAAGCCGAAGGCGATCTCCTTCGTCAAATTCCTGCCGGCGAAGGTGGAGCGCAAAGGCCCGAAGAACCTCATCTTCTCCCCGATCGTGGAGGATGACGTCTATCGAAGCGCGCTTCTCAATGCCTCTGGCTATCTCCGTTATGGGGACGAATTCTCGGCGGGCGTTTCCATCTTGGAGGCCTTCGCGGCCAAAACCCCCGTCGTTGCCTTTGGCAACCAATCCCGTTCGCCCATCCTCAAAAACGGCGTGAACTGCCGGATCTACGAAGATGTCAGCGAAGCCGAAAAAGCCTTAAGCGATTTGTCCCTACCGGAGACAAAGTCGACTATAATGGCGGCGTACAAAGAGGCGAAGGACCACACCCTATCCTCTTTGGGGAAAGCCCTCAAAAAGGTCTACGCCGATCTACTCACCCAACAAAATAAGGAGGACATCTGAAATGATTGATGTCAAATTGATTCTCGAAAAGCCGGAATACGTCAAAGAAGCCCTCAAAAAGAAGAATTGGGACTTCGATCCGACCCCGATTGAGAAATTATCCGAAGAGCGCGTGAAGCTCCTTCAGCAAGTCGAAGCCGTCAAAGCGGAGCAGAACAAGCTTTCCGCCTCGGTTCCGTCTATCAAAAAAGAAGGGGGCGACGTCACCGCCATCTTCAAACGGGTCAAGGAGCTCGGCGCCTCCAACAAAGAGGCCGAAGCCAAGCTCAAGGATATCGAAGCCGAGCTTAAAGGCTTAATCGAGGTTCTTCCGAACCTCCCCGACGACGACCTCGCCGCGGGCGGCAAGGAGAACAACCACCCGATCTACCATTATGGCGAAGAGCCGAAATTCGAAGGCTTCACCCCGAAAAACCACGTGGAGCTTTGCGAATCCCTTGGTTTAATCGATTACAAACGCGCCGCGAAGATCAGCGGCACCGGCACCTGGATTTACACCAATCTTGGCGCGCGTCTTGAGTGGGCGCTTCTCAATTATTTCATCAACACCCATATCAATGACGGCTACGAGATGATCCTCCCGCCCCACCTTTTAAACTACGAATCGGGCTACACCGCCGGACAGTTCCCCAAATTCAAAGAGGACGTGTTCTGGTTGGAAGGCACCGAGCCGAAGAAATTCATCCTCCCGACCGCGGAGACGGCGCTTGTGAATTTGCACCGCAACGAAATCCTCTCCTTGGACGAATTGCCCCGCAAATACTTCGCCTACACCCCCTGCTACCGCAAGGAAGCGGGCTCCTACCGCACCGAGGAGCGCGGCATGATCCGCGGCTATCAGTTCGACAAAGTCGAAATGGTCCAATACACCACCGAAGAAGGCAGCGACGCCGCCTTCGAGGAGATGGTCAACAAAGCAAAGGCTTTGGTCGAAGGGCTTGGCCTCTGCTATCAAGTCGACAAGCTCGCCGCCGGCGATTGCTCCCACTCGATGGCCAGGACCTATGACATCGAAGTCTGGATCCCGTCGATGAAGATCTACAAAGAGGTCTCCTCGGTCTCCAACGCCAGGGATTATCAGGCGCGCCGTGGCATGATCCGCTATAAGGACAAAGACGGCAAAACCCGTTATTGCCACACGCTCAACGGCTCTGGCCTTGCCACTTCCCGCATCTTCCCAGCCCTCGTCGAGCAGCTTCAGCAGCCCGATGGCTCGGTCATCATCCCGGAGGTCTTGCGCCCCTATATGGGCGGCATCTCCGTCTTGAAGCCGATCAAGAAATAAGGATCAAAGACAAGAAGGTCTCCTCATGGAGGCCTTTTCTTGTATAATACATACGCCATCGCGAGGGAACGCTTACGAACCAGGTCAGGTGGGGAACCAAGCAGCCTTAAGTATCCATTCCTTGCGCGGTGGTTTATTTTATAGATACGTATGCTCTCCGATGCCGAATACATGAGAATCGCTTTGGAAGAGGCTGAGGCCGCTTTTGAAGAAAACGAGGTACCCGTAGGTGCCATTATCGTTTTAAACAGCCAAATTATCGGCCGCGGGCATAACCATAGGGAAGAACGCCACGACATCTCCTCCCACGCGGAAATCGAGGCGTTAAAAGACGCGGCAAGGCACCTAGGCCGCTGGGACTTATCCGGGGCGACCCTTTATGTCACCTTAGAACCCTGCCTTATGTGCAGCGGGGCGATCATCCAATCGCGTGTTTCAAGGCTCGTATTTGGGGCAGACGACCCCGATCGGGGCGCCGTCGTTTCCAAGGTGTTGGCCTTTGAACACTTCAAAGGGGATTCCGACCCTTTGATTTCTCGCGGCATTTTGGAAAAAGAGTCGAAAGATCTCCTGAAGAGATTCTTCTCTAAAAAAAGAGAAGAAAATAAGTAGAAAAATATCTATATCCCGTTTTTTTCGATGGCATCGAACCTTTTTGTCGCTGTCTAAATTACGCCTGATTATATCGATAGATACTAATTTTTTTGGTGCTATCATTTAGTTCCATGTTAGAGCTGAAGAATATCCACAAAGACTATTACGTTGATAAAAAACCCGTCAC
>CAMGZU010000015.1 GCA_946183085.1 uncultured Erysipelotrichaceae bacterium | reverse complement strand
GTGCGTCGAGAAAGGGTGCGAGATGGTATCCTTAGGAAGGCGCATCCTCCGCGCGGAGACCGCGGCCATTTATGGCGCGGCCTTACTTGGAGCATTAAGCGAAGAAGAATGAGTTTGTTCAAGACCTTAAAGCGTTATCAAAGACCGACCCCGTTTGGCAAATGCGCCGAACGCGAGTTTTTCTTGGCCAACCGCGTCGTTTTGACCAAGGTTCCTCTTTTTGCCGATTACATGAAGGCCGATGATCCGTTCACGATCATCCGCGCGAACATCATCATCCGCGCCATCTTGAACAAAGAAAGCATCGAGAAGGCCTATTTCGGCCATAAGAAACTGGAGAAGAAGGATCTTGTGACCCCAGAAGACCTTCCGACCATCATGAAGGGCGTCCAAAGCGATCTTCCCTATCATGTTTATGGGGTGAACAAAGACAAGATCTATATCCCGATCTTCCCCGTTGCCTTAAACCTTGTTTATTCTCAGGACTATGAGAAGCTCGAAGCCGCTCCTTATATGTCGCTTCTCAATAAGTTCGCCGGGGTTGTGGTGGACCCCTTTGATTACTATGGTCCCGACATCTATGACTCTTATTTCACCCGCCTCATTTTGATCCGCAAAACCAAAGAAGGAAGCGCCTATTTCGACTACGACTCCGACGCGATCTATTTTGTGAACAAACAAGGGAGACCCGATGCGACCATTTGCCTTTTCGACAAGTATCTTGAAAAGGTCAGCCACAATCATATGGTGAAGAGATTAACTCCTGTCGTCGACGCTTTCTACAAAGGCGACAAAGAGGAGCTCACAAGACAATTAGTAGAGAATCAGTTAATCTCTAGTAAATTGATTTATCGAATTAACGCGAAGGATACTGCACATTTCCTCCGGGCCTATGGAGAACAGCAATAATGCCATCGTACTATCTTTTCAGCATGGGTTGCAAGGTCAACGCCTACGAGAATAGCGCGGTTGGTACCTCTTTATCCGGACATGGCTATACCAGGGCCGAAAAAGTCGAAGACGCGGACGTCATTATTTTGAACACGTGCTCGGTTACGGGCCGCGCGGATCAAAAATCCCGTCAACACATCTCGAAGTTTCGGAGACTCAATCCCCACGCCGTTTTCTTGGTGATGGGCTGCTATTCCCAGCTCCATTCCGACATCGCCGCGAAGCTTGGCGCCGACATCGTTTTGGGCGGGGCGGACCGCGACGAAGCCTACGAGCTCATTGAGCGTTTCCAAAAAGAAAGAACACCGATCGTCCAAGTCAAAAAGAGCCTGCGTCACGAAGAATACGATGAGCTTGGGGTGACCGCTTTTACGGATGCCTCGCGCGCTTATCTAAAGATTCAGGATGGCTGCGACAATTTCTGCTCGTATTGCCTGATTCCAACCCTCCGCGGCAATTCCCGTTCCCGTAAGCCGGGCGATGTCATCCGCGAAACCGAGAGACTCGTGAAGGCGGGCTACAAAGAGATCATCGTGACTGGCATCCATATCGGCGGCTATGGCAAAGATCTGGGCGATGGGAGCTATCGCTTGCCCGATTTGTTGGAGCAGATGTTAGAAACCTGTCCTGAGCTTTATCGTCTTCGCATTTCTTCGATCGAAGAAAGCGAGATTGACGAGAAGTTCTTAGCCTTGCTAAAGAAATACCCGAACATCGTCGATCATCTTCATATCCCTTTGCAGTCTGGCTCCAGCAGCGTCCTTACTAGGATGCGGAGAAAATACGATACGGACGCCTTCTTAAAGAAGTTAGAGGCCATCCGCGCCATCCGTCCGGAGATCGCGATCACCACCGACGTCATTGCTGGCTTCCCCGGCGAAACGGACGAGGAGTGGAAGGAGACCGTCGAATTCTGCAAGAAAGCCAATTTCGCGGAGATTCATGTTTTCCCGTTCTCTTCGCGCCCAGGCACCTTTGCCGCAAGCCTCAAAGACACCGATCCCAAAGTGAAGAATGAGCGGGTCGCTGAACTTTTGACATTGTCTAAACAAATGCGAGAGGGCTATAAGCAGAGGTTCTATGGCCGAAAACTCCCTGTGTTATTCGAAGATTTTGATGAGGAGACCCATATGGCAAAAGGTCATACCTCCAATTACTTGCTGGTCTCGATTCCATCGGAGAAATCCCTGCATGGCGAAGTGGTGGATGTCACCTATGATTCTTCGGTGGCATCGGACTAATCCGTTACGATTTTGACATTGTCTAAAAAACTTTGTTGCAACTCTCACCCATCCGCGTAGAATAGTCCCGCATTCGAAAGGAGAGTTCGAACATGGCAGTCCCACAGAGAAGAACCAGCAAAACCGCGAAGAGACTTCGCCGCAGCCACTTCAAACTCGAGGTCACCGGTTTGGTCACCTGCCCGCATTGCGGCGCGACCATCCGCTCCCATCGTGTTTGCCCGGAGTGCGGCTATTACAATGGCAAGCAGGTCTTGAAAGTCAAAGCTGACAAATAAGTCCTAAACCAAGAGAAACGGCCCGTTCATCGGGTCTTTTTTCTTGTCCTTTTTCGTCATAAACGAAAGGAATACAATATATGGGATGGAGGTTCCACGAAATGGAATACAACAAATTCATTGATCACACCTTATTGAAACCGGAAGCGAAGATCGAGCAGATCAAGACCCTCTGCGAAGAAGCCAAAGAACATGACTTCATGTCGGTCTGCGTGAATCCCTTCTTCGTCCCCGTCGCCAGAAAGCTCCTGGAAGGCAGCAGCGTCAAAGTCTGCACCGTCATCGGCTTCCCCTTGGGTGCGAATACGCCGTCCGTCAAAGTCTACGAAGCCAAGAAAGCGGTGGAAGACGGCGCGGATGAGGTCGACATGGTTCAGAACATCTCGATGGCCAAAGAGCACGACTACGAATTCATCGAGAACGAGATCCGCCAGATCAAAGAGGCCGTGGGACCCGACATCGTCCTCAAGGTTATCCTTGAGACCTGCTTGCTCAGTGACGACGAGATCCGCGAATGCTCGATCGCCGCGAAGAAAGCGGGCGCCGACTTCGTCAAGACCTCGACCGGCTTCTCCAAAGGCGGCGCGACCGTGAACGCGGTGAAGATCATGCGCGCCGCGGTTGGCGATGAAATGGGCGTCAAAGCCTCAGGTGGTATCCACACCAAAGAAGAGATGGTTGCCCTCATCGAAGCGGGCGCAAGCCGCATCGGCGCTTCCTGCGGCGTTGCTCTCGTCAGCAAATAAACAAAGCGCAATGAAGGCTCGATTCGTCGGGCCTTTTCTTTTTGTTTGGAACTTGATTTGGTGTTGCACTCCCGTGACGGAGGCAAGCGTATAGTGAGGATGGCCAAAACAAATGGCTGATGAATCAAGGAGAGAACCATTATGCCCGTAGAACCACGCTTCCCCATTTATGAAAAAGTCTCTTTGGAGGACTTCGAAGAGAAATTCGACGCGATCGAGCGTCTCGATGACAAACTCGATTTCTTAACCTATTACGTCTTATCCCATGGCGTTGGAGAAGGCCAGCCTGGGGCGACGTATCAAGAACTCATCTCCTTTGCGAGAAACAAATTCCTTGAGTCATCGAACGCCTTAAGGGAGAAATACAAGAAAGACCACTCTGCCGCGGAATTAGACCCCACCGAACTCAATCCTTATGGCGGGATGTCAAAGGAAAACGAAGCGATGGCGACCATTTTCCTAAATGATCCGATCGAATATTTCACACGTTATGCCGATGGCATCGCGAATGGCCTTGAGCCCAATGGCAATCTGGAAGCCCGCTTCAAAGAAGAATGCATCCATGCCGCGCACCATCTTCCTGACCTTAGGGCCCGCTTCGAAGAATACGAGAACGACAAAGGCAACCGCGCCGCCGACATCATGAAGAGAATCTCAAAGGCCAATCGCGGCAATGCCGAGGCTAGCGCTTCGGAGCTCTTAAAACCCGCCAAAGCGGGCTGGGCCGAATGGGCGTTCTTCCGCACTTCCCGCCAATACAAAGCCTTCGAGCGGGCGATGAAGGACTTCAATGACCCGAATTCGGAGCGGCAAGGCGACCGGGAGAACTTAGAGAGGACTTCCCTTGAATACCTTCGTCACAAGCTCCCGAATTTCGCGAATAGCGGAGACGCTTTGCCAAAACTTGAGGACATCAACGCCTTAAAAGGCGTCGCCAAAACCCGCGCCAAATTGGCTTATGACACCTATGTCGCCTGCCTTGAGGTGAAAGCAAGGGAAAGCATGAAGGAGGCCTACAAAGCGATGGACCTCCACGCCGAGCCCGAAGAAGCCCAGGAAGAAGTTCAGCAAGGCGGGCAGCAATTAAACCAATCGCAGCTTAGCGATGGCGTGCCACTGCAGCAGGAAATCCAATCCCACGAAGAGATCGACCAAGCCGAATTCCAAAACGCTCTCAACGAGAGCCTTCAGGACAAATCTTACTTCGGCAAAGAGAACAAAGAAGAGCCCGTCAAAGAGGTGGCGGAGGAAAAGGTCGAAGAGGTCAAAGACGACGCGCTCGAGCCTTGATCGTCTCTGCAATCCTTTCGTTCGTAAAGGTCATAGTTAATAACGTATATTGTCATCCTTAAAAATGTTGGCTAATCCGGAATCAGACTCCGGAAAAGACAACATTTTTGCCCGTTCCCATTTCGCTTGGCGAATAAAGTAATTGATTTCGCCTCATCAAATGAATAAGATATTCATCGTCTCAAGAAAGGAAGTGAATTCTCGATGGCTATCAAGACCGTGGTTCGTGAAAACGAAACTCTCGATGATGCGATGCGTCGTTTCAAGAGGTCCGTCAATAAGAGCGGCGTCCTCCTCGAAACCAGGAAGCACGAATCCTACTTGAAGAAGGGGCTTCGCCGCAAGCAGAAGTCCGAATTGGCTCGCCGGAAGAAATGGTAAGCCAAAAACTTCACCAAAAATTCCTCCGATAACTTCGGAGGTTTTTTGTTATTTTGCAAATTGGTCAATGCGAAAGTGACTCCAAGCGCCTATTAGTTAATGTGGAGCAAATCATTTACCAAAGTCAGAATCGAGGATGCGGCTATACCTGCGTGAAGATGCTTCTTGCGCACGTATACAAAAGGAAGGAGTTCGCTTATCTTTCAGAACCCCCTTGCTATGGGGTCGCGCCTTCCTTAAAAGAAGTGATCGCCTACGCGGGCAAGCATGGCCTGACCCTTCGTGGTTATAAAGTGAGCGAGAAATCGCGTTTCACCCTGCCAAAGAAGAAACCGGTTCTCGCTCTTATCGAAGAGGATGGCTTATCCCATCTCGTCTATTTGAGATCGAAGGGCAACTCCTATTGGATTTTGGATCCCGCGAGAGGCAAAAGAAAGCTTAAGCACGACGCATTTGTCTCGATCTTCCAAGGCATCTATCTTGAAGTCGAAAGCGTCGCCCAAAACGAAGAGAACATCGAGCTTCCTTCCTATTTGAATAAAAAGCGTTCCTTCTTAATCACTTTATTAAGAGTCATCGCTTTAATGGCGATGTTCGTCGCCTTCTATTTCGTCGATGACCAAGGGAGCTATCTATTTGCCTTGATCGCCTTCGTCTTTTTCTGCTGCTTCACGGTGTTGGAGAGAGTCTATCTCTCGCGTTCGTTACGGGCCTTCGATGGCCTGTATTTAGGGAGCGTGCGTTCGCTTCCTTTGGAAGAAAGGCGCGAAGCCTACTTCCATTACCTTCGATTCAAGGCCGCCATCTTCACGCGGGTACCCTCCTTATGTTCGGGCGCGTTGATGATCGTGGCTTTGGGTATTCTTTTCTGGCTGAACGAGGAGTGGATGGGCGTAGCCACCCTGTCCCTCTTCGTTCTCTTGACGCTTGCCGAGGTGGTTATGGGCCCTTGGTTTAAGAAGCGTGGGGAGGAGCTGGAGAAGGAGGAAGAGGCCTTTTTGGGCGGCTATTCCTATGGAAGAGGGGATGCGACTTCCTCCAAAAGGATGATTCGCCTGACGTATCGCTTGGCCGATTTGACGGTATACCGCGGCTATTTCTTCTTCCTTGTGGAGCTCCTCCTCGCTTTGGGCGTCACCTTTTTGTCCGGGCCCATCTCCCTAAACGCCTTCTTTCTCTGGCTGATGGCGTTATGGCTGCTCGGGGATGAATACGCCAAATGGATCAAGACGCTGCGCGAGAAAGACTCCCTTAAAAGGGAGGAAGCCTATTTCCTTGGCCATTTCTATAGCAAGAAGTAGGGCGAATTGTGGTAGAGTATATCCACATATGGAACTTTACTTCGATAATCAGGTGGATCCTTCTTACTCTTCTTTGGAAGAACGTTACCTCCATATCATGGAGACGGCCTTCTCGCTTCTTGACGTGAACGTCAACTACGAGGTGGATTGCTCTTTGGTCGACGATCAAACGATCCAGCAGATCAACCGCGATTACCGCAAGATCGACCGCGTGACCGACGTCATCAGCTTCGCCTTCAATGACGACGATGACCCGATGGATCAGATCAATGACCCCGATGTGCCAAGGATGCTCGGCGAGATCTTCGTCTGCCTTCCTCAGGCCCTTCGCCAAGCCAAAGAGATCGGCAATTCGGACCTTAGGGAACTCCGTTTCCTCTTCACGCATGGGTTATTGCATCTACTTGGCTACGACCATATGAAGAAAGAGGACGAGGAGATCATGTTCCCGCTTCAGGAAAAGATCCTCGCCCAGGAGGAAGAAACATGGACAAAAGGCAATTAGTCAGCATCGCCACCGAGGCCAGAGACCTCTCTTATTCCCCATATTCCCATTTCGCGGTTGGGGCGGCGGTGCTTTGTAACGATGGCACCGTATTCTGCGGGGCCAACGTCGAGAATAGCTCCTATGGCTTATGCATGTGCGCGGAACGAAACGCGCTTTATAACGCATTGATGCATGGCAAAAGCAGCGAAGACTTTGAAGCCTTGGCGGTGGTGGCCGATACCGACGCACCGGTTTCCCCATGTGGCGCATGTCGCCAGGTCCTCTCGGAGCTCTTCCCATCCCAAAAGCCCATCTATCTCGCCAATTTGGAAGGCAACATCCAGGAGACGAACGTCGAGGAGCTTCTTCCCTTCGCTTTCTCCGGAGACGATCTTTAAGTTTATGAAAACAGGATTCATCGCCATACTTGGCCGGCCT
The DNA here is from genome assembly GCA_946183085.1 of uncultured Erysipelotrichaceae bacterium. Classification (GTDB taxonomy): domain Bacteria; phylum Bacillota_I; class Bacilli_A; order RFN20; family CAG-826; genus Alloenteromonas. Next base: position 13,072 of record CAMGZU010000015.1, on the reverse strand, counting down.
AACGTCGGCAAATCCACGCTTCTTAACGCCTTACTTTCCAAGAAAGTATCGATCGTTTCGCCACGCGCCCAAACCACGCGCGACGACATCCAGGGCATCTTAAACGAAAAAGACTATCAGATGGTCTTCGTGGATACCCCGGGGATCTACATGGGCCAAGAGGCATTGGACAAGCACATGCGGAGCGCGGCCTTCTCCTCTTCCAAAGACGTTGAGGCCGTCTTATACCTCATCGACGCGAGCGAAGACTCCTTTGAACGCGACATCGACATCATCGCATCCATCAAACCAACCTGCCCCTTGTTTTTGATCCTCAACAAAGTGGATTTGATCCGCGCCGATCGGGCCGCGGAAGTCAAGGAAACGCTCCATAAGGCGTTCTCCGATTATCCGATCATCGAAGCCTCGCTCATCGAGAACTTCGGCATCAAGGAAATCAAACAGGCCGTCATCCCTTGCCTCCACGAAGGGGAGCCGTTTTATCCCGATGACATGATCACCGACAAAGACCATGCCTATCAGGCGAAGGAAGTGATCCGCCAAGAGCTCCTCCATTTCCTCAAAGAGGAAATCCCGCATCAATCGGCGGTTAAAATCGATACCTTAGAGAAGGAAAGGGGCGCCTACAAGATCGAGGCGACCATCGCGGTGGAGAAAGAAAACCACAAGGCGATCGTCATCGGCAAAGGCGGCCAGATGATCAAGAAGATCTCGATGGCGGCCCGCCACGAGCTTGAGAGGATGTGGCACGAGCACATCACCCATCTCACCATCCGCGTCGAAGCCGTGCCGAACTGGCGCAATGACCCCAAAAAGCTCCTTGAATTCGGCTATGGCAACGATTAAAGGCGAAGTCAATAAAGAAGGAATCGTCCTCCGCGTCGTCAAAACCAAAGAAAGCGACGCGATGGTCACGGCGTTAAGCGAGGAAGGTCTTTTTTCCTTCTACGCAAGAGGCGTGAATAAGCTCACCTCCAAAAATGGGCCCGCTTGCCAAGCCTTATGCCGGTCGCTCTTTTCCTTAAGCCAGGGGAAGGGCGGGGCCTATACCTTAAGCGAAAGCAAATTGCTCAAAAACTACATGCCCTTGGAGAGCGATTTGACCAAGTTAAGCGCGCTTTCCTTCTTGCAGGAAGTCTCCGCGAAGCTCATCCAGCAAGACGAAGGGGCGCTCGATTATCCCTATCTATTAAAAGCGTTGGAACTGATGGATTCGTTCGACCCATTGACCCTATGCTGCCTTTATTTCGCCAAGCTCTTGATCCATGGGGGCATCGGCTTAGACGTCGACGAATGCGTCTTATGCCAGAAGAAAGAAGGCATCGTCGGGATCTCTTACGAAGAAGGGGGCTTCGTCTGCAAAGACCACGTCCACGAAGTCGAGGCGAAGATCGTCTCGCCCAGGAAACTCAAGATCCTACGCTATCTCTTCCGCGCGCCCTTGGAATCCTTCGATCACATCGCCTTTGAGAAAGACGAATGCAAGGAAATCCTCTTAGATCTAGGCGAATATTTGAACCAATTGACGGGCGCGAATCTCAAGTCGCTCACCATTTTAGCAAAAATTTGACAAATACCCTTATCGTGGGTTGACGGCAATATCGGGCTCTAGTAAAATCACGCCCGTATTTCGCTTCCTCCCGAGGAAGCCTTATTTCATCTTTAGGAGACAAGAAATGTCCGAAAAAGTCAGCTTTGACAAGATCACGACCCATCTTCAGCAAACCGGGTACGTTTACCAAGGATCCCAGATCTACAATGGTCTTTCCAACACCTGGGATTATGGCCCCTTAGGCGCCGAGCTTAAGCGCAACATCCGCTCGATGTGGTGGAAGAAATTCGTCCAGGAATCGCCGACCAACGTCGGTTTGGACGCCGCCATCTTGATGAACCCGCGCGTTTGGGAGGCGACCGGCCACGTCACGACCTTCAATGACCCGATGGTGGACTGCAAAGCCTGCAAGGCCCGCCACCGCGCCGATAACCTCATCAAGGAGCAATATCCTGACGTCGACGTCGACGCCATGTCCTTCGAGGATATGGACGAATTCATCAAGACCCATGAGCTTGTTTGCCCGGTGTGCGGCAAAAAGGAATTCACCCCGATCCGCAAGTTCAACATGATGTTCAAGACTCACATTGGGGTCACCGAGGATTCCTCTTCGACCGTTTATCTCCGTCCGGAGACCGCCCAAGGCGTCTTCGTTAACTTTGTTAACGTCCAGCGCACCATGCGCAAGAAACTGCCTTTTGGCATCTGCAACGCCGGCAAGAGCTTCCGCAACGAAATCACCCCGGGGAACTTCACGTTCCGCACCCGCGAGTTCGAACAGCTTGAGATGGAATTCTTCTGCAAGCCCAATACCGACCTTGAATGGTTCGCCTATTGGAAAGAGTATTGCCGCAAATTCCTCGATTCGCTCGGTGTCAAAGACGAGAACCTCCGTTATCGCGACCACGAGCCGGCTGAGCTTGCCTTCTATTCGAAGGCGACCACCGACGTCGAATACAACTTCCCAACCCTTGGCTGGGGCGAGATCTTGGGCGTCGCCGATCGCACCGATTATGACCTTAGCCGCCATCAGGAATATTCCAAGCAGGATCTCACTTATTTCGATCCGGACACCAACGAGCGTTACATCCCTTACGTCATCGAGCCTTCGATGGGTTTGGACCGCTTGATGCTCATGGTCATGGTCGATTCCTACGAAGAGCAGGAGTTGGAAGGAGGGGATGTCCGCACCGTCATGCACCTTCTCCCGGCCTTGGCTCCTTATAAGATCGCCGTCTTGCCGCTTAGCAAGAAACTCTCCGAGAAGGGGAAGGAGGTCTTATCGATCCTCAACAAGCACTTCAGCGTCACCTATGACGAAACCGGCTCCATCGGCAAGCGTTATCGCCGCCAGGACGAGATCGGAACCCCATACTGCGTCACCATCGACTTTGACACCAGCGAAGACCAATCCGTCACCATCCGCGAACGCGATTCCATGAAACAGGTCCGCATGCCGATCGATGATCTCGTGAACTACTTCTCCGTGAAGTTGTTCTATTGAGCGGTAGTGGTAAATAAGTAATTAATTAGTAGTTACATATACTTTGTATATGGTGAAAGGAGGTAAGAATGTACGATCAAGATTTGATTGATGCCGTGAAACAACACGCCGACATCGTCCAAGTCATCTCTTCTTATATCCCCGTCACCAAAAAAGGCCGTTCCTACGTGGCCCTATGCCCCTTCCATGACGACAAACATCCCTCCCTCTCGATCAACGTCGAGAAGCAGATCTTCAAATGCTTCGTCTGCGGCACGGGCGGCAACGTCTTCTCCTTCGTCCAGAAATACGAGAAGATCGGCTTCGAAGAGGCGGTCCGCAAGGTCGCTGACTTGGTCGGCTACCACGATGAGCGCCTCCAAAAGCAGGCGAGAGTGGTCAAAACCGACCCAAAGCTCACGCCGCTCATCAACACGATCAACGACCTCCAGACTTATTACCGTTACGCGCTAGACACGCAAGAGGGCGAGAAGGCGCGCGAATACCTTAAGAAACGAAACCTTACGGCCCAAGTCGAGAAATATGGGATCGGCTATGCGCCAGAAGATGGCAAAACGACCGTCCGCTTCCTTCAAAGCAAAGGGCATTCCCTCAAAAATATCGAAGACATCGGCATCGCCCTTGTCCATAGCCAAGACGCGACGAGCGACCATAACGCCGGAAGATTGATCTTCCCGCTCCGCGACCCCTTTGGCCAAGTGGTGGGCTTCTCGGCGAGGCAGCTGGAGAAAGATGGCACCGCCAAATACATCAATTCCCCCGATGGCCCGCTCTTCCATAAGGGCAATCTCCTCTACAATTACGCGAACGTGAGGACCTCGGCGAGGCACGATGGCTATTGTTACCTCTTAGAAGGCTTCATGGACGTCATGGCCTTGGACAAAGCGGGATTACCCAATGCGGTTGCCTTAATGGGCACGAGCCTTACGGTCGACCAAGTGAAGCTCTTAAAGCGCTTAAACTGCGAGATAAGGCTTTGCCTTGATGGCGACGAGGCCGGGCAGAAGGCGATGATGAAGAATCTCACGATCCTTCAAAAAGCCGACGTCCCATTCCGAATCGTCTCAAATCCAGGCGACCTAAGAGACCCAGACGACATCCTCCAAGAAGATGGGGTGGACGCCTTGAAAGAGGCGATGAACCATCTGGTGGACGCCTACGACTTCCAGATCGATTACTACATCAACACGAAGAAGCTCGATACCCCCGAAGAGCGGAGGAAGGTCATCACGCACTTCCTGCCATTCCTAAGGAATGTGGAGCCAGGGATTGACCGCGATAACTACGTGGTGAAGCTCGCGAAAGCAACGGGTTACGAAGTTGACGCGATCTACCGCGAGGTGCTTCGCGGAAGCAAACAAGAGACAACGCTAGAAGGGACGGTCACCTTCCGTGAGAAGAAGGACGTATCCCCCTTATCTCTTTCCAAAGACCCCATGATGCGGCGGCTCTTCCGGGCCGAGAGGGAAATCCTCTATTACATGCTGCAGAAGAAGGAGGCGGTCACCTTCTTCGAAGACAACATCGAGACCTTCTATAACGAGGTCTACGAAAAGATCGCCAATTACATCGTCGATTACATGGAGAAATACCAAAAGCAGGCCGATGTCTCATCCCTGCTCAGTGAAATCGCCGCCAACGGCGGCTCCGAAGAAAGCGATTCGCTCTCCAATGAAATCACGACGCTTGCCATGGAAAGCAATCTCCCGCCTTATAGCGAAGAAGAGATCCAGCAATGCGCCGCCGTCATCAAAGAAGAAAAAGGCAAGATCTACGAAAAACGGACGATCGACCGCTCGTTGGATGGCAAAGACGAAGAGGACAAAGTCCGGCTCATCAACGAGTACGCCAAGAAGGTGCGCAAGCGCTTCGAAAAGAAATAAAGAAGGAGGCATCTATGCCAGAAAAGAAAAAGAAAACCGCCGAGGAAGGGCTCGATAACGACATCCTCGATGACGAAGAGGAAGGCGAAAACAAAGACTTCCTCGAAATGCTCCGCGCCAAATGGCTCAAAAAGGGCAAGGCGGATGGCACCATCGACGTCGAAGACGTCATGAGCGACCTTGAGAAATTCGATTATTCGGACGATGACCTCGATTCGTTGATGAATAGCTTCAAAGAAGCCGGCATCAAGATGATCAACGTCGACGTTGAAGGCGAAGACGACGAAGCCGGACCCGATGAAAGCGAGATCGAAGCCGCCAACCTCGAAGCCGAGGAGGAAGAAGACGACATCGACGACGAATATAACGCCGAAAAAGAAGAAGTCGCCTCGATCGAAGACATCTCGAAGATCCCGACTGGCGAAGTCAAAGTCAACGACTCCGTCAAGATGTACCTCAAGGAGATCGGCAAAGTCGATCTTTTAAACGCCCAACAGGAAACCGACCTCGCCAAGAGGATCGCCGATGGCGAAGAGGCCAGGAAAGAGATGATGCCTCTTTATGAGAAATACCAGGAAGAAGGCGGCGATAAGAAATTCGAGCAGTGGCTTACCGACACCATCACCTTCCCGTTTATGAAAGCCAATGGCGAAGAAGGCAAGAGGCTTTGGAAACTCCGCAACACCATCGAAGATGGCCATGAAGCGAAGAACCAGCTCATCAACGCCAACCTCCGTCTCGTCATCTCGATCGCGAAGCACTATGTGGGGCGTGGCATGCATTTCCTTGATCTCATCCAGGAAGGCAACATGGGCCTCATCAAAGCGGTCGAAAAATTCGATTACACCAAAGGCTTCAAGTTCTCGACCTACGCGACTTGGTGGATCCGTCAGGCCATCACCCGCGCGATCGCCGACCAAGCCAGGACCATCCGCATTCCAGTCCATATGGTCGAGACCATCAACAAGATGACCCGCGTCCAGCGCCAGCTCATCCAGGAACTTGGCCGCGACCCGACCGCCGAGGAAATCTCCGAGAAGATGGAAGGCGCCTTATCGCCAGAGCGCATCCGCGAGATTCAGCGCATCGCCCTTGAGCCGGTTTCCCTCGAAACCCCGATTGGCGAGGAAGACGATTCCCACCTTGGCGACTTCATCGAAGACAAGGACACCCCGTCTCCGGAAGAATACACGACAAAATCGCTCCTTAAGGACGAGCTTTACGAGATCATGAAGGACCTCACCGACCGCGAGGAGCGCGTCTTGGTCCTCCGCTATGGCTTAGAAGACAACCGCCCGCGCACCTTGGAAGAAGTGGGCCGCGAATTCGGCGTCACCCGCGAGCGCATCCGTCAGATCGAAGCCAAAGCGATCCGCAAGCTCCGCCATCCGACCCGCGCCAAGAGGCTTGGCGACTACAAAGACGCCGGCTATAACGGCAACAACTACGACGATCGTTGATCGTTAACGAAAAAGAAGAGCGCATCCGTGTCTCTTCTTTCTTTATCGAGAGCATGACCAAATTATCCAAACGACTCGAAACCGTGGCCAATATGGTGCCAGAAGGCGCCTATTTGGCCGATATCGGCAGCGACCATGCCTATCTCCCCATCGCCTTGATGGAGAGAAAGCGGGTTTCTTTCGCGCAGGCGATCGATAACAAGATGGCGCCCTATCTCAGGATGAAGCGGAACGTCGAGGAGGCTGGCTTCGCTTCGCGAATCGCCTGCTCCCTCTCGGATGGCTTGGATGCTCTTCATTCCGGCGTCGATACCTTGGCCATCTGCGGCGTAGGGGGCTTGCTCACCTGCGAGATGCTTGAGAAGAACGCGGAGAAGCTCGAGATGATCCAAACGATCCTTCTGGACCCACACCGCGACCTCCAAGCCGTGAGGAAGCGCGTCTCCGCCTTAGGGTTCCATCTGACCGACGAAGAGATGGTTTATGAGGTCAAAACCTTCTATACCATCATGAAGTGGGAGAAGGGGAAACCTGGCAAACCTTATACCCAAGAAGAGCTTCTCTTCGGGCCATTCGTCATCAAAAAGAAAGGCCAAACCTTCCATGATTATCTGGAGATTCAGCTCGACAAAGTGAACGGGATCCTCGATGGTCCATTGCTGAAAGATAAACGGGAACCCTACCTAAAGCTATACCGCCAAATCAAGAAGCAACTCGCTCGTTATGAGTAGGGGTCAAAAACAAGAAATAGTGCCGATGGGCACTATTTTTCTTTAAAACTAATAAAATACCTAAAAACTACTAATAACATTAAAGGCTTTCCAGGTATCCCAAGACGTCATGATAGGTCTTCGGCGAGGTGGATGCCCCGGTTGCAAGGGCGATTTCTTCGCTCGGATTGAGGTTTAGTTTCTTCACATCATCAAGACCTAAGCAGAGATAAGCTTCTTTGCCATGTTCCTTGGCGATCTCGTAAAGCTTTTTGGAATTGTTGGAGCGGGCGGAACCCAAGACGATCACGCTTTTAATGGAATCGGGGATCGTGGCGATCGCTTCCTGGCGGAGCGTCGTGGCCAAGCAGCGTTCTGGACCAATCTTGGCGTCAGGGAAAGAGGAAAGAATGGCTTTGTGGGCCTTTTCGAGTTCCAAATAAGATAAGGTTGTCTGCGAAATGACGGTCGGGGAACTCCCTTTTACCGAAGAAGGATCCCAAAGATCGCTTTTTACATCATAGAAAACGGCTTCTTTGAAATTGGCCAAAAAGCTTTCAGCTTCCAGGTGGCCTTTCGCGCCGATATAGATGACGGAGCCTCTTTTTGAGGCTTCAAAGGCTTCTTTCAGATTGTCGGAGACGAAAGAACAAGTGGAGTCATAGACGGTCAACCTCTTGCGACGGGCGATCTCGTCGAGCTTTTTGTCGTGGCCATGGGCCGAGAAGATGACGACTTGGCCATCGGGAATGCGGAGAAGAAGGCTCTCCAAAGAGTCTTTGCTATCGTCCAAGACGATAAGTCCATGATCCTCGAGATCGGCGATTGTCTCTTCGTTATGGACGAGCATGCCCAAAAGATAGCAAGCGCGGTCGGGGTTTTCTTCTTTGGCTTTCTTGGCGAGGAGGATGGCTTGCTGGACGCCTTTGCAATAGCCAAATGGCAGAATGGGCTTCACTTTCATGCCGCCATTTTCGCGCCTTTGGGGTGAAAAGGAAAGGCAAAGCCTTTATAATGACGCCGTTATGGCTACCTTTTCCGCATTAAATCTATCAAAAACGATGGTTGAGGCCTTGAAGAAGCAGGGTTACGTCGAGCCTTCGCCGATTCAACTCTCCATCATTCCGCGCGCTCTTCGCGGCGAATCTTTGGTCGTCCAAAGCCCGACGGGCTCTGGCAAAACCCACGCTTATTTGATCCCGCTCATCGAGAAGGTCGACCAGAATCTCCCTCGCCTCCAATCAATCATCATCGCCCCAAGCCGCGAGCTTGCTCGTCAGGTCTATGAATTCGCCAAACCATTCCAGAAGAGCTATCAGAAGCTGAAGATCCGTCTTTTGACCTCGGAAGCCGAAAAGACCGATAACACCTCAGGTTTATCCTTCTCCGCTCCGCAGATCGTCATCGGCACGCCTGGCCGTCTGAAAGACATCTTGATCAACGATTATTCGTTGGACCTCCATGGCGTGAAATCCCTCGTCCTCGACGAAGCGGATATGCTCATGGAATTCGGCTACTTCGAAGACATCGATGCCATTTATCAGAAGCTAACCTCCGAACCCCAAACCATGGTTTTCTCCGCGACCCTCCACGAAGGCCTCAAAGAGAACCTCCGCCGTTACATAAAAAGCGACTTCACCTTCGAAGGCGGTGACAACCGCACGGCGGCGGAAGTGAAGCACCATTTGGTCGACATCAAGCATTGCGGGCCTTATGAAGCGTTAAAGCGCTTCTTGAAGATCCGCAATCCTTATCTTTGCCTTGTCTTCTGCTCCAAGAAAGAAGACGTCAAAAAGACCTTTGAAGCCTTAAGGGCCGATCACTACGCCTGCGAGATGTTCTCGGGCGACCTTTCTCAAAGAGAAAGAAGGGCGGCGATCCGCCGGATCAAGGAGAACCGTTACCAAATCATCGTCGCGAGCGATCTTCTTTCGCGCGGGATTGATCTAGAAGACGTCACCGACGTCATCTCGATGGATCTTCCCAGCGAACTCGAGTATTACCATCACCGCGCGGGTAGAACCGGCCGCTTTGGCAAGACGGGTGATTCTTGGGTCTTCTATAACGCCGACTCCACCAAGCGTCCTCTCCTTCTTATGAAGGAGGGCATCCCGTTTGAGTTTATGACCCTCAAAGAAGACCGCTTGGAGATTGACCCGGTTGGCCTTGCGCCCAAAAAGAAGCTCACGAAGAAGAAAGCCTTCTCGGAAGAGGAGCAAAGGGACGTCAAGATCGCGAAAGCCAACGCTCGCTCCAAAAAAGTGAAGCCCGGCTATAAGAAGAAAGTCCAATGGGAGGTGGAGCGCGTCAAAAACAAGTACCGCCGCAAAGCCATCCAGAAGTCGATCAACAAATCCCGCGCCAAAAAGATGGCCGAGGAAGCCAGAAAAGGCTCGGACGAATAAAAAATGAAGCCCATCGGGATCCCCGGTGGGCTTTTGCTTTAGAGCTTGTTGATTTCTTTGATGAGCTCGTCATAGACGGAGGCGTCATCGACGGTTTTGAGGACTTCGCCTTTTTTGAAGATGACCCAGCTGCCTTTGCCTCCGGCGACGCCAAGATCGGCATGCCTTGCTTCGCCAGGCCCATTGACGATGCAGCCCATAACGGCGACCGTCTTATTGATGTTGTGCTCTTCGAGATAGTGAAGAACCTTTTTGGCTAGCGGGACGAGGGGCACTTGGGTTCTCCCACACGTTGGGCAGGAGATGAAGGTCGGATAGTTCTCATAGAGGCCCAAATCGTGGAGAAGCCTCTTGCAGGCGAGGATTTCTTCTTCGGGGTCATCGCTTAAGGAGATGCGGATCGTGTTTCCGATTCCTTCTAAAAGAAGTGGGGACAAGCCCGCGGCGGAGCGGATCAAGCCGATTTCGCTTGGCCCGGCTTCCGTGATGCCTAAATGCAAGGGATAGGGGAACTTCTTTGAAGCGAGGCGGTAAGCTTCGACGGTCTCTTGGACCGAGCTCCCTTTCAAGGAGATCACGATGTCATGGAAATCGAGGCTTTCCAAGATCTTGACGTGCTTTTCGGCCGATTCGACCAAGTATTGGGCGGCGATGATGTCTTTGCCCGAATAGATCGTTTTGTCCAAGGAGCCGGAGTTCACGCCAACGCGGATCGGGGCATGGTGCTTCTTGCAGGCTTCGACGACCGCTTTGATCTTCTCGATGTCGCCGATGTTGCCCGGATTGATGCGGACGGCGTCGACGCCGCCTTCTAAGGCCTCAAGGGCGTATTTGTATTCAAAATGGATGTCGGCGACGAGGGGAATGGTGGTCCTTTTCTTGATTTCCTTGAAGGCTTTGGCATCCTCCATATCAAGACAGGAAAGGCGCATGATGTCCGCGCCCATCTCCGCGCAGCGGTTGATTTGGGCGGAGACTTCCTCGACGTTGCTCGTTTTGATGGAGCACATCGACTGGATGAGGATGCGCGAATTGCCCCCTAGGGTCAAAGAGCCGATTTGGACGGCTTTGGTTTTTTCTCTTTCTTGCATAGCAAGGTCATTCTAAATCATCCGCGTCCAAACTTGTAGATTTTGCGGGGTTGCTATGATAGACTACTCACCGCGAAAAGAAGGAAGTGTTACAAAAATGGCCAGCAAACGCGATCAAGTCATCCTGAAGTGCACCGAATGCGGGAACGAAAACTACATCACCACCCGCAACAAAAGGAACCATCCGAACAAAATGGAAATCCTTAAGTTCTGCAGGCACTGTGGGAAGAAGACTCTCCACAAGGAAAAGAAGTAATCCTTCCTCAGGAGAGAAACAAGAAAACGAGAGGCGATTGCCTCTTTTTTCTTTGCCAAAAAAGCGCGATGAGAACTAAAATATCCTTATGGATATCGAAGTGATTGCCCTTCATGGCGGATATGCGAATTCCTATTTGCTCAAAGACGGGAATTCGGCGCTTTTGATTGACCCAGGCTACAACGAGGATCATTGCCTCGAGAAAAGGATCACCGAAAGCGGATGCCATCTCCTTGGCATCTTGATCACCCATGGCCATTACGACCATTTCGCCGGGCTCAAGAATTGGAGCCTTCTCCCGACGCCGCCGATCTTTTTCCCGAAAGACGACGAAGAATGCCTGGAGAATCCGGTTTTGAATGTCTCGCGCTTATTTGAAATCGAGGGCACGAGCTTGCACCTTGGCTTTTATCCCGTCGAAGACGAGGATGAGATCGCGGTGGGGCCGTTCCTATTAAAAGCGATCGCGACGCCATTCCATACCAAGGGGAGCGTTTGCTATTACGACGAATTCAACCACGCCCTTTTCGCGGGCGACACCCTTTTCAAGGACTCGATCGGCAGAACCGATCTCCCCGGTGGAGACGAGGCTTTGATCGCCTCTTCGCTCGCCAAACTCGCCGCCTTGCCGGAAGACACCGACGTCTATCCCGGGCATGGCGAAATGACCACGATTGGCCACGAAGTGGCGAACAATCCTTTCTTTCGCTCTTAATTTGCTCGTCAAGAGAAAAACGCTTGGTATATAATACCAACGGCATTTTATGCAAAAGGAGTTTTTACTATGATCAATGTCACTGAAGTACGTCCTGGAAACTACTTCGTCGATGAAGGCAATCTCTACCGTGTCATCGACATTTTGCTCAACAAGACGGCCATGCGCAAAATGGTCGCCAAAATCAAGGTTCAGAACTTAAGGACCGGCGCGATCACCGAAATCGCCCGCAACTCGGGCTACCTCGTGGAAGAAGCGAGAATCGAGAAGAAAGCGATGCAGTATCTTTACGATGGCGGCGAGACCCTCGTCTTCATGGATCCGTCCACCTACGAGCAGATCGAGCTTCCGAAAGCCCGCTTGGAGAACGAAATCCCGTTCTTGGCCGCCAATGGCGACGTCACCATCCTCTCCTATGAGGATGAAATCCTCGGCATCCAGCTTCCGGCGAAAGTCACGCTTGAGATCGTCGAATGCGAACCGGGCGTCCGCGGCGACACCGTTTCCAACGGTGGTTCCAAAGAAGCGGTCCTCGAAACCGGCCTTCACATCCGCGTCCCGCTCTTCATCAACCAAGGCGAAAAGATCTCCGTCGACACCTCGACTGGCAAATACGACGGGAGGGCCTAATCCATGACCTTCCTCTTTGGTTGGGATGGCGGCTGGTTCGGCATCGTGATCGGTGCCTTGATCCTCGGCCTCGTCGGTGGCTTCTTCGCCGCTCGCTGGTTCTTCGCCCGCGAGCTCAAGAAAAACCCGCCGATCAACGAGAAGATGATCCGCGCCATGTTCATGCAGATGGGCCGCAAGCCCTCCGAAGCGCAAATCCGCGCCGTCATGAACGCCGCCAACAAGAACAACGGCAAGTAATCCAAAACTCCAAAAGGGCCTGCTGAAAAGCGGGCTTTTTTGTTTGCAAAAGTAGGGGTGAAAACCAAAACAAAAGAAAAGCCTGATTGCTCAGGCTATACTTCGTATAGGAATTCTTGGAAATCTACTAATTAATTACTTCATCCAAGTAATCTTGCTTTCCTTGCCTTCCTTCATTCTGGCGATGTTCGCGTGGTGGCGGGCAACAAGCAATACCGAGACGATCGTGACAGAGATTGCATACCAGAAGGAGATCGCGATGCCTTGGCTCCCTAAGCCAAATGTCCAAGCGAAGAACGAGGGGTTGAGGTTAAGCCCGATGACGAGGGCGAACATGATCCAGGCGAAAAGAGACTGGGCAAAGCCTGAAAGGATCGAGGAGAGGGAGACCATTTTCTTAAGCTTCAAGGCCACGAGATAGAAGAGGCCGGCGATGAAGCCGCCCCAGGAAACCATCGTGGTCATGCCCATAAGGCATGCCGCCGCTTTGCCACCTTTGAATTTGATGTAGACGGGCCAGCAGTGGCCGATGGCAGCGAAGAGACCAGCCGCCCAATAATAAAGGGGCTTCAAATCTTGGAAAATAAGCGGGTTTTCGGCGAATTCGTAATAAGAATGGAGCGAAG
>CAMGZU010000014.1 GCA_946183085.1 uncultured Erysipelotrichaceae bacterium | reverse complement strand
GTAATCCTTTTGAGGGACGAGAAGCGCTTCGGCCATTTTGTCGGCCTCCAAATCCTCTAAGCCATCCCCGCTATAAAGGAAGCTTCTTTTGTGTTCCATCAAGACATGGGCGATTTCGTGGGCGAGGGTGAACCAGAACAAATCCGCCCGGTTGTTTTTGTTGGAGATCGCGAGCATCACCTCGTTTTGGCCATACCACCTCGTCGCTCCATAAAGGTTCGACTTGTTTAGATAGGGGAGGAAGACGAAAGAAACGCCTGCCTCTTGGAAGAGGGAATGGAGTTTCGGAACGAAAGAAGAAGGGAATTCCAAGCTCCAATGAGGGAGGGAGGCGAGTCCGACCGCCAGCCTCTTTTTGTCAAAAGGGCGATGCCTCTTTTTCCTTGCCTCGGTTAAGGCGGAAGCAACCCAGTAATTCTGGGCGAATGGGTGAGAGGAAGAACCGCCGCTTTTTTCTTCTTTGAACGAGACAAAACCGTCTTTGCGGTTCAAAAGGGTGAGCGCGCTGACGCCTGCGAACTTCCTCGCCTTTTGCAAAATGACCTCTTGGGGATCGCTTTCGTTTACGACGCCCAAAGAAATGAGGTAGTCGCGGATGTCATATTCCTGGATGAGCCGCTGATCCATCTCATCTTGGCGGTGATTTTTCTCGCGAGAGAGGTAGGCGTCGTAATCGTGTTGAAGGTTCATCCAGAAATTGACGGTATCGCCAAAGAAAGAAGAGAGTTTTTGGGCGATTTCGAAGGTGACGTCGTTTTTGCCATTTAGCAAAGCGGACAAGCTGCGTTCGCTGATCCCCGTGCGCAAGGAAAACTCAGCCGCCCTCATCCCGAGGGTCTCTAACGCGTCTTTGAGATGGACGCCAGGATGGTAACGTTTTATATCCAGCATAAGAATCAATGACCCCCATTATTTCCGTTTCATCTTACCGCCTGTGTAAGTTGAAAACAATAAAGATGAGGGAAAGGAAATGAAAAAGCGAGACGTTTCCGCCTCGCTTCTTAGGAGAATGTTTTGCCTATTCCGCCTTCTTGCCTTCGCCTTGCATATCAAGGATCTGCTTGGTGAAGTCGTTGACGGTCATGAGAACACCGAAGAGGGTGTCCGGGATCTTGACGCCGAGCTGGGTCTCGATTTCCTGGATCATCTCGATGTAGCTCATGGAGTCGCCCGAGAGGTCGGCGCCCCAATCGGCGTCGCCGTCGATCTTGAATTCGGGGAGCAATAAGACCTCGGAGAAGATCTTGGTGATCTTCGCCTGCATCGTCGCGACCTTTTCGGCGTCATAGCCTTCGAAGGAGACTTTCTTCTTCTTGCCTTCGAAGTCGAGGTAGTCGTCGCTGCCCTCTTCTAAGCCTTTCTTGACCGAGACGCGCTTGACCTTCATGTTGTTGGACATCGGGAGAGGCCTACGGTCGATGTAGATCTTCTTGACCTTCTTTTCGTTCGGGAGGGTCTCGTTGATCGACTTGATGTCTTTCTTGAGCTGGGCGATGTCCTCGGCCTTCATCGTGTTGTCGACTTCGACGACGAGGGCGATGAGCTCTTCCTTCTCGCCTTTTGGCTTGCAGCCAAGGACGACGCAGTTGTTGACGTGGGAGACGTCTTTGAAGTAGACCTCGATCTCATCGGGGTAGACGTTCTCGCCGTTGGCAAGGATGATCGTATCCTTGATGCGGGATTTGATGTAGTAGTTGCCAAGCTCATCGACTTCGGCGATGTCCTCGGTATGGAAGAAGCCATCTTCGTAGTTGCAGCGGCGTAACGCCCCACCCAAATATTCGCGGGTATGGGTGATCTTCGAACGGACGAGAAGCTCGCCAGTAAGCGCTTCGCCTTCTTTGCCGTCTAAGGGCACGATCTTGTATTCGACGCCGTGTAATGGCTTGCCGATCGAGCCTTTTAAACGCTGTTCCACAACCGGCGAAAGCTCAACGGAGGTGACGCCGATCTCGGTCATGCCATAGCCGTTATAAAGCGGATAGCCCAAACCATTGATCAAAGAAGCGGTCTTCGGCGAAAGATAGCCGCCGCCGGAGATGCAGAAGCGGATGTGCTTGCCAAGCATCTTCTTTTGGAAGATGGAGCGGACAAGTCCCGAAGCGCCTTTGCCGGCTTCGTCTTTGGAGATCTTGTGGGTGTTATAGGCGATCATCTTCTCCAAGATGTCGCTCTTTTTGGGGCCGAGCATCGCCGCGGTCCTCGTGACGGTCTGGGCGATCGAATCCCAGAAAAGCGGGACGCTATAGAGATGGGTGACTTTGCCCTTTTTGACCGCGTATAAGAGGTCTTTGGTGGACTGGGAGGAAGGGAAGACCAAGGTCTTGCCATAGAAGGTGTACCAAAGGAAGACGGCGACGAAGCCGAAGATATGGTGGAAGGGGATCATCGCGAAGTTGCGGATCTTGCCCGGGTACATGATGTCCTCGGTGGTGTCCGCCATATCGGTGGAGGCCAAGATCTGGGCGCAGAGGTTCTTGCCAGAATACACCGCCATCTTCGCATCGCCCGTGGTGCCCGAGGAGCAGAAGATCACGTGATCGGCCCAATCGGGGACAAAGCTATAGTTGGTCGGGCGGTTCATGATGTCGTTGACCCTAAAGGAAGGAACGATGAACTCCGCTTCGTCATTGGTGACGATGGCCTGGGCCTTGGCCTGCTTTATAAGGTTATTGGTGTTATCAAGCGCCAAGCCGGCGTTGATGAGTAAGGGCGTATGGCCGCACATCAAGATGGCGTAGAAGAAGACCGGCCAATATTGGCTGTTCTTAAGCTTCAAGGCCACGACGGTGCCGGCTGGCACGCCAGAAAGGGCGGCCGCGAGCTTCGAAGAGGTGGTGAAGACCATGCTCTTGAAGGTGGCGTAGCTGATCTTCTTGAGCTTGCCGGCCTCGTCGAAATAGATCATCGCGGTCATCTTCGGGTTGCGTTCCATCGTGAGGTTGTAGATGTCGCGGATCGTCTGCGAGGTCTTGAGGAGCTCTTGGTTGGTGAGCAGGAAGCGTTTGGTTTTTTCGTTCATTGTTATTTCTCCTTAGAATCAGGGTTTTCTTCTTTGTCGTAGTTATGGCAATTGGGCCTAAAGTTCTTATCGCCAAAGGCGGTGTGGCAGGCGGGGACGTCATGGCGGATCACCACATTGGGCGCGACCTTTGCATAATCGCCGATGGTGATCGGCCCCAAGATCTTCGCCCCCGTCCCGATCACGACGTGGTTTCCGATGGTCGGATGGCGTTTGACCTTGTTATAAGTATGCCCCCCAAGGGTCACCCCATGGTAGATGGTGACGTCATCGCCGATTTCGGCCGTCTCGCCGATGATGACGCCTTGGCCATGGTCGATGAAGAGGTTTCGGCCGATTTTGGCGGCGGGGTGGATCTCGATCCCCGTGGTTCTAGAGGCATGATGCATGATCATCTCCGCTAAAAACTTGAAGTGGATCTTCCAGAAGAAGTGGGAGAGCTTATACCACCTTAGTGCGCGCACAGACGGGTATAACCAAAAAATCGCCCAGGAGTTCCGGGCGGCGGGGTCTCTGCGTTTGATGGAGGCGTAATAGCCTTCCTGCTTCTTTTTGGCATTCGCCATGAAATCTTTATACCTTAATCTCGCTCCAGAAGCACGCTTTATTTTCGCTTAAGGCGCGCACGGGGAACGATGCTTGCGTAAGGCGCGCCTTGTTCAGCTTTCGCTTTATGTGCGCCTCGTTGCGGATATAATTCTAAAGAAAGCGAAGAAAAGAGCAAGGAGGACGGCATGGAAGCAAGAATCGTTTATATGGGGACGCCCGAGATCAGCGCGCACGTTCTCCGCTCCCTCTTAGAGCATGGCTATAACGTCGTTGGCTTAATCACCAACGAAGACAAAGAAGTCGGTAGAAAACGCGTTCTAGAGCCAACGCCTTGCAAGAAGGTCGCCCTTGAATTCGGGGTGCCCATCTTTCAGCCGCACCGCATCCGTTTGGAGCATGAATTCCTTGCCGACTTAAAGCCCGATGTCATCGTCACCTTTGCCTATGGGCAAATCGTCCCCGATGAAGTCCTCAATTGCCCAAAATACGGTTGTATCAATCTTCATGGTTCCTTGTTACCAAAGCTTAGGGGTGCTGCGCCAATCCAAAGGGCTATCATGAATGGCGATACCAAGACGGGTGTCACCTTAATGGAAATGGTCTCCGCGATGGATGCCGGCAGGATGTACGACAAAGAAGAAGTGGACATCTTAGAAGACGATACCTATACCTCGCTGAGCCATAAGATCTCTCTTGCGGCAGAAAAGCTCATCCTCCGTGATTTAACGCGCTATTTAGAAGGCAAACTCCCTGGGGTTCCCCAAGACGAATCTCAAGTCACCTTTGCAGACAAAATCAAACCCGAGCATGAGCATCTTCCTTTGGAAGTCTCGGCCCATTCTTTTGTGCGATACGCCCATGGCTTAAGCGAAGAGCCAGGCGGCTATCTCTTGCTAAATAACGAAAAGCTCAAGATCTACAAAGCCAAGGTCGCCAATAACAATGTGAATGGCAAGCTCGGCGAGATCGTCGAGGCAAGTAAGCGTCTCCTCATCCAACTCCAAGATGGCCAGGTTGAGATCTTAGACCTCCAGCTCCAAGGGAAGAAACGGATGGACGCTCGTAGTTTCTTAAACGGCCAAAGGAACCTTTTGGGGGCATTTCTTTCGTGAGCAAAAAGGGCGAGAAACCCTATCTCTCTTTATCGGTCCACCAAGTGGTGGACTCTCTTCTTCGTGCTGGCGACATCGATGACCGGGTCTACAACCAAGAGACGATGAATCTTGGCTCCAAGATCCACGCCGCTTTCCAAAAGAAGCAGGGCAAGGATTATCTTTCCGAATATTACCTTGCCGAGACCTTTGAGAGGGAACTCGGGACGCTTGCCTTAAATGGCCGGGCCGATGGCATCATCACGGGTGGGGAGTATCCCATCATCGATGAGATCAAATCGACCGTCTTGCCTCTATCTTTGTTCCATGAGCAACAAGGCCCATGGCATCTAGGGCAGGCGGAATGCTATGCATTAATGTACATGCATGAGAAGAACCTCGAACGAATCGGGGTTCGTTTGACCTACATCGCCCAGAAAAAAGACGATAAGATGGTCCTCAATTATCTTTACAACAAAGAGGACCTAGAAAAGAAGGTCTATGGCTATTTCGATGACTATCTCAAGGAATACCAAGTCCGCTTAAAGGAGATTGAGCTCCGCAACCTTTCGCTTCAGAAACTCGATTTCCCCTTTGACCATTTCCGGCCTGGGCAAAGAGAACTCTCCAAATACGCTTATGCGGTGGCTTCAAAAGGCGGGCTTCTATTTAGCGAAGCGCCAACCGGGATCGGCAAGACGATGTCGACCCTTTTCCCGACCATCAAAAGCCTAGAAGTCGGAAACATCGACAAAGTCTTTTATCTGACCGCGAAGGGGACCGGAAGGCTCTCTGCCTATGACGCGTTAAGCCGCCTTTATGAAAAAGGCTTGGTGGCGAGAGACTCGATGTTAATCGCCAAAGACAAGATCTGCCTTAAGCCAGGCTGTGCCTGCAACCCATCGGAATGTCCCTATACGGTCAATTACTATGGCAAATTAAGAGAAGCGATCAACGAAGCGATGTCTTCCTATCACCGTTTCTCGCCGGATTATGTGAAGAGCCTTGCCATAGCAAGAACCCTTTGTCCTTTTGAGTTACAGCTTGATTTGTCTCTTTATGCCGACTTCGTCTTATGCGACTACAACTATTTCTTTGACCCGATGGTCCATCTGGAGCGCTATTTCGATGAGACGGTCGACTCGAAGAAATACTTCTGTTTGGTGGATGAGGCCCATAACCTCATCGACCGTGGCAGAAGCATGTATAGCGCCTCCGTCTCTTTATCGTCTTTAAACATCGCCAAAAAGAGCCTAAAGAAACTAAAAGGCATTGATGGTATCAAGAGAGCTTTGACCAAGATCAAGAAAGCCTTAGAAGAGGCGGATGTCTTCCCCGAGGGCTTAACGCCTTATGATCATCCGCCGACCTCCTTATACAAAGCGATCCAGAGCCTAAAGAACGCGAACAACGACCGACAGGGCAAAGAAGAAGTGGCGCCTTTAGGAGAAGCCTTCAAAGACTTCTATTTGGAGGCCAACAAATACCTAAGGATCCATGATGAGTTCTATGGGGCGAATTACCGTTGCTATTGCGAGAAAAGTGGCAAAGACATCGTCGTCTCTTTGGATTGCTTGGACCCTTCGCCTTTCCTAAGCGACTCGTTTGCCAAAGTCAAAGGAGCGGTCATTTTCTCCGCGACCTTATCGCCGATCGACTATTACCAAACCGCCATCTTAGGGGCGAATGACAAACCTTTCTTGTTATTGCCCTCTCCTTTCCCGCCGGAGAACTTCAAGCTTTTGCTCGCCCCCAAAGTCTCGGTCCGTTATAAAGATCGAGAATCCACCTATCAAGAAGTAGCAAGCTATCTCCAAACCTTTGTTTCTGCCAAGCAAGGCAATTACTTCCTGTATTTCCCGTCTTACGACTATCTCGACAAGATCCTTCCTTTCTTAGACTTTGGCGAAGCCGATGTCTTTATCCAAGAACGAGAGATGGACGAAGAGGCAAGAGAAGAGTTCTTAGAGCATTTCCAGCCATCCCCCGAGAAGACGACGATCGGCCTTCTTGTTTTGGGTGGCGCCTTCAGCGAAGGCATCGACTTAGTGAGTGATCGCCTTATCGGCGTTTCAATCGTCGGCATCGGTTTACCGATGGTTTCCCCATCGGTGGACCTAATCCGTGAGTATTACGACAAGAAGGAACACAAAGGCTTTGAGTATGCCTATATGGATCCTGGCATGAACAAAGTCATGCAGGCGGTAGGGAGACTCATCCGTAGTGAGGAAGATCGCGGCGCTGCCTTACTCATTGATGACCGTTATCTCAGAGAGGAATACCGTTCTCTTTTCCAAAGAAGATGGTCGACGTATGAAGTTGTGGTGTCGCCGGAAGATTTGAAGGAAGAGCTTGCCTCATTCTATAAAGGTGAATAAGAACCAGAAGAAGCGGGCAATCGTTTTCTGATAGTCATAAAATACATTTAAATAGGCTATGTAGATGAGGCTATCACAATATGAAAAACTTATTTGACTATGCACCAAAAGAGCTTACGCAAGACGGCTTCATCCGTTGGCTTTTGGAAAACTACGAGGACAAAGATTTAAAAGAACTCGTCCGGAATTTCGTTTTATTTTTGACTGACAAAAAAGTTGATTGTAGCAATGATTCGGGATTCCGGTTTTTGAAGACTTGGGCTCAAGTGAATCATATGGACGTCGGCTGCGATTTTTTCTATGCGGGGAGCGACAAGATTTCGCGTTATGTCTTAGTTATCGAAGATAAAACGACGAGCCGGGAACACAAACAACTGGAGACCTATAACAAGGTCTTGAAACGATGGGATCCCGATAATAGTCGAGTCATTAAGGTTTTTTATAAAACCTCACCATCGGATGCAGACGAAATCTCCAGGGTCAATGATGCGAATTGGCGGATGTTCCAACTACAAGAGATCGTCGATTTCTGGAAGGAATACACTTCACATCCAAATGTGATCGTATCGGCTTATGCCGACCATATCGTCAAGATCGGGGAATCTGCAAACGCAGTTACGATGCCCGCGAATAACGACCTTGTTGCGTGGGATTCGTATATGAAAAAGGTTCTTTTGCCGCAGCTAAGCAAAGATGTCGAGGATGCAGAATTCGATGTCCGAACAGCACGATATGGCTACGTCTTTCTTAACGTTTATCCAAAGGGTCGCTGTGACGGTCATACACCATACCTCGAAGTAAGAAGCAGAGACATTCTTGATGGCCATTTTGTCGCCAGAATCTTGAAGTACGAAAAAGATATCAACGAGGAATCCCTCCGTATTCTTCGTCAAATGATTAGTGAAAAGGGCAATCGGCTCTTCAAGGCGAACTGGGGCGGAAAGAGAACGCAACAGGCCGGGACAACTGCGGTGAAGGGCTCCTGTTTATCATCGAAAACAGAAGGGGACTTAATCAATTCCATTGAGTCTGCAGCCCGGGTGTATCTTGAGATTGTCGCAGCTTGGGATGGCCGCTGAACACTGGGAAGCTCATCGTCATAATTGAGGGAGGAAATGATATGGAACAAGACTTAGCGACACAGAATAGTCACAAGACCAAAATCGTTCTGGGGAACGGCTTCGATCTTTTCTGCGGTCTTAAGACAACTTATAAGGATTTCTTTTCTTTTTATCGGGCGAAATATGCGGCATTACTCCAATGGGTCGATGTTTCCGCGTCTTTCTTGGTTCAAAACAAGCATTTAAAAAATGATCCGTGGGCCCTTATGCAACCGATTCAAGGAAAGAATCTCATCAATTGTTGGGATGTCTTTTTCGCCATGATCTCTAACAGAATGCGTGGACCACTTTGGTGCGATGTCGAGGCGGAAATTCTTGACTCCCTTTACAAAAGGGACTCGGATGTGGTTGCTGACTATAAACCGCATTGGGAAAATGTGTGGGAATACATCAAAAGAGAGAAAGCCGATGAATCTAAACCAGGTTCGATTCTCCTTGGCCAATTCTTCGTGGCTAAATATCAAGGCATTCCCAAAACCAAGGATGCGTTTTATGAATTCCTCCTCGAACAACTTCGCGAATTCGAGGGTCGTTTTGGGAGTTTTATTACCAGACAACATGTCTCTTGGAATCAGTTTCTTTATCAATACAACAAGGCTTATGTATCCAATGCGAGGAACCTCTTGAAACAGTTTTGCGAGCCCGACGAGATTGCGAGCATCGATTGTTTCAATTATGGCTTTACCCCAGAATCCCGGTTTTATGAGAAATGCAGATTCGTTAATGGGGATTGCACGAATCCAATCTTCGGCATCGATTCTGTTTTCGGTCCATCGGATCCAAGATACATATTTACAAAAACCAACAGACGCATCGAATGGGCCATGGGGAAGAAGTCAGCTTTGCAAGAAGAGGATTTCGATCAAGTTGTGGTATTTGGCCATTCGCTTAATCCGCCCGATTACAATTATTTCTTCCCGATTCTCGACAAACTCGAAATGACCATTTTCTTGTCGAAAAAGAAACTGGTGATTGCATATTCCATATACGATGAAAAGAAAGCGGCGACCATCAAAAAAGACGTTCGGAAAGCGATTTATTCACTCTTTACAGCATACGCTTTGTATTGCGGGAAGACGGAACAACCAAATCGTCTTTTGGATTCACTAACGACGCAAGGAAAGGTTATGACTTGGGAGGTTTCAAACACGTCGGTACCCGCAACTGACTTCTTTGAAAACGCAGATACTCTTCCGTCGGATCTTTCAAAAGAAAGAGTTGCAGAGATGTGGTGTCATTATGTTGATCAAGGAAAGACCATAAGAGGCTAAGGTTGCCTTATATTGGAAACATTTCTTTCCTAAGGAAAAATAGTCGTAATTTGCTACAACAACCCTCCTCTTTCTTTTATAATCCTTTTCGCTTGTATGCCATTTGATCAGAAACACATCCGTAACTTCTCCATCATCGCCCACATCGACCATGGCAAGTCCACCTTGGCCGACCGTATTTTGGAATTGACCGGCACGGTCGAGAAACGCCAATTGAAGGAGCAGATGCTGGACTCGATGGATCTGGAAAGAGAAAGAGGCATCACCATCAAACTAAACGCCGTTACGGTTTCTTACAAAGCCAAAGACGGCCAAGAATACATCTATAACTTGATCGACACTCCAGGGCACGTTGACTTCTCTTATGAGGTCAGCCGCTCGCTTGCCGCTTGCGAAGGCGCTTTGTTGGTAGTGGATGCCACCCAAGGCGTCCAAGCCCAAACCCTCGCCAACGTCTATCTCGCCGTCGATAACGACTTAATGGTCCTTCCCGTCATCAACAAAGTCGATTTGCCTTCCGCCCGTCCTGACTACGTCAAAAAGGAAATCGAAGACCGCATTGGCATCGATTGCAGCGATGCATCCTTGGTCTCCGCCAAAACGGGCTTAGGCGTCCCTGATGTCTTAGAAGCCATCGCGAAGGATATCCCCGCTCCCGAAGGCGATCCCAAAGCCCCCTTGCAGGCTTTGATCTTTGATAGCTATTACGATTCCTATCGTGGAGTCGTCGTCTTAATCCGCGTCAAGAATGGCTCGGTGAAAGTGGGGGACAAGATCCTTTTGATGCACTCGAAAAAAGTCTACGAAGTGACCGAGGTTGGCATCCGCACCCCGAACGAAGTAAAGACCGGTTCCTTAGAGTGTGGCGAAGTCGGCTATCTCACCGCGACCATCAAAGACATCAAAGACGTCTTCCCTGGCGAAACCATCACCTTAAGCGAAACCCCCGCGAAAGAGCCATTGCCCGGTTACCGCAGAATCAACCCGATGGTTTACTGCGGTCTATATCCCTCCGACTCCAAGAAATACGAAGACCTCAAAGAGGCCTTAGAGAAGCTTTCCTTAAATGACGCTTCGCTCGTCTATCAGCCCGAAACCTCCCAAGCCTTGGGCTTTGGGTTCCGCTGTGGCTTCTTAGGCCTCCTTCATATGGACGTCGTCCAAGAGAGGCTGGAACGCGAATACAACCTGGATTTGATCCTCACCGCCCCCAGCGTCATCTATGAGATCGAGATGACCGACCACTCGGTCATCAAATTAGACAACCCATCGAAGATGCCAGAGCCCACCAAGATCAAAGAGATCCGCGAGCCCTATGTCTCCGCCTCGATCATGACGCCCTCCGAATTCGTCGGGCCGATCATGGAGCTTTGCCAGGAGAAGCGCGGCATCTATACCGACCTCCAATACTTCGATGACACCCGTCAGATCGTCAAATACGATCTTCCTTTGTCGGAGATCATCTATTCCTTCTTTGACCGCTTAAAGTCCTGCACCAAAGGCTATGCCTCGTTGGACTATGAATTCGCGTCGTATCGCAAAAGCGACCTCGCGAAGATGGATATCCTTCTAAATGGCGAAGCGGTGGACGCGCTTTCTTCGATCGTCTATAAGCCGCAGGCCTATAACCGTGGGATCGCGATCGTCAGCAAGCTCAAAGACATCATTCCGCGTCAGCAATTCTCTGTGCCAGTCCAAGCCGCGATCAACGGCAAAGTGGTGGCGCGCGCCGACATCAAAGCCGTCCGTAAGGACGTCTTGGCCAAATGCTATGGCGGCGACATCTCCCGTAAGAAGAAGCTGCTTGAAGCCCAGAAGAGGGGCAAGAAGCGCATGAAGAGCGTCGGCTCCGTCGAAGTGCCGCAAGAAGCGTTCATGTCGGTGCTTTCGATTGGCGATGACATCGATTAGCCTCCCAAATTAGTAGTTTTTTGGTTGATAGCCCTCGCGGGTGGGATTTATAATTTTTCTAACCACGAGGGTTTTTCTATGGCAGGGATTGATTTCAGTGTCAAATACACCGATGACAAATACGTGACCAAGACCGATTTACCGCGCGCTCTTGGCACGACCTTGATTGAGCCATTCTGGGTCCGGATCGAAGATTACCGCAAAGCAAACGCTAAGCGTTTATCCCTCCGTTCCTTCACCCAAGTCCCGTTTTCTTTGACCCTCACGACCACGATTGCCTCAAAGCTTTCCTTGTTCACCGATAAGCTTGCTTCCTTCACTAACGCCTATTCGACCTTAACCGAATCCCCGCGCGTCAAAGAGAAGCTCGCCCAAAGCGCCAAATTCAAGATCCTCAAAGCCCTTTCCAAAATCGAAGGGGTGGATGCCTATGACTTATCGCTGAAAGCGATGTTAAATGGCACCTACATGGAGAATAACCCCGAGCATCAGATCTTGCTTGGCTATCGGAACGCTTTGGCGGATTTGGAGAAAGAGTATCAATCCCCGATCACCGAGGATCTTCTCTTTGAGATTTACGAGACCATCCTTTGCACGACGGAACTTACTTCTTTGTATCGTGAGTCCGACCCCAAAAACGTCTATAGCGCCATCCAAGTCGCGCGTGATGACCGCTGGGCGCCCGCGAGAGAAATCCAAGAGCACATGGACCGTCTCTTCTCTTTCTTGACCAACGATACTTCCGACGCTTTCACGAAAGCGACGATGGCCTTCTATTTCTTGGTTTATGTCCGTCCCTTCGACGCCCATAACGAAGCGATCGCTTCCTTGATGGCCAAATACGTCTTAGCCCAAGGCGGCTATGGCGAAGCGGCGGCCCTTCTTCCTTTGGAAGAGGTCCTCCAGCCCAAAGACATCAAGTTCGATACTTTGTTCTTAGAGACCCAGCGTCAGGCCGATCTTACCTACATCGCCTTATACCTTGTGGAGAAGATGTCGCCGGAGATCGATCTTCTTAAGAACGAGCTCGCCCAGATCCAGGCCTCGATCTTCAAAGAAGAGGCGCCTCGCGTCGAAAAAGATGACGTGGGCCCGGTGATGGAGGCTCCGAAAGAAGTCGCCCCCGAAGTGGTGGTCCCTTCCTTCAAAGAGGTGCCCGTCGCCCCCAAAGAAGCGCCGATTCCCGTTGAGCCGAAACCTGAGCCTGCCCCAACGTCGGTTGTTCAAGAATCCGCGATCCCGCGTCTTGATGCGCTGCCTAGCGGTGGCTCGGCGATCACGCTCCCCGCCCCGAAGATGAGCGACAAGGAAATCCGCGAATACGCGCGCTACATCGTGGAGACCAACCCCAACATTAGAAAGCCGCAAGCCGCCTTCTTCGCCGCCCATTCGACGATCGGCCGTTACTACACGATCCAAGACTACAAGAAAGCGACGCGCTGCGCCTATGAGACGGCTAGGACCTCAATGGACAACCTCGCCGCCCATGGCTTCTACAAGAAGCTCCAAATCAAGAACAAATTCGTCTATACGCCCATCAAACAAGGAGAATAATCCCCTATGAAACTTCTAGCATCCGTCTTCGAACAACCCTGGTTCATCATCTTGATCCTCCTCGCCTTCTTCGGCGCGGTGGTCCTCGCCGTCATCCTTCTTAAGAAGAAGACCGGCTTATTCAAAGACGAGGAGGGCGCCAACAAAAGCGAGGCCCAAATCGCCAAAGAGGAAGTCGACCGCATCTTAGTGGACGTCGATGACCCCGAGGCCGCCAAAGAGATGGCCGAATTCAAACAAGAAGAAGCCATCGAAGAGGATAAGAAAGAAGAAGAGGCGATCGGCGAAGATAAGCCGCTTGGCCAATGAAGCCATCTTCTTTATACGTCCATATCCCTTTCTGCAGTTCCATCTGCGCTTACTGCGATTTCTGCAAACTCCTTTACCGCAAGGAGTTTGCTTTTCCTTATGTTGAGGAACTCTTAAAAGAAGTGGAGGGCAAGGCCAAAGGCCTTTCTTTCCATACCATCTATGTGGGTGGCGGCACGCCCACGTGCTTGGAAGATCCTCTTTTTGAGAAGGTTTTAGCCTTCTTGTCTCCTTATCTAGAAAGGAACGGCGAATTCACCATTGAGGCCAATCCCGAATCTTTGAGCAAAGAGAAACTTTTGATCGCCAAGCGTTTCGGGGTGAACCGCATCTCGATGGGCTTGGAGTCTTCTTCGGAGAAACGCCTAAAAGAGATGGGCAGGGGCCATACTTACGAAGAGGCCAAGAAGGCCTTCGCTTTGGCAAAGGAAATGGGCTTTTCCAATCTTAACGCCGATTTGATCTATGGACTCCCCGATGAGACCCTAGAAGAGTTAGACAAAGACATCGACGCTTTATTGGCTTTGGATGTCCCACATCTATCGACTTATAGCCTAACCGTCAACGAAGGGACCCTCTTTTATAACAAAAAGATTAAAGAGGCGGACGATAACGACGCGGCCGATCAATACGAGCTTATCCTCAAGCGGTTCCGCGAAGCGGGCTACCTTCGTTATGAGGTGAGTAACTTCGCTCGTCCTGGCTTTGAAAGCCAGCATAACTTGACGTATTGGCACGATGAAGAATACGTCGGCTGCGGTTTAGGCGCGAGCGGTTATCAAGACGAGGTGCATTACACCAATACCCGTAACCTCACCAAATATTTAAAAGGGGAATACCTCGATTCCCAAGAAGAAGAGGGCGAGCAAGATCGGCTTGAGTATTATTTCTTAACCAACCTAAGGTTAGCGGAAGGCTTTGCCTTAGAAGAGTTTGAAAAGCGGTTTGGCTTTTCGTTCTTAGCCAAATACCAAAAAGAGGTGGATTCTTTGATCAAAGATGGCCTGCTCTTATTAGAGCAGAAGCGGGTGAAACCCACCGACAAAGGCATCTTGCTGTTGGACCGAATCTTATTGACTCTCTTTAAATAAAGAGGCCCATTTCCTTAAGTTTTCACTTTTTTGGCACTTCGCTCTTGACAGTGCTAACACGCTTTTTATAATGTTGCTAGCACTCGAAAGAAGAGACTGCTAAAGCGAAGGAAGTGAAATGAGCATATGACCCGTTCCGAACAGATCTTAAAACTCATCGTGGAACACTTCATCAAGACCGCCGAGCCGGTCGGAAGCAAGACGCTTCTTGAAGAATTCCACCTCCCATATAGCTCCGCGACCATCCGCGCGGAGATGAGTGCCCTCGAAAAGGAAGGCTATCTCGAGAAGACCCATACTTCTTCGGGCCGCGTTCCTTCGGGGAAAGGATATAGCTACTACGTCGAGAACCTCCGCGAGGAATCGGTCGACGATTCCGTCAAATACGCGCTGCAAAAGGTCTTAGACGAAAAGACGAAGTCGGTGGAGGAGGTCCTAAAGGAATCCTGCGAGATCCTCTCCCACATGACGAACCTCGCCTCCGTCGTCTTAGGGCCAAAGGCCGACGAAGAACGCCTCTTAAGCGTTCAGATCATCCCGCTTTCCGAGAAGACGGCAACCGCGGTCTTCGTAACCGATCGAGGCTACGTCGAGAACAAGACCTTCATCATCGAGAAAGAGACCTCCCTTGAAGAAGTCACCAAGACGGTCGCGCTTCTTAATGAAAGATTAAAAGGCACGCCGATCAGCGACCTCGTCCCCAAGATGGAGGCGATGAAGCCGGCGATGACCGATTATCTTGTCGGCCATGACGTCGTCTACCAAGCGATCCTCGCCGCTTTTGTAAGATTCGCGGGCCAGAGGATGAAGCTTTATGGCAAAGAGAACCTCTTCGATACCCCCGAGTTCGCCGAAGACGCGAAGAAACTCCAAAGGGTGTTGAGGCTACTCGATGACCCTCAGGCGATGCGCAAGGTCTTAGAGAGCTCCCAGAATGCCGGTGAGGCAGGGGTGAAAGCCGCGATCGGCGACGCCGAGGCGGGCTTAGAAGATGTGGCGGTCTTAACCGCGGAGGTCAAACTCCCCGGGCAGAAGCCGACCTCGATCTCCTTATTGGGCCCGACCCGCATGGATTACGAAAAAGCGATGGGCTTGCTCGAATACGTGAGCAAGACCCTCGATTCCTACTTCAACGAAGGAGAGAAAGGAGAAGAATCATGGCCGAAGAGCAAAAAGAAAACGAGCAGCAAGAGCAACAAGAAGCTCCCGCCGAGCCACAAAAAGAAGAACTAGGCAAGAAGGTTCCAAAAGCCAAATACGAAAAGGCCCTCGAAGAACTCGAGAAAGCCAAAGCCGACTGCGATCATTGGAAGAACGAATATTACAAGGTATTCGCGGATACGCAGAACCTCCGGAAATCGTTAGAGGATGACCGAAGGGAGGCGATCAAATACCGCGCCTCAGGCTTCTTAGAGGAATTGCTACCCGCCTTAGATGGCTTCTACAGCGCCCTCTCGATCCCACCGAGCAACGACGCCGTCAAGAATTACCTTGTTGGCTTCCAATACATCTATAACCAACTGAGCCAAGTCTTAGAAAACGAAGGGGTCAGCGAAATCGTTCCGAATATCGGGGACCGCTTCGACGCCACCAAGATGCACGCGGTGGACGCGGTGGAGGATGAAGGCGAGCCCAATAGGGTCATGAAAGTCTACGCGAAGGGCTACAAGCTCCACGAACGCATGATCCGCTACGCGATGGTCTCCGTCTCCAAAAAGAAAGAGGAGCCGAAGCCCGAAGAAAACAAAGAAGAAGACACCATTCATAAAGCTTAAGAAAAGGAGATATAAAACAATGGCAAAAGAAATCATCGTTGGAATTGACCTTGGGACGACCAATTCCGTCATCAGCTACATGCAGGCTGACGGCAAAGTCAAAGTCATCCCGAACCCCGAGGGCACCATGACGACCCCATCCGTCGTCGCCTTCAAGGGAAGCGGCGAAACCATCGTCGGCAACGCCGCCAAACGCCAGGCGGTCACCAATCCGGACACCGTCTCTTCGGCGAAGCGCAAGATCGGCACCGCGGACAAGTTCCACGTCGCCTGCATCAACAAAGACTTCACCCCGCAGGAAATCTCTTCCCGTGTTCTTGGCTATATGAAGGAATACGCCGAGAAGAACCTCGGCCAGGAAGTCAAGAAGGCGGTCATCACCGTTCCGGCTTACTTCAATGACGCGCAGCGTCAGGCGACCAAAGACGCCGGCACGATCGCTGGCCTCGACGTCGTCCGCATCATCAACGAGCCGACCGCCGCTTGCTTGGCCTTCGGCCTTGATACCAACAAGAGCGAGAAAGTCCTCGTCTTCGACCTTGGCGGTGGCACCTTAGACGTCTCAATCCTCGATATCGGCGATGGCACCTTCCAGGTCCTTGCCACCTCGGGCGATACCAACCTCGGCGGCGATGACTGGGACCACGTGGTCGCGGACTGGATCCAAGCTCAGATCAAGATCGAAACCGGCGCCGACATCTCCGACAAGATGGCCCGTCAGCGTTTCTTAGACGCCGCGGAAAAAGCGAAGATCGAGCTCTCTTCTTCCTTAGAAGCGACCATCTCCCTCCCGTTCATCGGCATGGGCGCCAATGGCCCGATCTCGTATGAAGGCAAATTGACCCGCGCCAAATTCCAAGACCTCACCAAGCACCTCTTGGAACGCTGCAAAGCTCCGCTTGAAAAGGCGATGGCCGACTCGGGACTTACTTTCAACGACATTGGCGACATCCTCATGATCGGCGGCTCCATCCGTATGCCGGCCGTCCAGGAGCTCATCGAAAAGATCTCGGGCAAGAAGCTCAACCTCTCCGTCAACCCGGACGAAGCCGTCTCCATGGGCGCGGCCCTTCAAGGCGCGGTCATCGCCGGCGATGTGAAGGATGTTGTCCTTCTCGACGTCACCCCGCTCACCTTGGGCATTGAGACCCTCGGCGGCGTCATGACCCCGCTCATCCCGAGGAACACGACCATCCCGACCACCAAGAGCCAGATCTTCTCGACCGCCGAAGACAATCAGCCGGCCGTCGACATCATGGTCTATCAGGGCGAGCGTCCGATGGCCCATGACAACAAACTCCTTGGCCACTTCCAGCTCTCTGGCATCAAACCAGCCCGCCGTGGCCAGCCGAGGATTGAGGTTACCTTCTCTATCGACGTCAACGGCATCGTCAAAGTCGCCGCGAAGGACCTCGACACCCAGCAATCCCAAGACATCACCATCTCTGGCTCCAACGGCTTATCCAAAGAAGACATCGACCGCATGGTTCGTGAGGCCGAGGAAAACAAGGAAGCCGACCAGAAGAGGAAGGATGACATCGAAGTCAAGAACAAAGCCCAGTCCTACGTCGATCAGATCAACCAGACCTTGACCGAGCAGGGCGATAAGATCGCGCCAGAGCAGAAAGAGCAGCTCACCAAGCTCCGCGACGAAGCCCAGGGCGCCATCCAGGCCAATGACATCAATAAGCTCCGCGAGATCGTCGGACGCTTGGAAGATGCGGCGGCCGCGGCTTACCAGCAGCAACAGGGTCAATCTAGCGCGAACCCGAACCCACAGCCGGAGCAAAAGAAAGAAGAAGGCAAAGAGACCGCCGATGACGTGGTCGACGCCGACTTCACCGATTCCGACAACAAATAAACCATTCACCACGAGCGAGCGCTGAGTGAAATCGGCGCTCCTCGCTTTATTGAGAAAGGAGGGGCATTATGGCCGAAAAACGTGATTTCTATGAAGTCTTAGGCGTTTCGAAGACCGCGTCGAAAGACGAGATCAAATCCGCTTACCGTAAGTTAGCGAAGAAATACCACCCAGACCTCAACCACGAACCAGACGCCGCGAAGAAATTCGAGGAAGTCCAGGAAGCCTATGACGTCCTCTATGACGACAACAAGCGTCGCCAATACGATCAATTCGGCATGGCGGCGTTCTCCCAAGGCTCTTCCACGGGCGGCGCGGGCAATCCTTTCGGCGAAGGCTTCTCTTCCCAAGGATTCGGCGACATCGATTTGGGCGACATCTTCAATTCCTTCTTCGGGGGAGGCGCTTCGCGTAGCTCCTACCGGAATAGTGGCCCCCAGAAGGGCGACGATTCCTTATATCGCGTCCGGATCGGCTTCATGGACGCCATCACGGGCAAAACCATCAAGATCCCCGTCAATTATGACGAGCCTTGCTCGCACTGCCATGGCACAGGCGCCGATAGCCCAAGCGACATCGAGACCTGCCCTTATTGCGGCGGCACTGGCTATACAACGGTGCAGACCCGCACGCCCTTTGGCACGATGAATCAGCGCACGACTTGCCAGCATTGCGGTGGCAAGGGCAAACGCGTGACCCACAATTGCCATGTTTGCGGCGGCCAGGGCTATGCCCATGTCCGGAAGGACCTCGAAGTCCGCATCCCCGCGGGCATCAACGCCGGCCAGCAGATCCGCGTGAGCGGCAAAGGCGGGCGTGGGTTAAACGGCGGCCCCAATGGCGACCTCTACGTCGAGGTGCTCGTGACCGCGCATCCTTTCTTCAAGAGGGATGGCGATGACATCCATATGGATGTCCCGATTAGCTTCGTCGACTGCGCCTTAGGAACCTCGATCGATATCCCGACCGTTTATGGCGAGGTGAGCGTCAAAGTCCCAGAGGGCACCCAGCCCGATCAGATCTTGAAGCTCAAAGGGCGCGGCATCAAAAACCTCCGCACCCAAAAGCCGGGCGATATGTACATCCATATCAAGGTCAAGACGCCAGCCCATCTCAACCGTTCCCAGAAAGACCTCCTCATGGAGTTCCAGAAGCAGAACGCGAAAGAGAACTCGACCTTCGACAACTGGAAGAAGACCTTCAAGAAATAAACTTGAATGCCCCATGCAAACGCATGGGGCTTTCTGTTTGCTCGTTTGTTTTCGAGGAAATGTGCCATAATGGAATATGACGATCGATTCAATCGTGTGCGATGAGACGTTATGATTGCCAGGTCAGCCTAAGCCACTTGCTTTAGTCGAATGAATCCCTATGATATAGGCGGGCACAGAAATCGTAATTCTGGGGTCCATCACAAGGCCGGAAAAGTTCCGGCATTTTTTATACGTCAAAAAGTTAACTAGGTATTTTCTCGACAAATCGGGCGATTCCAATGTCTTCTCAAACGAATGGGATTCTCTTTGAGTTGGGTGTCATCCCTAGAAGAAAGCCCTTTTATGGTTCTACGCTTTACGAAGTAAGGTATACTATTGCCGGACTTAAGAAAACCATGCCACGTTGTAAGTATTGCCACGAACAAATCTCCAAATTCGATAACGACGTCTGCCCGCATTGCGGGGAGAAGAACCCGATCGACGACAACTATCGCACGATGGACGTCACCGGCTACGTCGACCGCCAAAGCGGCGATTATAAGCTTTATAAATCCAAGAAAAGGAAGACGGCAGGGTTACTATGCTGCTTCCTTGGCATCTTTGGCGTCGATGCCTTCTATCTTGGCTTTAATCAGAAAGCGGTGATCCGCCTTTGCGTGGATCTCCTCCTTTATGCCGGCGTGAGCTTGTTGCTTCTTTTCGCCGTCAAATGGAACGCCGCTTTGTCCTTCTTGCTTCCTTTTGGGGCGGAGTTCTTGGCTTATGTCTTCTATTCGCTTTTCTATTGGAAGGGCGAGGATCTTAAAGACGCCAGAGGGGAGTTTCTCCGTTAATGCAGCGCGTCTTTGCTTCCATTGAGAACAACAAGGTCGTTTTGTCCGAGAAAGACGAACGGCATCTTCGTCATGTCTTGCGCTTAAAACTTGGCGAAGAAGTCGAAGTCGTTAGCGGTGGCAAAAGCTATCTTTCCCGTGTATCGAGAATTGAGCCTTTTGCTTTAGAAATCGTCGCGCCCATCACGGAAAACCGTGAGCTCGACCATTCTTTGACCCTTGCCTGGAGTTTGCTAAAAGGCGAGAACAACGATTGGATCGTCATGAAGGGAACCGAGCTTGGCGTCACCGAGTTTTTGCC
>CAMGZU010000013.1 GCA_946183085.1 uncultured Erysipelotrichaceae bacterium | reverse complement strand
CTTCTTGGCGATGTAGGCATCCGGGCCATAGGACATAAGGCGGTTGCCTTCTTCGCTGTACTGATAGTCGAAGATCTTCAAGCAGCGATAGAGGACATCCTGATCGCCCGCGGTGGCACGGGTGATGAACCAGCCGTTCGGCTTAACGGAACGCCAGGATTCGGTGTAGTGCATGTATTTGCCAGTCTCTTTCCAATCCCAAACGCCGGGGAGAACCGGGATGAGCTGAAGACCATTTACGGTGTCGTCGCGGATGGTCTGAGTCTGCACGTAGTCATACATCGCGAAGCCCTGCTGGTTGGCCGACGGATCATCAAGAAGATCGGCAGCGCCTTTGCCTTTTGCAGTCGCGGTAGTCTTATTGAAGTTCTGAAGGATGAGACCCTCTTCATACATCTTGTGCATCGCATCAAGGGCTTTCATCGTGCCTTCTTCGGCGCGCATATCGCCCAAGGTGCCGTCATCTTTGACGTAGAACCAGCCATTGCGGGATTCGCCGCCGCGGACGCCGAAGAACTGGAGGAAGCGCCAGAAGTCGGAGATGCGCTGGTCGGTGATTTCACGCGGGAGGAACGGAACGATGACTTTGTTGGCATCGCCGGTGAGGGCGCCCGGGTTCGCTTTGACGCAGCGGAAGAGGGCGACGAGCTCGTCGATGTCATAAGCAGCTTTGCCGCCGATGAAGAGTTCGCTCCTCTTGCTGTAGGCCTTGCCATAGGTCGCGTCGATGTACTCGCGAAGGGCTTTGACGAGTTCCGCGCCGGTCTGCGAGGCAAGGGCATTTTGCTTGGTGATGACGTTCTGCGTGTGCTTCTTGGTGATGGTGATCTTCTTGGTCGCTTTGGTGCCGTCGGCGTTATCAAGGACGTCGATGGCCGAGTCGACCGATTCCGGGGTGACCGGGGTGTATTTCTTCATGTCGACCGCTTTGCTATCAAAGGAGGAAAGATCACCGGTGTCAAGAAGCTTCTCCACCCAGTCTTTGCGGAGGAGGAGCATCTTCTCGATGTCGTCGTAGCCGTCGAAGTACGGGGCATAGTAGATGCCGCCGTCAGAGGCGTTGACGATCTTCCTGACGGAGGGGTTGTTTTCAAGGAACTTCTTGAAGTTCGGCATCATGTCGAGGTACTGCGCGAGGTTCAAGATGGTGCCGTCGACGACGCCGGCGGACTGAATCTGGTCGGCGTTGCCCTGAGCGATGTTGACCAATACATTGCCAAACTTATAGCCATTGGTCTTAAGATTCTCGAAACGAGTCTTGACGTTCGATTGATAGTCGTTGGCGTCAGTGATGGTGAAGTTTAACTGTTTCTGCATGTAGCTCCACGCAGGCTTGAAGTCACCGGCTTCGTATTCGTTGCCATCAAGACCTGTATACTTGGTCAATGACGCAGTATCGAGCGCTGCCTTGGTGAATTTCATCCCCTGAGTGTTCTTTTCGTAACCGACGTCCATGGTGACGGTGACTTTCTTGCTGAGGTCATCGGTCGGATTGACGGTGGGCTCTGGTTCAGGCTCCGGGGTTGGGGTTGGGGTGCTTTCGCCGCAGGCGGCTAACGCGAGCACTGCTGCGGAGAGGCACATCAACATAGATTTTTTGAATTTCATTGTTGATTAATCTCCTTTCAAACAATCTATTGATTTATTATTCGCCGCCCTGTCGGCGAGATAATCGAGGGTTGGGATCCGTTATTCCTTAACGCCGCCCATGTTAACGCCGGCGGCGAAGTACTTCTGAATGAACGGATAGATGAGGATGATCGGGATGATTGCGGCAACAACCATCGCGTAAATGACCGATTGTTGAGAGTAGGAGCCTACAGAAGCCGCGGCACCGATTTCGGACATTTCTTCCTCGAACTGCGTGATGAGTTCCTGGATGACGACCTGCAATGGCTTGTCGTAACCATTGGAGACGACACGCGATGCCCAGAAGTAACCATTCCAGCGGGAGATCGCGAAGAAGAGGGCGACGGTCGCAACGGTGGCTTTGCTCATCGGGACCGCGATCTTGCTCATGATCTGGAAGTCGTTGGCGCCATCGACGATGGCCGCTTCTTCGATTTCCTTCGGAACGGATTCGAAGGCATTGCGGAGAAGGATGATGTTATAGGCAGACATACCCATGGCGAGGACGACCAACCACTTCTGGTCGGTGATGCCCATGCCTTCGAGGATGTTGCGGGTATCCATGTAGTTGAGGTAGGTCGGGATGGTGCCGGCGGCGAACCACATCGTGAAGATGAGGGCGAAGTTGAAGAATTTGTTGCCGAAGAGGCGCTTCTTCGAGAGGGCATAACCACCCAAGATGCCGATGAGCATCATGTAGAGGGTGCCATAGAAAGTGACGAAGAAGGTGGAGCAGTAAGCGACCCAGAAGGATTTGTTCTGGATGACGACCGCGAAGGCGTCCCACTGCACATCCATTGGCCAAAGAACGATTTTGCCACCGTCAACGGCCACACGGCCGGAGATCGCGGAGCTTAAGGAATAAAGCAAGGGGTACAAGCAGAGAAGCGCGAAGATGCCAACGAAG
This sequence comes from uncultured Erysipelotrichaceae bacterium, assembly GCA_946183085.1. GTDB lineage: Bacteria > Bacillota_I > Bacilli_A > RFN20 > CAG-826 > Alloenteromonas. The sequence goes on along the minus strand of CAMGZU010000013.1, from coordinate 20,529 downwards.
AGATAGGCGATGACGCGGAAGATGAGTTCGCTCACGTCAAGGCGGTCGAAGGTGCCGCTCTTCTTGACCTTGTACTTTTTCTTATCGACAGAAGTTTCCATGTTTGCTTTCTCCTTCCATTAGAACAGCGAGGTCTTCGAGACCGACCTGGCGATCTTATTGGAGCCAAGGACGAGGACCATCGAGAGCAACGAGTTGAACATGTCCGCCGCGGCGCCGATGCCCTGACCGGTGCCCATATAGACGTTAATGACATAGGTAGCGACAGTTTCGCCAGTCTCAAGAACAGTAGCTTGGCCCTGCTGTTGCAATAACCAGACCTTTTCATAACCGACGGAGAGGAGCTGACCAATACGGAGGATCAACATGATGACGAGCGTCGGAGCCATGCCCGGGATGGTGACATAGCGGAGCTGCTGCATCTTGTTGGCACCGTCGATCTTGGCCGCCTCGTAATAAGTCGGCGAAATGCCAAGAATGGCAGCGAAGTAAACAATGGAAGAATAACCACCAGTCTCCCAAATGCCGGAGATGATATAGATTGCGCGGAAGGCGCCCGGATTGGAAGTAACGTCATGCTGACCGAACCAATTCTCCAAGATCCAGCCGATCGGGCCGGCGGAGACGATCAAAGCGCCGTTTTCGGCATAGGACGAGGTGCGGAGCAACAAACCGACCAAGTTCGTGACGATAACGACAGAGATGAAACGGGGCAAATAAGTCAAAACCTGGGCAACGGTGAGGAAGCCGCGGTTTTTGATTTCGGAGAAGAAGAGCGCGAGGATGATCGGGAAAGGGAAGCCGAACACCAAGGAATAGAAGGATAACGCGAACGTGTTGCGGAACGCGGACCAGAACGCGCTTTGCGCGAATAGGTCACGATAGTTGTCGAGACCGATCCAGAGGGAGGTGTAAACACCGCCGCCGAATGAGTTCGACGATTGGAAGTTCTTAAACGAGATGACCATGGAGGCGATCGGCAAATACTTCCAGCAGATCAAGAAGAACATCATCGGGATCAACATGACGTACAGACGCCAGTCGCCAACAACGTTATGCCAAACGGCCTTCCAGTGATCTCTTTCGATCGCTTCAACTTCGCTTGCTGCAGCTCTACGCATACTTTTATTTTCCTTTCTTGGATTCGTGATACTCCTCGAGGGCTTTGTTTTCTTGGTCGAACCGGCTCTCGCGATGTTCGGCCTGCCTAAGGGGCTCATCCAGACGATGGAGGTCCTCCGCATCAAGCATGCCGCCATCAAGAAGCGCGGCGTCATTGGCCTGATCGTAGGAGTCAGTGAGTTGGGAGAGTTTGTTCTCCTTCACTTGCTGTTGGTGCTCGGTCGCGCTTTCGGGAGTGCGAGAGAGGCGGATGAGGTATTTCTTCATATCGACGACCAGGTTTGGCTGCTTGTGGGCAATCAAGAGGACGATGATACCAAAGACGACATTGAGGAGATCGGTCGCGAAGTAGAGGACGGCGATTTTCCAGAACTCCCCCTGCCCGATCTGGCAGAGGGCTCTTCCCGCGTCGACGGCCAGACAGCCGATGACGTAGATGCCCACCACTTTCCAGCGGTTCTCGAGAATCTTGTCTTTCTTGTCTTTCGTTAGGAATAGCAGAACGACAGCGAGACCGAGATAACCGACGGTGTAGGCAAGCCAGAGACCGAGGGTCGGTTGATGGCCGAGCCACATCCTGACGGCGACCGAACCGGCGCCGGCGATGGGGGCCACCACGAGCCCTGCGGCGTTCCAACGGACGATGGCGATGAAGCCGATGACCGTCGCAACGGTTAAGGCGTAGACCTGAGAGAAGGCGTTAAATGCAAAGACATCAATCGCGTCGGCAATCGTGGCAATGGCGACAAGCACCAGCAAATCCAGCAACTTATAGCTCTTATATGACATCGATGTATCGGCGCGCTTCAATCTACATGTAAACGCTTACACACAATAAGATACTCTTTTCCGTCTCATTTGTATACAAGATGATGTTTTATGAAAAAGATCATGCAAAAAGAAAACGCTTTCAAAAGAACTTTTTTTCGATAGATACTACATTTTTCGATATGAACAATTTTGTATACAAGGTAAAACTTTTTTCGTTTTCATTCAGTTTCAAAGGCTTATCAAAAGTTAAATCCTTTTGGAAATGGCCTCGATAAATGCCTTGCTTTGGACGATCTTGTCCGCTTTTACGCCTTCGAAGATCATCGTTGCGTCAGGGCAATATCTCTTAATTTCCTTGAGCATGAATTCGTAATGGAAATCCCCTTCGCCGGGCGCGAATTGGGTGAGTTTGCCATCCACCACTTTTCCATCTTTCAAATGAAGGATTTTGATTTTGCTTCCAAAGGTCTCCAAGGCCTCATGGAAAATCGCATCCCTCTCTTCGAAATTGGACGCATCCAAAAGGTTATAGAGGTCGATGGTCACCTCGACATTGGGCGAATGGAATTCATCGACGAGCCTCTTCAAGGTCTGGACCGACCACATCACGTGGCCGAAGGCGGGCTCGAGAATCATCTTCGCCCCGAGGGCTTCCGCTTTCTTTAACAAACCTGCGAAGACCCCTTTGGATTGCTGATAGCCTTCCTCGGTCCGATTCTTCGGGACATAAATCCAAGGAGAGTCGTTGAAGGAGCCGGTTTCCGAACCGACGGGCGCGGCAAAAAGATGAGAAAACGCCAAGCTCTTCTCAAAAGTAGCCACCCCTTTCTCCACCACCGCTTTGTCGCTATGGACGGGGTTGAAGTAGGCTCCAAGCATCGCGACCTTGATGCCATATTGGTCCAAGGCTTTCTTTACGCGCGATGCATACTCTTCTTCATAAACGGGATTCTTAAGGGCCTTGTTCATGACGAGCTGAAGATAGGAGAATCCATAATCGTGAATGATCTTGGCGAACTCCTCCGGCTCGACGTTCGAAGCGAGGTCATGCCCGCGCACACCCAATTTGATTTCCATGGCTCTTTAGCCTCCTTGTTGCGTTAAAATAGTATAGCAAATGCGCTACAAAAACCCCATCCTAACCCGCGATATGAGCGATCCCGACGTCGTGAAATACGGCGACGATTTTTATATGGTGACCTCTTCGTTCCATTACGTTCCGGGGCTACCGATCTTCCATTCCAAAGACCTCGTCCATTGGGAGCATGTTGGCTATGCCATCCTCACAATGCCAGAAGGCTACGAAACCGTGCGCCCAGGCGCGGGCGCTTGGGCGCCTTCCTTCCGTTATCATGATGGCTATTTCTATATCACCGTCGCCTTTCCGGACGAAGGAATCTTTGTGTACCGTTCACAAAATCCAAGCTCTGGCTATGTCCTCCATTCCAAGATTTTGGAGGGCAAAGGCTACGAGGATCCCTGCCCCGTTTGGATCGACAACCGGGCCTATATCGTCTTTGCTTTCGCCAAATCGCGGGCGGGATTTAACGGCAAACTCGCTTTGATCGAGGTCACGAATGACCTGAGCAAGACCTCCTTTGACCATTACGAGATCATCTATGACGGCGAAAAAGACGGCAACCGCGCCATCGAAGGGCCGAAAGTCCACAAAGTCGGAAACGAAATCCATATCCTTTGCCCGGCAGGCGGAGTCCCTTATGGCTGGCAAGTCGAACTCGTGTCCTCTTCCATCCACGGGCCCTATCAGTCCATTTTGGTCTTGGAGCAAGGCAAAACGAAGATCAATGGGCCTCATCAAGGGGCGTTACTTCGCATCAAGGACAACGAATTCGCCTTCCTCCATTTCCAAGACCAAGGCAACCAAGGGAGGATCCTCCGCTTGGAGCCTGCCTATTATGACTATGGCCATTTCATCATCGGCGACAAAGGCGAGCCCGTCGAAGAAGGCGAGATCTCTTTACCACCTTTTGAGGCCTCGATCCCCACAAGCGATTCGATGCAAGAGGGATTGTCCCCGCTTTGGCAGACTTCTTGCCAAATCGATCGGAACCTCTTCCTGCAACGGGAAAGCGATGGGGTTCGCTTAACCACCGCTCCTCTCGAAAGCGACATCCACCACTTTGAGCGCGTCTTATCGCGCCCCCTCTCTTTCTTCAAAGAAAAGATAACGATTCACGTTGATGGAAATGACCTTGGCGAAGGGAGCGAAGCGGGCCTTCTATTTCTTGGCGAATGGAACCTCCGCGTCTATCTGAAGAAAGAAAATGGGCGTTACGCCATCTATTCCACCTATCAGGGGGAATACGAGGAAACCCGTTATCTTGGGGCGGCAAAGGAAGAAAGCGACCTCTATCTCGTTTGGAAACACCCAGATTCCGGTCTCGTTACGATGGAAGATGGCGAACAAATCGCCTATCCTCTTATGCAGGAGAAATGGACGGGCATCCGCATTGGCTTCTACACCATAGGCCCCTCTGGCTCCGCCAAATTCTCCCTTTTTGAAGAAAAAGAACTCCGATGATCAAGAAAAGTGCCTTTTTAAAAGCCCCGACCCACAAGGTCAAAGACATCCTCGAAGCGGTCGAGCTCGCCAAAGCCCTCCGCAAGAAGAGCCCGAAGAAACGCCACATCATTGAAATCGCGCAATCGAGCGTGATCGGCGAGGTCTCTTTCCCTTTTTCCAACTTCTATTTGAAGGGCGACCATTCTTGGATCACCTCCACTTCTTACGCGAAGCAGCTTGATGAGCAAGGCAAAGAGAAGACCACTTGGAAGACCGCGGCCTTAAAGGTCACCGGCTCCCACAACATCTTCGAGGGGATCCACGTCGAGAACAGCGCCCGCCACCCCGAGATCAAAGGGCAGGAAGTGGCCCTCGGCGTCTATGGCGACGACAACCTTTTCATCGGCTGCCACCTCGTCTCCACCCAAGACACCTTATTCGCCGGCCCGCTACCTGACGATCTTATGACCCGCTACCTTGGCTTCATCCCCGAGGAAGAACGCTATTTCGAAGGCTTGGCGAGGAATTATTTCGCCAACTGCGTCATCGAAGGCACCGTCGATTTCGTCTTCGGGGCCGGGCAGGCCGTCTTTTATAAAGACACCTTCATCACCCTTTTTGATTCGCGAAAGAAAACCTGGGTCAGCGCCCCCTCCCACAGCTTAAAAGACGACTTCGGCTACCTCTTCTACAAATGCTCCTTCGAAAGCGATGGGGCGCTTGAGGATTCCACTTACCTCTCCCGTCCTTGGCGAGATTATGGGAAAGCCGTCTTCGACGAATGTAGTTATGGCCCCCACATCAAAAAGGAAGGGTTTGACGATTGGAACGAAGAAGGACGATACAAAACCGCCCGCTTCTTGGAATACCCCCTCTTAGAAGGGCGCGTCCCTTGGGTCAAAAACAAAAAGGGCGAAACGATCGATCCCAAATACAAAAAGGCCGCACGCGCGGTCAAACACGCCATCCGTTAGTGAGAAAAAGGGCCCGTTCAACGAAGAACGGGTCCTTTCTTTTTGTGTTTATTTGCCTAAGAAATAAGCGTAGGCGTTGTTATAAGAGATGTCTTCGACGATCTTGCCAAGGAGCTTCTCGTCGTTGGGATAACGTCCCTTATTCACGAACTCGGCGATGAAGTTGCACATCTCGCGGCGGAAGTACTCGTGACGCGGATAAGAGAGGAAGCTTCTCGAGTCGGTGAGCATGCCGATGAAGCAGGAGATAAGCCCATCGTCGGCCAAACGCTTCATCTGATATTCCATACCGTCATATTCGTCGTTGAACCACCAGGCGGTGCCAAGCTGCATCTTGCCGCGGATTCCCCCGCCCTGGAAGCAGTTCATGAGGGTCATGAGGGAGACGTAGTCCTTCTCGTTTAAGGAATAAAGGACGGTCTTCGGGAGCTCATCGGTGGAATCGAGGGCGTTAAGAAGGGCGGAGAGCTTCTCGACGACGACTTGGTCGTTGGCGGCGTCATAGCCGGTGTCGGCGCCAAGGCGGGCGTAGTTCCTGGCGGAGTTATTGCGGAGCGCGCCGATATGGTATTGCTGGACGAAGCCATGCTTATGATACTCACGGCCAAGGTGGAGCATCATGAAGCCCTTGAAGACGTCTTCGTCTTCCAAGGTGATCGCTTCGTGGCGGAGGGCCTTCAAGAAGACCTTGTTGGCCTCTTCATACGAATTGCTCTTCGGCGAGAAATGGAGGACGTCGAGGGCGTGGTCGGTCGCGACGCAGCCATGTTCCTTGAAGAAGAGGATGCGCTCATCGAGGGCGTCCAGCATGTCCTGAAGGACCTTGATTTCCTTGCCGGTGACTTTGCTTAAGTCGGCAAGCCAAGGAAGGAAGGTGTCGCGCTCCACGTTGATCGCCTTATCCGGCCTCATGCAGGGACGGACGAGGGTCTTTAAGGTCTTATCCTTCGCCATCTGCTCGTGGAAATGGAGGTCATCGACCGGGTCATCGGTGGTGAAGACGATCTTGACGTTCATCATCTCCATCATGCGGCGCGCGGTTAAGGTCTTAAGCTTCTCGTTGGCCTTTTCCCAGATCTCGTCGGCGGTCTCCGGGGAAAGGGGTTTGTCGATCCCAAAGTAACGACGGAGCTCCAAATGGGTCCATTCGTAGATCGGGTTGCCGATGAAATAAGGCATGCATTCGGCGTATTTCTGGAACTTTTCGCGGTCGGAGGCATCGCCGGTGATGTATTTCTCGTCGACCCCCATCTCGCGCATCAAACGCCACTTGTAATGGTCGCCATAGCCATTCGCCCCAATCCAGCATTCGGTGATGTTCTTGAATTTGTAATCGTGGGCGATCTGCTCGGGGATCAGATGGCAATGGAAGTCGAAGATCGGCATCTTGGACGCATGCTCGTCGTAAAGCTTTTGGGCGAGCGGGCTATCCAAGAGGAAGTCTTTGCCTAAGAATTCTTTCATGTATTTCTCCTTTATAAAGTAACGCCGGTTTTGAAGAGGGCGATCTGGGCCATGCCATGTTCTTCGCCCTTACTCTTTTCGCCAGAGGCGACGCGGACGATGAGGTCAAGCAGCTCCTCTTTCGCTTCTTCGAAGCCTTTCTCGAAGACGACTTGGCAGTCGAAGTCGATCCAGTTGCTCTTAAACGAAGCCAATTTGTGGTTGGTCGCAAGCTTCAAGGTCGGAACGATCGAAGAGAAGGGGGTGCCCCTGCCCGTCGTGAAGCAGATGATGGTCGCGCCCGCCGCAAGAAGGTTGGTCGAGGCGACGATGTCGTTGCCTGGGCCATTCAATAAGGACAGGCCAGGGCTACGGAAGCGCTCGCCATAATCGAGGACGTCCTCGACTTCGAGATGGCCGCCTTTCAAGACGCAGCCGTTGGATTTCTCCTCGAGGGTGGTAATGCCGCCGTCTTTGTTGCCCGGCGAGGGGTTTTCGTAGCAAGGCTGGTTGTTCCTCGCGTAATAGGCTTTGAAATTCTCGATGAGGGAGATGACCTTTTTGTAGGTCGCTTCGTCCTTCGCCCGGTTCATGAGGTCTTGCTCAGCGCCGAACATCTCCGGGACTTCGGTGAGGCCGACCTGGCCACCGCAGGCGCCGATTTCATCGGCCGCTAAGCCAAGGAGCGGGTTGGCGGTTAAGCCAGAGAAGCCATCGCTGCCACCGCATTTAAGGCCAAGCGTCAATTTGGAAAGCGGAAGGGTCACGCGAGAATCGTCCTTCATGTTGAAATAAAGCTCTTCAAGCATGGCTAAGCCATGTTCGATCTCGTCTTCGTAATCCTGGGAATTGAAGTAACGGAGCCTCTTTTCGGGGATGTCCGAAAGACGCTTCACGAATTCGCTGAGGCGGTTGTTCTCGCATCCTAAGCCGAGCACCAGCACGCCGCCCGCATTCGGGTTATGGGCGATGCCAGAGAGGAGCGCCGCGGTATTTTCGAAGTCGCCGCCAAGCTGCGAGCAGCCATAAGGATGGCTCGCGATCTGGACGCGGCCCTTCATCTCGGGGTGAAGTTCTAGGAACTTCTCGCGGAGGGTTTGTAACTGCAGATTGACGCAGCCGACGGTCGGGATGAGGAAAAGGTCGTTTCTTGTGCCCGCCCTGCCATCTTCGCGAAGATACCCCTGCCAGGTGCGCTGCGACTCCTTCTTCGGGGTCACTTTGCCTTTTTGGTAATGGTAGGTTGGGGCTTCGTCGAGGGCGGTCCCAAGCTCGTCGCTATGGATCCACTGCCCTTTCTTGACGTCGCATTTTAAGCGGCCGATGACGTTGCCGTATTTGTGGAGCAATTCGCCCTTCTTCATGTCATGGATGGCGAATTTGTGGGCTTGTTTGACATCCTCCAAAAGGACGATGCCTTCCACTTCCGTCCCAGCCGGGAGGTCGTGGAGGGCGACCATGACGTCGTCTTCGGGATGGATCTTAACGGCGTCAAGCACGGGGGAACTTCTCCTTGAGGGCTTCGTAGCAGCCCTTCTGCAAGATGGAAACGAGGTCGTCGCGGAGCTCTTCGCGCGGGAAGGATGGGACTTCTAAGAGGTTGATGCCCCAGAAGTCGGTCTTCGAAAGGATTTCATCGACGATCGCCTGGACGCCGCCTTCGCGGGTGAAGCGCGCCCAGATCCTCTCCCATTCGGCGAGGTACTCGGGGTTATCGGCCAACTTGATCTCCTCGCGGACGCCATCGATGGTGCGAACGCCGCGGTAGAAGGCGATCAAAGCGGCGAAGGAGAAGATCAGATGATGCGGGACGATGCCTTTTTTAAGATCGTCCAAGAGGATGGGGAGGTCGCGCTCCTTCCATTTCGAGGTGGAGTTGAGGGCGATCGACATCAAAGCGTGATGGACGTACGGATTCAAGAAACGGTCCATGACGTCCGAAGCGAATTTGGGCGCGTCGGCGGTCGAAATCGTCGGGAGGGTCTCTTTGTTGATGAGGTCCAGCAAGAAGCCATGGATGTTCTCATCAAGAAGCGCTTCGCGGACTTCGTTCTTGCCCGAAAGATAGGCGACCGGGACAAGGGCGGTGTGCGAGCCATTCAAGATGCGGACTTTTCTCGCCTTATACGGATGGATGTCATCGACGTAGATCGCGTGGAGGCCGACTTTGTGGACCGGGAACTTCTGCATGACGAAGGGCTCGTTCTTCAGGACGTAAAGGTGGAAGAATTCGCCTTTGACCATGTTGTTGTCGATGTAGCCGAATTCCTCGCAAAGGGATTCGAATTCGTCGCGTGGGAAGCCCGGGACGATGCGGTCGACGAGGGTCGAGGTGTAATGGCAGGAATTGTTGAGGAAGTCGACGAAGCCTTCGGAGGCGCCTTTGGCTTTGGCGAGCTCCAAGAGGACTTCATGGAGACGGTCGCCATTGTCGTCAATTAATTCGCACGGGATGATGGCCAAACCGTAGTTTTTGCCAAGCTTCTCGTAGCGGCGTTCCAATAAGGCGTAGAGCTTGCCCGGATAGGAATGCGGGGTTTCTTTGCCAAAGTCGCGCTTCACATCCTCCGGGTCGAAGGCGATGCCGGCTTCGGTGGTGTTGGAGATGACGACCTCGAGGTCTTTGGATTCGGCGTAGGAAAGGTATTTCTCGTATTGGGAGTAGGGATTGACGAAATCATCGAGGACGTCGATCACCTGATGGGGGCGCTGGGCGACGCCATTTTCGTCTAAGCCCTGGAGGATCAAGGTGTAGAGGCCATCTTGCTCGGCAAGGGCGGCGACGCGGCCGCTTTCAAGGGGTTGGACGACCACGACGTGGCCATCGTATTTGCCCGAGTCATTCATCTTCTGGACGAGCCAGTCGACGAAGGCGCGGAGGAAGTTGCCCTCCCCAAACTGCATGATTTTGATGGGGGCGCATTTTTTAGCGAGGATTTCCTTCTTGAGGATCGGTAATTGAGACATGATCTATTTCCTTCTTTCGATTACTAGATTTTAACCCATTTATAATGGCATGGAGAGATATTCGGCATAGGCCATCATGAACGGGCCAACGCCTTTGGCGTCGTCCGCGACCACTTCTTCCGAAAGATAGTATTCTTTCGAGCCGTCGCGTTTTTGAGCGTCGAGCCCCGACACCTTGACGATGTCGTTTAAGTGGCCATCCTTCAGGGAGTGATGGACGATGCCTTCGAAGACCTCGATGCCCATCTTCTGGTATTCGGCAGGCAAGACGCCTTCGCGATAGCCTTTGAGCATCGCATAGGCATACATGACGGAGCCGGAGACCTCGAGGTAGTTCTTCGGATCGTCGAGGAGAGGAAGGTCCTTCCACATCTTGCTTTCTTTATCCTGATACGGGAGGAGGCAGTCGATCGCTTCCTTCAAAACGGGGACGATCGCTTTGGCCTCTTTCTTCCAAAGCGCGCCTTGGAAGATGTCGATGACGTCAGCCGCCGCCATAACGAGCCAGCCGACCGAGCGGAGCCAGACGTGGGGAGAACGGCCATGGACGGGCGAAGCCCACTGCATCGACTTGGTTTCGTCGTAGCAATGCATGTAAACCTTCTGCTCGGGATCCCAGTTGGTGGTCCGCAAAGAGACGAACTGGCGGACGATGTCGTCGCGCCTTTCTTTGTCGTCTTCTTTCACCGCCAAAAGCGCGGAAAGCGGCTGGCCCATATAAAGGCCATCCAGCCAAACCTGGTTCGGATAGCGGTCTTTGTGCCAATAGGAGCCATTCTGGCAACGGGGCTGCTCCTTAAGCTGGGACTCTAAAAGGTCTAAGGCCTTTTGGTATTTGGCGACCGGGTGGATCTTGTTGACCAAGAAGAGGGTCGTGCCCGCCTGGAGATTATCGATGTTATGATCGGCGATCGTGTAGTTGTTTAACGTGCCGTCTTCGTGGATGTTCTCATCAAAATAACGGATGCAGAAATCGAGGTATTTCTCTTCTTTCGTGACGAGATAGAGGCTATAGGCGCCCTTTAAGATGACGCCGTCTTCATAGCACCAGTCTTTCTTTTCGCTTTTGTAGTGCTTGAAGTTCGTGAGATAGGAATCGATGAACGATTCGATTTGCTTTCTTTCGCTTTCGTTTAGCATTTTGCTCTGCTCCTTTGCTTTGATGCGTTTGTTGATGTGGATGAGGATGACGGTGGCGCTACCAATCGCGACCAAGCCGATCATTATGTTGGAGAAACCCATGGAGATGCCCGCGCATTCGGCGCCGATGTAATCAAGCTTTCCTTGATCGCTCCCGGCCGCCGCGATCTGATCCGCGAAGATGAAGTAACGGCAGACCAAGAAGGAAGGGATGCGGAAGAGGAAGACCCTCGAGATGTTGAGGATCAAGCTGAAGCGGGTGTAGCCAAAGCCATAGATGAGGCCAAGGACCGCCGAGTTGATCGCGAGGGTGAAGATGCCAAGCTTCTCGAAGAAGAAGCAGCGCGAGATCAGATTCGCGTAGGCATCGATGGCCTGCTGGGCCAAGACGGGATCTTCAATCCCCTTCCCCGCCTTCTGGGCGAAATAATGGGTGATCTGATAATCAAAGATCGTGACGATGAGGATGCCCACAAGGGCGAGTCCCACCGCATAGATGAGCCCAACGAAGAAGGTCTGCTCGGCCCGTTTGACTTTGCCAGCCCCTAAGTTGGTGGAGATGATGGAGGAGGTCGAATCCTCGATGGAAGCGATCGGCTGGGTCACCGAGCCGCCCATGTTGTTGGAGACGCCGAGCGCCCCGGCGACGTTATCGCCGAAGGAACGGCAGAGCGAGAGGATGATGATTTTCCCGAGGTTGAAGATCATTTTCCCGACGATGATCGGGAAGGAGATCGCCGTGATCCGCCCCAAGGTCTTCGGCTTGAAGTCGATGAGTTTGGGGGCGAAATGGAAGACGTAGCGCTTCGAGAAGAAGATGCGGTAGAGCACAAAGAGGAAGAGGGCCGCATTGGCGAGCAAGGTCGCCAAGGAAACAAAGGTCATATCCTCGATTTTGAGCCCGTAGATGAAGATGACGTTTAAGACGATCTTGGCGACGACGACGGCCATGTTGAGGATTGTCATGAACGCCGTCGATCCTTTGGCCTTCTCGGTCCCCAAATAGACCGTGTTGACCATGATGATCGCGCTTGTCACCACCGAGAGGCGGAAGTAACCGAGCCCGACTTCGATCGATTGTTCGGAAACGAAGATCGAGAGCAAGGGCCGCGCCAAGGGGAGGACGATCGCGCAGGTTGCCACCGCAAGGATCATCACGAAGACGAAGACGGTGGAGGCCATCGCCCTGGCGCGCTCGTAATCCTTTCTGCCGATTTGCCTGGCGATGAGGATCGAGCCGCCGGCGCCGATCCCGGCGCCAATCGCGTTGATCATGTTGTTGACCTGGGTCAGTTGCCCAACCGCGTTGACCGCCGCGGTCGAGATGTTGGCGCACATGATCGTGTCGATGATGGCGTAGAAGTAATTGAATACTTGGTAGAGGAATAAGGGGAAGGCGATGACGAAGACGACGCGCCAGATGTTCCCGTTAAGGATTAGGTCGCGCCGTTTTAATTCTTTCGTCGAAACCGCACTGCCCATGTCCTAAGGGACCACCCCTATTTATTCGGGGATGGCGTCTTCGGTTTCGGTATCGAAGAAATGGAGGTCGCTCTTCAAGATGAAGTGCGGGAGGTCGCTCTCGATCTCGATTTTGCGGTCTGGGGAAGCCTTGATGATCGACTTCACGCCGTTTTTGTCGAGGTAGACGTTTTGGACGTCGCCGAGCATTTCGTAGACTTCAACCTTCGCGTCCAAGGCGAGGTAGTCTTCTTTCTTCGCGCCTTCGGGGAGTTCCAAGACGACGTGCTCGGGGCGATAGGCAAGGGTGATCTTCTTGCCATCCATGTTCTTGAGTTTGCCCGCGGGGATGCCCGAGATGTCGAGCTCACCGAGGTCCGAGGTGAATATCTTGCCCTTGACGGAGCCTTTGACGAAGTTCATGGGCGGGTCGCCGATGAAGCCCGCGACGAAGATGTTTTTCGGATGGAAATAGAGTTCTTCGGGCGTGCCGACCTGCTTGATGACGCCGACGTCCATGCAGACGATCTTGGTCGCCATCGTCATCGCCTCGATCTGGTCGTGGGTGACGTAGACGGTTGTCGCGCCGACGTTGCGGTGGATCTTAACGAGCTCCGAACGCATCGAGACGCGCTGCCTGGCGTCGAGGTTCGAGAGCGGCTCGTCCATCAAGAAGATCTTCGCGTGGCGGATGATCGCGCGCCCTAAGGCGACACGCTGCCTTTGTCCGCCGGAGAGGTTCTTCGGAAGGCGGTCGAGATAATCGCTTAAGCCGAGGATGGCCGCGGTCTCTTTGACGCGGCTTTCGATGACGTCTTCATCGAAGCCCGCGAGGTCAAGCGCAAAGGCCATGTTTTCGTAGACGGTCAAGGTCGGGTAAAGGGCGTAGCTCTGGAAGACCATCGCGATGCCGCGGGCCTTCGGCGGCAAATTGTTGACGACCTTGCCGTCGATCTTAAGCTCGCCATGGGTGATGTCCTCCAAGCCGGCCAACATGCGAAGCGTCGTGCTCTTGCCGCAGCCCGATGGGCCGACAAGGACGCAGAAGTCCCCGTCTTCGATCGTCAAATCGAAGCCGTGGATCGCCTCATACCCGTTTGGATAGATTTTGACGATGTGGTTGAATTCGATTGCCATAAGTGTTTCCTCCTATCTGGCTATTTGAGCAGCCCTTTGACTGCCTCGATTCGTCTGAACTCGTTCGCGACGAGCCCCGCGATCCATTTCGCGCCTTCTTGGCGCATGTGGGTCGTGTCCTGACTCGCTTCAGGATGGGACGGGTATTCCCCTTCTTCGAAGATCATGAAGTAGCGTTTCGCCCCTTCGTAGCCGAGCTTTTGCCATTCTTCTCTCGTGAGGGCGTTTAGGTCGATCAGCGGGGCTTTTGCTTCGCTGGCGGCCTCTTTCATGGCCTCGATGTAGTCGCCATGCGTCTTCTTGAGCTTCCCCTGCTCATCGAACTTCAAGCGCTCGATGGAGGTGAACATCACCACCGTCGCCCCCTTCTTTTGGAAGGAAGAGGCGAATCTTACAAGGTTTTCCTTGTAGGAACCGAAGGCGGGGCAATAGCGAGCGGGATCTTCTTTCTTCTCGTCGTTATGGCCGAAGCAGAGCAAGACGACATCACCTTCTTCGGTATCGGCGAGGGCTCTTTCGTAGAAGCCAAGCGTCTCAATCGATTTGGTGCTGGCCCCGTTTTTCGCGTAATGGTGAACGGGGATGCCCTCTTTGAGGTAATTCGGAAGCTCTTGGGGCCAGCCTTCCTGCGGGAAGGTGTCGGCGCCGTTAAACTGCATGAGCGAGTCACCCAAGGTGACGATTTTCATCGTTTGACCTCCGAATGGCCGCCGTCGGCGATGAAGGCGTCGATGTCTTCCACGGAGAAAGTCGAGACGTCGCCGGCGAGGGTTTGCTTCAGGATGCAGTTGGCGAGGCCGAAGGTTAACGCCCCCTCCACGTCTTCGTAATCGAGAAGCAATTTATGGATAACGCCCGCGGCGAAGGCGTCGCCTGCGCCAATGCGGTCGAAGATCCTAAAGGATTGGTCGGGCGTCGAAGCGAAGCCCTTGGGGCCATAGACGTAGGCGCGGAGGACTTGCTCGTTGGCGCTCACGACATGGCGGTGTTTGCCGAAGATGTAGGTGCAGCCATATTTGGCGCGGACCGCGTTGAAGAGGTCGGCGTGGCTGAGCTTCTTGGAGAAGCCGAGGATCTCCTGGAAGTCGAAGCTAGCGGCAAACAAGACATCGACGTGCGGCATCACAAGCGGATAGATCTCCCTCGCTTTGTCCATCGGGAGGTTCAAGGGACGGTAGTTGAAGTCGAAGGAGACGATCAAGCCATGCTTTTTCGCCTCTTTGATGGCGAGAAGGACCGTTTCCTGGGCCGAATCGCTTAGCGATAAGGCGATGCCGGAGATGTGGAACCATTTGGCGCCGTCGAAGATCTTGTCCCAATCGAAGTCGGAGGGCTTCATCTTGGTCGCCGAGGAGCCCTTGCGGTTATAAACCGCGGAGCCCGGGCGGCCGCCAAAGCCCGACTCGAGGAAGTAGATGCCCTGCATGCCATCATCGCGGACGATGAAGGACGTATCGACGGAATGGGACTTCAGGAAGCCGATGCCCCCTTCGCCAAGCGCGTTGCTCGGCACTTTGGAGACGTAGGCGCATTTGTGCCCCAAATGGGAGAGGGAGACGGCGACGTTGGCTTCGCCACCGCCATAGTAGGACATGTATTTCTGGGACTGCCCGATCCGGTAATAGGATTCGGGAGAAAGGCGGAGCAGGAGCTCGCCCAAGGTCACGACTTCATTTGCCATCGTCATATACCAGCCTTTCTTTTGCTTTGACGCAGTATTGCTTGCCATCCTCGCCGAGGAGGTAGACGTCTTTGTCGCTCGGGTTGATGAAGGCCCCATCGCGGGAATAGACGAGCTCGGCGGCTTTGCAATAGCCGTAGATCTCCTCGTTGGTCCCCTTATAAAGGTCCTCTTCTTTCTCCAAGCGGGCGCAGAGCTCGTCCATCAAGTCGAAGTTGTGGTCGATGGCGAATTCATAGGCGTGCCCCCAGATGTAGAGGATTGGGAGCTCGGCGTTGCACTTGAGGAAGCGGTCGACCGTTTCTTTGAGGCGCGGATCCCGATGATGGATCGTCGGGTTCCACAAGAGCCAGTTGAAGGGTCGGTGGAACGCGTACGTGGAGCGCGTGGTCCTCATATAATGAAGGCCAAGCTTTCTGAGGACCTCGAGGGTCATCGCGTTGTAGGTGCCGTAGGGATAGGCCCCTCCCACCACGTTTTTGCCATAGATGCCGCGGAGGTTTTCGATGTCCTCGTTGTATTCGACGAATTGCTCTTCGTAGCCAAGCTCTTCGAGATGGGGGTGATTCGCCGTATGGCAAGCCACTTCCATCCCGCGGTAGACGTCGCGGTTGCCCGTGAGGAAGAGATGGCTGCAGTCGATCTCGACGCCATCTTTGTCGATGCGCTTCTTTACGGAGCCCGACTTCAGGGAGTTGAGGTTGAACGTCCCGCGCATCCCATGCTTCCGGAAGATCTCCGTGAGCTCTTTGTCTTGAACGACGCCGTCGTCATAAGAGAAGGTGACGGCGCGTTTTTTGAAGTTGGGGAAGAGAAGGGTGAAGTTCATATTCGCTCCCTTAGCGGTAGGATTCGTATTCGACCGAGCCAAAGGCGGCGGTCGCACTCGTCATATAGACGCGGAGGGCATCCGAGGTGAAGGCTTTCCTATTGATGCCGGTATCCTCCCAGCCCGTCTCATCGGCCTTCGCGTAATCGGTGGTCGTGTTGAGGGTGAGGAGCGGATTGTAACGATAGGTGCCATCTTCCACCCTGATGGTCTTGTAGGAACCGCCATCGACGGAATAGACGAAGCTGAGCTTATGGCCCTTGAGGTAGGTCATAAGGGCGTCGCAGCCGGTCTTCCAAACGGTGTAGTCGCTCGATTTGGTCTTCGCGACGCCACTCGTCGGCAAGGAAAGCGGGTAGGTGCGGGAAGTGTCCGCCTTGCCATCTTTGTCGCCATAGAGGGTGACCTGGCCTTTTTCGAGGGCCTCAAAATACCACTGGGCGCGGGCGCCGAGCTTATAGGTGGTCGTCTCGGTGACGACGAGGTAGTCGTCTAAGTCATAGGGATAGGTCGAGGAGTTCTCTTCCGAGGTCTTGCTCGCCATGTCGTCCCAATGGTAGTTGATGAACATGCCACGCTGGATCAAGGCGCTGTCCTCTTCCGCATCGCGGAGGGTGCCGGTGAACATGTAGTCGCCGATCTTGATGTGTTTGGCATAGAAGAGTTCGCCCGGGATCAACGGGGACGAGCTCGTGGCCGGATCGCTGGTGTAGACATTCGGAACCTCGATGACGTCGTTAGGATGAGCGATGGCCTCCGCCGGGCTCACGCGGGCCCAACGGGAATAACTGAAGTATTCTTCATAGGTCGCATTGGTGACGACGCCTTTGTTGACCTCGACCGAGACCTTGAAGATGCCATCGCCATCGGTATAGGCGTTGGCCGTCCAGGTTTTGCCGTCGATGATGACCGCGTTCTCGCTGCGGCTGCTATAGTTCACCGCATAGGCGGTCGCCGTGAGCGTTTTTCCACCGCAGGACGCGAGGCCAAGCGCCATGGAAGCCACGGCCAAGCCGAGGGTGATTTTGAAGCTTCTCTTTTTCATAGTTTCCTCCTAGGGATGAAGGGGATAGCCCCCATAGAGTCTTATTGCGGCTGCTTGCCGATATAGGCCAAGATGCCGCCATCGACATAAAGGATGTGGCCATTGACGAAATTCGAGGCGTCCGAAGCCAAGAAGACGGCCGGACCCTGAAGGTCTTCTGGCGTGCCCCAACGTCCGGCTGGGGTCTTGGCGACGATGAAGGCGTCAAAGGGATGACGGGAGCCATCGGGCTGACGTTCGCGTAACGGCGCGGTTTGCGGGGTGGCGATATAGCCCGGGCCAATGCCATTGCACTGGATGTTGTATTCGCCATATTCGGAGGCGATGTTCTTGGTGAGCATCTTGAGGCCACCTTTCGCCGCCGCATAAGCGGAAACGGTCTCGCGGCCGAGCTCACTCATCATCGAGCAGATGTTGATGATCTTGCCATGCCCCTGCTTGATCATGTGAGGGATGACGGTCTTGGCGCAGATGAAGGGGGCGTTGAGGTCGACGTCGACGACGGCGCGGAAGTCGCTCGCGCTCATCTCCGTCATCGGGATGCGCTTGATGATGCCCGCGTTATTGACGAGGATGTCGATGCGGCCGAATTTGGCGATGATCTTCTCCACCGCCGCTTTGACCTCCTCCTCTTTGGTGACGTCGCAAGCGAAGCCATAGGCGTCGATGCCAAGCTTCTTGTACGATTCAATGCCGAGGGCGACTTTGTCCTCGTGCAAATCGTTAAAGACGATCTTGGCGCCCATTTTGGCGTAGGCGGAGGCGATGCCGAAACCGATGCCATAGGAAGCACCAGTGACCCATGCGACCTTGCCTTCTAAGCTGAAATCTTTCGGATCCATGTAAAAAATCTCCTTTTGGAATGCCTTGATTATACGGGTGGCCTGCTCAGAGGTGAAAGGGCTTCCAAACCCCTTTGTGCCATTCGCACGAAAAAGCGCATGTACGCGAGAAAAAACGTTGTGTTCACTGCAAATTTCGTTCCGCGATAAACCGCTTTCTTCTCTCCAAGCGTTCCATTAAGGAACGAAAGCGGTTATGCTTTATGAATAATTTCGAAGGGATTCAAAAACCATGAAAGAAATGATCATGTCTTCGAGCGAGATCCAGGATGTCGTGTCCCACTTGGGCCACCTCTTAACCGCCGAGCTCCAAAACGAAGAAAAACGCCCGATCCTTCTTTGCGTGATGAAGGGCGCGGTCAACTTTATGACCGATCTCATCAAGCACGTCCACACCCCCATCCTGACCGACTACATCCAGGTCTCGAGCTATGACGGCACTTCCTCTACCGGCAACGTCACGCTCGTCAAAAAGCCCGCCTACGACCCTGAGGGCCGCACGGTCGTCATCGTCGAAGACGTCGTCGACACCGGTGTCTCGATGGATTGGCTCGTCAACTACCTTAAAACCCAGTGCAAGCCCAAGCGCGTCTTGGTCTGCGCCCTCTTCAATAAGACGGCGGCAAGAAAAGTCGACGTCCAGGTGGATTTCTGCGGCATCACACTCCCCGAGAACAAGTTCTTGGTCGGCTATGGCTTCGATTACAACGAACTCCACCGCAACGACCCCTTCATCTTCGTCCCGACCGAAGAAGAGATCAAAGCCTGGGACAAGATCATCGAAAACGATCCGGTCAAACCCTTTAAAGGCTAAACAAAAAAATACAAATAAAAGCAGGCCGCAGCCTGCTTTTTTGTTTGTCGTCTTGTCTTATTTTCCACCGCCAACAGTGCCGAAGGTGCGGTCGCCGCAATCGCCCAAGCCCGGGCAGATGTAGGCGTTTTCGTTGAGTTCGCGGTCCAAGGCGCCGATATATAGGGGCACATCGGGATTGGCCTCGGTGAAGGCTTTCACGCCTTCTGGGGCCGCGATGATGCAGACGAAGGTGAGTTTCTTCGCCCCATGGGCGCGGAGCATTTTGATGGCGTCATTCGCCGAGCCGCCGGTGGCAAGCATCGGGTCGAGGAGGTAGACGTCAAGATCGGCGAGGTTATACGGGAGCTTGCAATAGTATTCGTGCGGCTCTTTGGTGATCTCGTCGCGGTAAAGACCAATGTGGCCAACGTGGGCGGTTGGGATGAGCTCGGTGAAGCCATCGACCATGCCAAGGCCAGCGCGGAGAATCGGGACGAAGCAAAGCTTGGACCCTTCCACAAGCGGCTGGATGGTGTGTTCCACGGGCGTATCGATCTCGGCTTGACGGGTTGGAAGAGAGCGCAAGGCCTCATAGCCTTCAAGAACCGCGATTTCTTTGACGACCTGGCGGAATTCGCTCGTCGGCGTCTTAATGTCACGAAGGATCGTGATTTTGTGTTTGAGAAGTGGGTGATCGAGATAATGTACTTTTGCCATGATGGAAGATTCCTTTCTTTATTAAGCTTTCTGGTTTTCTTTGGGGGCATCCTTCAAAAGAAGGTTGGTGATGATGCCAAGGATCATCGAGATCGCGGTCGCGGTGATGGTGATCGTCGTATCGCCCGCGGCGAAGGAGATGACGAGTCCGCCAATCCCAGAGACCAAGATGACCGAGGCCACGAAGATGTTCTTCGTCTTGGTCATGTCGATCTTCTCGGAGATGAGCATTTTGACGCCGCTGCCGGCGATGAAGCCATAAAGAAGGAGCGAGACGCCGCCCGTAACGCAGGCGGGGATCGTCTCAACGACGCACATAATCGGGCTTAAGAAGGCGAGGAGGATCGTCATGAGACAGGAAAGCATGATGACTTTGACCGAGGCGATCTTCGTGACGCCGATGACGGCGACGTTTTCGCCATAAGTCGTGTTGGCGGCGCCGCAAAGAAGGCCGCTCACCGCGGTGGCGATGCCATCGCCCATAAGGGTACGGGAAAGGCCAGGATCTTCCAAGAGGTCGCGGTCTAAGATGCCGCCCAAGTTTTTATGATCGCCGATGTGTTCGCAGATGGTGACGAGGGAAACCGGGATAAAGAGAAGGGCGATCGTGCCGATTTGGCTGCCGCTAAGCGGAGCTCCCGAAGGGGCGTTTTGCGGCAAGAAGAGGAAGGATGGGAGCGATAAGAAGCTGGTGAATGAGACGTTGGAGAAGTTATTGACGATCGGGTCGAAGTTCACGATGTGGAAGTATTCGTTGCCCGCCCCAACGTAGCCAATCAGGGTGAAAAGGACCGCGGCGATGTAGCCCGCGCCCATCCCAAGGACGAAGGGGATCAAGGCGATGGTCTTTTTGCCATAATGGGCGCAAAGGGCCGTGGTGGCCATCGCGATTAAGCCGCAGAGGATCGCGATTAGGTTATAGGAGGAGCCCGAGCCGCTTGCGGTGGTCAAATTGCCAATCGCGCTGCCAGCCAAGCTAAGCCCGATGACCATGACGACTGGTCCGATGACGACCGGCGGAAGAAGCTTATTGAGCCAATTGACGCCCGCCACGCGGATGATCAAAGCCACCACCACATA
>CAMGZU010000012.1 GCA_946183085.1 uncultured Erysipelotrichaceae bacterium | reverse complement strand
ACCGAAAGGCATTTATGATGGCGGGTTGCTCCAAGCGAGTTTGGGCGGGCTCCGGCTAGAGCCTCTGCCAGAAAAGGTTGCCTCTGGGAGAAAGCCAGTCGGCGTCGAAGAATGCCTCCTGAGCGATTCTTTGTATCGAAAGCTTGGGAATCCCAAAGAAGTGGCATTGGTCGCTGCAACGAGAGAGGAACAATTGGGCCGTTACTATCACCGCCATTTTGAGCGGGGTGCACTAAAAGTGACCGGTACCGTGCATTCTGAGAAAAACGTCTTTTACGTTAATGAAGATTGGACGGTCGATTATTTCCGCGACTTTTTGAAGATGGATGCCGCTTTGTTGGAAATTAGCGGCGCCGTCTTTTATGCGAAAGAGGGCGCGGATCTCGCCGTGTTGGTTTCCAAGCTCAACAAATCTTTTCCGGCTTACCGCTTCGAGAGCCCTTCCTTGAGCGCGTTGGATTCTGTTTCGGGAACCTTGGATTATATCGAGGTTGTGCTGCTTGCTTTTAGTGCGGTGGCTTTGGTGGTTTCCGCCTTGCTTTATGTCGTTGTTATGGCGGTTACAATCGTGGAAAACAAAGGCGAAGTTCAGCTTTTATCGGTGTTAGGCATCTCCAATCGGGATATTTGGCGGAGCTATGCTTATCAGTCGTTCGTCTACGTTTCGCTTTCCTTTGGGACCGCCTCGCTCTCCATCTTTGGGCTCGAAATCGCCTTGCACAACGTGATCGCGAGCGCTTTTTCAAGCGGCGGCGGTTTCGCTTTTCACCCGCTTCCTTTTCTTGCGATTGCCGCCGGCTCGGCCTTGGCCTTCGTGATCACTTTGTTTGTTCTCGGGGTTCTAATAAGAAACAAGCCCATGTTGCACCGAGAGCAAAAATGAAAAGTCCTTACGAAAAAAGTAAACAATTTTTCATCGCTGGCGTAAACTTGTTGAAGTTATTGCATAGAAACGTAACTAGAAAGGTTAATTCATGAAGGGAACTGTCAAGAATTTCAACAAGGAAAAAGGCTTTGGCTTCATCCGCGCTGAAGACGGCCATGATGTCTTCTTCCATTATTCTGCTCTCGTGATGGACGGCTACCGCACCGCTGAACCGGGCGAGCAAGTCGAATTCGAAGAGGAAGCTTCCGAACGCGGACCCCGCGCGAAGAGCGTCAAGAAAGTCGACTAAGTTGTTTGATAAATTCGGCCTCGGGAAACCCTTCCGAGGCTTTCTTTTTCGCTTTTTATAGTTTATCGAAGCCCTTTGAGATAAAATCTCAATGCCCAAAGCCAAAGGGGAGTTATTTTTATGCCATTAAAAGCCGGTATCGTTGGTCTTCCAAACGTTGGAAAATCCACCTTGTTCAATGCCATTACCAATTCGCACGTCGAGGCGGCGAATTATCCTTTTGCCACCATTAACCCCAACACGGGTGTCGTCACCGTTCCCGATGAGCGCCTCGATTTCCTCACCAACATGTTTCATCCCGCCAAGACGATCCACGCGACGTTTGATTTTTATGACATCGCGGGTCTTGTCAAAGGCGCATCCAAAGGCGAAGGCCTCGGCAACCAATTCTTGGCCGCCATCCGCGAATGCGACGCGATCTGCGAAGTCGTTCGCTGCTTCGAATCGAGCGACATCATCCACGTCGAGAACACCGTCGACCCCAAGCGTGACATCGACATCATCAACCTCGAGCTTGCGATGGCCGACTACGACGCCGTCACCGCGCGCTTAGCGAAAATCGAGCCGAAAGTCCGCATCGTCAAAGACAAAACGGCGATCTATGAATACAACATCCTCACGCCGTTGAAGGCTTGTTTGGAACAAGGCATCTCCGCCCGTAATTGCAAAGAGTTGACCGAAGAGCAGAAGGCTTATGCGAAGAAGAATTTCTTCCTCCTCTCGATGAAGCCGATCATCTACGTCGCCAACGTCGCCGATAGCGACTACACCGACCTCGATTCCTGCAAGTATTACCAGCAAGTGAAGGAAATCGCCGCCAGCGAAGGCGCCGAATGTATCCCCGTATCTTGCGAAATCGAATACGAAATCAGCCAGCTTCCGCCAGAAGAGAAGCAAGAGTTCCTTGCCACGCTCGGCGCGAAGGAGTCTGGCCTCGACAAATTGGTCAAGGCCGCTTATTCGCTCCTAAAGCTCCGCACGTTCTTCACCTGTGGAAGCGATGAGTGCCGCGCTTGGACCTTCAAAGAGGGCATGACCGCCCCAGAATGCGCTGGGATCATCCACACCGACTTCCAAAAGGGCTTCATCAAAGCCGAAGTTTATGACTTCGAGGATCTGAAGACCTATGGCACCGAACTCGCGGTGAAAGAAGCGGGCAAACTCCGCCAGGAGGGAAAGGAGTATCGGATGAAGGACGGCGACGTCGTCTTCTTCCGGTTCAATGTGACCAAATGAGCGAATACCGCATCGGTTATGGCGAGGACATCCATCGCCTCGTCGAAGGGCGCCCCCTCGTTCTCTCGGGCGTCAAGATCCCTTACGAAAAAGGGCTGCTTGGCCATTCGGACGCCGACGTGGTTTACCACGCGGTGAGCGACGCGCTTCTTGGCGCGCTCGCCTTAGGCGACATCGGCCATCATTTCCCGACCAACGACCCCCGTTACGACAACTGCGATTCCTCGATCATCGTGAGCGGCTGCTACGCCATGATTGAGGAAAAAGGCTATGAAGTCGTCAACGTTGACGTCTCCGTCGCGGCCGAAAAACCGCATCTGCAGAAATATCTCCTAGACATGCGCGCGAATCTTGCTAAACTTCTCCGCGTCTCCCTTGATCGGGTTTCGATCAAAGCGATGACCAACGAAGGGCTCGATGCAGTGGGGGAAGGCAAAGCCATCCGCGCCAATGCCAGCGTGCTGCTCAAAGAAAAGGCGTAACTTATGGACAACGAAACCAAATTGAAACAACTGATCGCCGAGGCGGCAAAAGCCATCGGCATCGACATCAAGCCGGAAGAGGTCGTCATCGACCATTCCAAAGACGCGAGCCATGGCGATTATTCGACCAATGTGGCGATGCGTTACGCGAAAGCCCTTCACAAAGCGCCGCGCGACATTGCGAACGAACTCTCCGCCGAGCTAACCAAACTCGACGATTCTCTTATCGAGAAGATCGAGATCGCCGGCCCAGGCTTCATCAACTTCTTCTTGAAGCACGCTTCGCTTACCTCCCTCATCAAAAAGATCCTCGAGGAAGGCAAGAATTACGGTAAAGGCGCGCAAAAGCCCACGAAAATCAACGTCGAATTCGTCTCGGCGAACCCGACGGGCGACCTTCATTTGGGCCACACCCGCTGCGCGGTCGTGGGCGATGACATCTGCCGCCTTTACGAAAAGGCCGGCTACCAAGTCACCCGCGAGTATTACCTCAACGACTGCGGCAACCAAATCGAGCATCTCGGCCACTCCTTAAGGGGCCGTTACCATGAACTCTTCGGCGAAGGGCTTCAACTCGACGAGGATGATTACCACGGCGAAGATCTCATTCAGATCGCCAAAAGCATCAAGGAGGAGTTCGGCGACAAATACCTCGTCGACAATCAAGAATCCCACGATTTCTTCATCGCCTATGGCATCGAGAAGGAATTCGGGAAGATCAAAAAGGACATGGCGGACTTCGGCGTCCGCTTCGACGTCCTCTCCAAAGAAAGCGACATCCGCAAGGGCGGTGCCATCGAAAAGACGTTGGAAGAATTGAAGCCATTCACTTACGTCCAAGAAGGCGCGACCTTCCTCAAGACCAGCGACTTCCTCGATGACAAAGACCGCCCGGTCATCAAGAAAGACGGCTGCTATACCTACTTCGCTCCCGACATTGCCTATCACTACAACAAGATGAGCCGCGGGTTTGACCTCTTGGTCGACGTCCTTGGCTCTGATCACCATGGCTACATTGGCCGTATGAAGAGCGCCCTCATGATGAAGGGCTACTCCGAAAAGGCCCTCGAAGCCGAATTCGTGCAGGTCGTGCGCGTCTACAAAGACGGCGTTGAGGTGAAGATGAGCAAGCGCACCGGCAAAGCCATCACCCACCGCGAGTTGGTGGAGGAAGTCGGCAAGGACGCGGTCCGCTACTTCTTCGCGGAACGCGCCGCCAGCGCCCATCTTGACTTCAATTACAACTTGGCGACGGAGCAGTCTTCGACCAACCCGGTCTACTACGCTCAATATGCGCACGCCCGTTGCGCTTCCATCCTCGAACTCGGTAAGGATTTCGCCCTTGATGAGACCGCCTCCCTTCTAAAAGAAGAGAGCGAAATGTCGATTTTGAAGCATTTGAATGATTTTCCGAGTATGATTGAGTCTGCAGCGGCAAGCCGGAGCCCCAACAAAGTGGCTGCCTACATCCATAAGCTCGCCGAACTCTTCCATGAGTTCTACAGCAAATGCCGCGTCATCGACAAAGAGAACGTCGCGCTTACCGCGAGTCGCTTAGCCCTCATCAAGAGCTGCAAGATCGTTCTCGAAAACGCCTTGGACCTCCTTGGCGTCTCCGCACCAGACAAAATGTAATCCATCCAAGAAAGGACCAATACCATGAAACAGTTAAGCTTACCCGAAACCGCCTTTGCAATCCTCGGCAAGGAAAAAGATCCCCTTAAGTTCCAAGAGCTCTATGCCAAGTTGGCCGCCGAGCTCGAGATGAGCGACGACGAAAAAAGCGCCCACATCGGCCAGTTCTACACCGACATCAGCCTTGATGGCCGCTTCGTCTGCTTGAGCGACAACTTCTGGGATCTCCGTTCCCGCCATTCTTACGACAAAGTCCACATCGACATGGATGCCGCCTACTCCGTTGGCGAAGAAGCCGAACAGGATGCGGAAGATAAGAAAGAGAACGAAGAATACGATGCCGCCGTCCAGGGCAAAGTCGTCCAGTCCGATGAGGAAGAAGACGCCCAGGAAGAAACCGAAGACGCCGCCAAACGCAAAGAGAGCGAAGAGGCTGCCAAACTCGTCGGCGCTGCTGGCGATGGCTCGGATTATTGATCCAAAACCAAAGAATGAAGACCTCCGACGGAGGTCTTTTCTTTTTCGGATTGCAAATAGTGTTGGGCGCGTGTATTCTATCGTGCTTTTATGGATAACCGCGAAATTATCTACGAAAAAATCAAAGCCGCCCCGATCATCACGATCTGGGGACACGGACAGCCCGATGGCGATTGCTATGGCTGCCAAATCGGCCTTCGCGAACTCATCAAGAACACTTGGCCCGAGAAGAAGGTCTATGCGGTTGGCAGTGGGATTAAGCCGCTCTTCGAGCGTCTTTCGCCGATGGATGAAGTCGATCAAAAGACAATCGAGGAATCTCTTGGCATCCTCGTGGATGTCTCTTGCCTCCACCGCGTTGAAGACACCAGGGTCTTTGCCTGCCGCGACTTCACGAAGTTCGATCATCATCTCTATAACGCGGGCGAGGATTTCCCCCATGACTCCATCATGGAGCCTAGCCGCGTCTCCGCGGCCGAGATCGTTTGCGAGTTCGCGCGCGAGTTCCATATGACCTTCTCCCGCCTTGCCGCCGAATCCCTTTTCTTAGGCATGGCGACCGATAGCGGCAGGTTCCAATTCTACGGAACTTGCGCCAAAACGTTTGACGATTGCGCGTTTTTATTCCAATTTGACGTCCGTCCTTATTCCCTTTTGAACATCATCTACCAAGACGATGTAAAGACGACGCTCTTCCGTGCTTATATGATCGAGCACACCAAGATCGAAGGCAAAGTCGCTTATTGCATCTTGAAGAAAGAAGATTACGAAACCCAAGGCATGAGCTACGACCGCGCCTCGGGCATGGTCAATGTCCTTGCTACCTACAATACACCGATGTTTGCTTTATTCACGTCCGCCCCCGATGGCTCGATTCGCGTCGAACTCCGCAGCGAATTCGGCTACCCGGTTCAACCGACGGCCGCCCGTTTCCAAGGCGGCGGTCACTTGTATGCGGCAGGGGCGACTTTATACGAAGATCATGGGCCGACGCCTCAAGATATGGTCGACGCTTTGCAAGAAGTCGAAAAGAACGAAGACGGCAGGCATTGATGCCGTTTTCTTTTTTCACTAAAAAGAAAGTGTAAAATAGCGTTCGGAGGAATTCACAATGTACGAGAAAGAACTGGAAGCAATGATCGAAGTGGCGCTTCATGCCCAGAAGGTCATCATGGAGATTTATAACACCAACTTTGAGGTCGAAATCAAATCCGACAACTCCCCGGTGACCCAAGCCGACAAGCTTGCAGACGAATTGATCCGCAAAGAACTTGGCGCGAAATTCCCGGAATATGGTTTCTTAACCGAAGAAAGCCAAGACACCAAGGAGCGTTTGACCAAGGAATACATCTTCATCGTCGATCCGGTGGACGGCACGAAGGAATTCGTTTCGCACAATGGCGAATTCTGCACAAATATCGGCCTTTGCCGTAACCACGAAATCGTGGCTGGCGTCATCAACCTTCCCGCCCAGAACCGCCTTTATTATGGCTCCAAAGGGAACGGCGCGTTCCGTTTGGAGAATGGCGAAAGCACCAGACTTCACGTCTCTGATCGCAAAGAAAACCTTCGCTGCGCCCTTTCCCGTTCCTTCCTCCAGCCGGAAGAAGTGGCGCTTTTGGATCGCAACGAGAACCGTTTGGAATCCCGCTTTAAGATCGGCGCAGCCATGAAGTTCTGCATGATTGCCGAAGGCACTGCCGACATCTCGGTCCGCCTTTCCTCGGGCACCAAGGAGTGGGACACGGCCGCCGGCGACATCATCCTTTCCGAAGCGGGCGGCTGCATGGTCAAGCTCGATGGGACCCGCTGGACCTATAACCGCGAAAACGTCCATAACACCGGCGGTTATGAACTCCTCAATTCCATCGACAACCTCCTTCTTTGATTAGGAGATTGAAAACACGCGCACGCGCGATATAATCACGCCTTGAAAGGAGCGCGAATATGAGTTTATGCAATTGGATGGACAAATTGCCTTTGTGGCTCAAAGTCGTTCTTGCGATCTTCCCGACCAACATCCTCTGGGTCATCTACCGCATCATCAAGGATGCCAACAACGTTACCCTCGTCGTTCTTGACGTCCTCTTCGGTTTCTTCGTTGGCGTTGTGTTCTGGATCCTCAACCTCATTTGGCTCATCACCAAAGGTGAAGCCTTCAGCTTTGGCGAGTTCGTCAAAGGCGATGCCCTTGGCGATTCCATCAAGGAAAGCGAGAAGAAGGATAACGAAGAAAAGAAGTCCGAGGCCGTTGAAGCCGAGGTCGTCGACAAGGAATAATCCCTTTCAGCAAAAAAGAGGACCAGCGTCCTCTTTTTCTTTTTGTTTTTGGGAAATAAGCGACCCGTTGAGTTACTTTTTGGCGTTAAGCTTCGCGAAATATTCTTCTTCGTGACGCTTATACTCGGCGAGTTTCCTCTCTTCATAAGCCTTCATCAAATCGTCCGGAACTTCGCTGTTCTTGACGGCGATGACGCCGGGAACCTCTTCCATGAGGATGATCTCGACGCCGCTGGAAATGTCTTCGCCGGCCATCGCGCAGCCTTCGCAGGCGCCAGCCATTTGGACGTAGACGATTCCATCACGGAATCCGATGAAGTCAATGTCGCCGCCATCGCGCTGAAGGAAGGGGCGGACTTTGTTGATTACGGTGAGGATTTGCTTTTCGATATCTTCGGGCATGAGTTTTTCTCCGCCGCATATTCTAATACAAAAGTTTTGGTATACAAGTTTCCTACTTTCTCTTTGAGAAAAAGACGCTAGACTTTACCCATGGCTTATCGTTTAAGACCTTCGGGAAAGACCATGCTTGCCATCGCCTATGGGCTGGAGAAGAGGCGGAAGTGCGCCTCGATGGACGGCCTCATCAAATTGGCGCGCGGCATCGTGGACGAAGAAACCAAACCCTTTCAAAAGATGGTGGGGTTCGCTTCGCTTCTTTCTTTGAGTCCAAAAAAGGCCAAGATGGGCATCCATACGCTTGTCCATCACGGCTATCTTGACCAAATCTATAAAGAGGGTGATTATTTCCTTCGGCTCAGCAAATTGGGCCGTCAGGAAGCGATCCTCTTCCTGCCGAAGCTCGAGACGACTTCCTTTAAGGAAAGCAAGAAAGCGAAGCCGACCATCACCGCGTTACCACGCAAAGGAGAATAACCATGGCAAAAGTTTTGCCGCCGTTCGAAGAATGGCCATTCAAAGTCCCTTCCTTTAAGGGGGCGATTAAGAAAACCGAGCAATTCGCTGAGGAATTCGCCGCCGCCAAAACTGGCGAGGAGGCCCTCAACGTCTGGAAGAAGCGCGCTCGTTTCTACCGCGACTTCACCAACGAAACCACCCACATCAGCGTCCTTTATTCCATCAATACCAAGGACGAGAAAGTCCGTAAGGCGATGGAGAAGATGAACCGCGAAATGCCGCTTCTTCAGGCGGCGGACCTCAAGTTCCAACAAGCCCTCGTCAGCTCCCCATTCCGTTCCTTCTTGGAAGAGAAGCTTGGCGCCCATCTTTTCACCGTCACCGAATTCTCCCTCAAAGGCTTTGATGAGAAGATTGTCGAAGAATCCCAGAAGGAAAATGACCTCGTCATGAAATATGACACCCTCATCGCATCGGCGGAGGTTCCTTTCCGCGGCCAGATTTACAACCTTCCGCAGATGGGCAAATTCATGCAAGACAAAGATCGCGAGACCCGCAAGGAAGCCTCCGCGGCCTACTATGGCTATCTCGAAACCATCAAAGACCAGATCGAGGACATCTACGATCAGCTCGTGAAACTCCGCGATCAGATGGCCAAAAAGCTTGGCTACAAGAACTACGTTGAGCTTGGCTACATCCGCATGGGCCGTTATGACTACACCCCGGAGATGGTCGCCTCTTACCGCGAGCAGATCCGCGAGGTCGTGACCCCAGTCGCCGGCAAGCTCATGAAGGCCCAATTCAAACGCACGGGCATCAAGAATCCGCACATCTATGACATGGGGATCACCTTCAAAGATGGTAACCCAATCCCCCTTGGCACGACCGCCGATAAGATCGAGGCCGCGAAAAAGATGTATGACGAACTCTCTCCGGAGACCTCGTTCTTCTTCCGCTTTATGGCCGATCACCACGTGCTTGATTTGGAAGCTAAGCCGGGCAAACAGTCGGGCGGCTATATGACCTACTTCCCGAAGTATCAGACCCCGTTCATCTTCTCCAACTTCAACGGCACCGCCGGCGACGTCGACGTCCTTACCCACGAATTCGGCCATTCCTTTCAGGCTTATATGGCCAGGAACATCAAAGTCACCGAACTCCAGACCCCGACGATGGACGGCGCGGAAATCGATTCGATGTCGATGGAATTCTTCGCCGAACCTTGGATGCACCTCTTCTTCGACGATCCGGTGAAATACCGCTACATGCACCTCGCGGATTCGATCTCCTTCTTGCCTTATGGCGTCACGGTCGACGAATTCCAGCACTGGGTTTATGAGAACCCGAACGCCACCCCGGCGCAGCGCGATGCCAAGTGGCACGAGCTCGAAGAGAAATACACCCCGTACAAGGTCGCTTGCTACAAAGACTGCAAGTACATGGCGGAAGGCCATCGCTGGCTGACCCAGGGCCACATCTTCGCCTCGCCTTTCTATTACATCGACTACACGCTTGCCCAGGTCATGGCGTTCCAGTTCTTCAATTTGGACCGCAAGAACCACAAGCTTGCTTGGAGGCGTTATCTCAAACTCTGCAAACTCGGTGGCAAGCTCCCGTTCGTGAGCCTCGTCCGCAAAGACGGCATGAAGTCGCCATTCGACGAAGGCGTGATGAAGAAAACCATCGCCCCGCTTGTGAGACAGCTCAAGTCTTACAACATCGACTAACCATAAAGAAAACGCCCGCGACCTCTCTCTTGACCCTAACACCCAAGGAAGTGGAAACGGGCGTTTTCCTTTTCCGAAGCGGAGGCTTCGTCTTCTTCCCCCTCTCCGGCGCCTATCGACGCTTGCTTAAAACAAGCGCTTCGGCGATGGGCAGCATCTTCTGCCAGTCTTCCAGATCAAGATGATCCATGATCTCTTTCGGGAAAGGACAGGGATGAGAATGCTGTCGGCAATCGAGGTTGTAGTGGATGCAGTCACACGCGATGAGCAAGCGCTCCATATCGGGGATGTATCCAGCCAACCACCGATCCAATGTCGAACGCGAAATCGACAATCTTCTGGCGGCTTCGGTCTTGGTCCCGCATAGATTCACGAAACGAAGAAGAGCCTGCCTGAAACTTTCGATTTCCATAACTCTCAATCTAGTCTGACTTCTGTCGCGTTTGTGCGACAAAAAGCGCCCCTTTTTGGGCATTGAAAAGACGAAACTCCTTTCTAGTAGCGAATCTTTAGTGAAAGGGGGAAGAAACTAGAATTTGTTCTCGAGGTAATCGAGATAGTATTGCGGATTGAGCGCTTCTCCGGTGACGGCTTTGATCCAGTCTTTCGGATCCATCCAGTCATGGCAATAGTCATGGTCAGCGAACCATTTCTTGATCACGTCCACCTTGTTTGCGGCGATTAAGCCCTCAAAGTCGAGGTCTTTTTTCATGGTGTTCAGGATCTGCGCGCCATAGAGATTTCCAAGCGCGTAAGAGGGGAAGTAGCCAATCGAGGCGTCGGTCCAATGGATATCCTGCATGCAGCCTTCTTTGTCGGTTGGTTCATCGACCCCGAGGTATTCAACGTACTTGTCGTGCCAAATGGACGGGACGTCTTTTGCCTCGATCTTGCCATTGATCAAATCGCGTTCGATCTCGTAGCGGATGATGATGTGAAGCGAATAGGTGAGCTCATCGGATTCGCAGCGGTTCGCGCCAGGTTTGACCTGATTGACGATCTGATAGAACTCCTCGTCGCTCCAAGAGGCGAATTCGGGATCGAGGTGCTCGGCGCAGGCCGCCTTAAAAAGCGGGACGAAGGCACGGCTCCTCGAGACGATGTTCTCGATGAAGCGGGAATGGGTTTCGCAGATGGCGGAAGTGGCCATGCGGTCCGCGAAGTTATTGAACTGCTCGTCGCTCCAATTCTGGAATTCGAGGCAGTGGCCGCCTTCGTGGAGGACGCTAAAAGCGTTGGAACGCCAATCGTTTTCCATGTATTTGGTGGTGACGCGGGAGTCATAACGGCCCGTGAAGTCGGAGAAGGGGTGCATGGATTCCCTCACGCAGCCGCGCTTCATGTCGTAGGAGATGAGGTTAAGAAGCGCGAAGGTCAGATGACGTTGCTTGTCGATCGAGTAAGCCTTGATTGGACGGTATTGGATCTTCTTTTGTTTCTCTAAGACTTCAGGGATCTTCTTTAGAAGGTAGGCCTTCAAAGGATTGAAGACGCCGTCGATTTCTTCTTCGGTTTCACCCGGCTCATAGCGGTCAAGCGCCGCGTCATAAAGGCTTTGGCCCGGCTTTTGGAAATAGGTCAGGTATTTGCGGAAGGCGATGATCAATTCGTTCCAATAGGGGAGCCAGGAGGCGAAATCATCGAGCGGCTTGTACTTGCGCCACATCTCGTTGCTCTTCAAGGAGAGTTCCATGAGATGGGTGTATTCCTCCATCGGCATCTTCTTGAAAACCTCGACGTCCTTATAGGCTTCGCGGACGACCTTCTTCTGCATCGGAGTGAGGCTTTCCTCTTTGATGGCCTCTTCCAATGCGGCGATATAGTCCGGGTCGGTCGAGATCTTCGCGCTTTCGGTCATGAAATCGTTCAGGATGTCGCTTTCATCGGCGATGCCGTCCTCTGGGGTGTTGGTGGAAATATCATAATTGAGGATCGAGATGATCTGGCCGAGTTTCTTTCTCTTTTCGAAAAACGGCGTCAATTTGTCCCAAGCTTTGCTCATAAGGGTGCTCCTTTCTCAAAATCGCCTCCTATTCTATCCCTTATATCGATATTTTTTATCTCTTTCTATCACCTAACGCCTTAAACTCGGTAAGATAATTGGGTGCCAAATGGCACAGGAGAAACATCAATGTTAGTTAACGGAACCAGGATGTTGCAGCTCGCGAAGCGCGGTCACTACGCGGTTGGCCAGTTCAACATCAATAACCTCGAATGGACCAAAGCGGTCCTTCTCACCGCGGAAAAGATGAAAGCCCCGGTGATCCTCGGCGTCAGCATGGGCGCTGGCAAATACATGGGCGGCTACAAGGTCGTCGCCGCCATGGTTCGCGCCCTCGACGAATCCCTCGGCATCACCGTTCCGGTCTGCCTCCACCTTGACCATGGCAATTACGATGCCGCCAAAGCCTGCATCGAAGCGGGCTTCACCTCCATCATGTTCGACGGTTCGGCCCTTGACCTCGAAGAAAACCTCAAGAAGACCGAAGAGCTCGTCGCCTATGCCCACGACAAAGGCGTCTCCATCGAAGCCGAAGTCGGCTCGATCGGCGGGACGGAAGATGGCATCACCGCCGACGGCGAAGTTGCTGATCCCCTCGTTTGCAAACGTATGGTCGAAACCGGCATCGATTTCTTAGCCGCCGGCATCGGCAACATCCATGGCATCTATCCGGCGAATTGGACGGGCCTCCATTTCGACGCCCTTGACGCCATCAACAAAGCCACCAACAACATCCCGCTCGTCCTCCATGGCGGCACTGGCATCCCCGATGATCAGATCGTCCACGCCATCAAAGAAGGCGTCTCGAAGATCAACGTCAACACCGACTGCCAGCTCGTCTTCGCCCAGGCGACCATCGATTACTGCGCTGCCGGCAAAGCCGCGCCGACTGGCGAAAACAAGGAAAAAGGCTACGACCCGCGCAAACTCTTGAAGCCGGGCTATGAAGCCATCTGCGCCAAAGTCGAAGAGAAGATCAAACTCTTCGGCTCCGACGGCAAAGCCTGCTAAGGAAAGCCAAACAATGCCCCGAGTCCGCTCGGGGCTTTTTGTATATACTTATCTTGTTATGAAGATCGAAGAGGCCTTTTCGGGCGTGACTTGGAACAAGGAAAAACTTCTCGCTTACGGCTTTAAAGAAGCAGAAGGGACCCTTTGCTATCAAACCCCCGTCAAAGAGGGGATGTTTTTGCTGACGATCGTTTTGGGAAAAACGCCAACGTCTCGCTTAATCGACCAAGAAACAGGTGACCCGTATGTGCTTCATTTGCTTCCGCATACCACCAGCGGATTCGCCGCCGAAATCCGTAACGACCTTGATGCGCTTTATCTGGACATCGTTGCAAAATGCGGCGAGAAGGCGAAATACCCTTCCCCGCAGTTGGAGCGTTTGTTCCAGATGACGGAAAAAGAGTTTAACGAACGTCCCGATTACCCTTTCGCCAACAAAGAAGAGGGCATCGTCTTAAGAAGGGAAGACAACAAGAAGTGGTATCTCATCTTCCTTCATCCCAAAGGAAGCGCGCTTGGCTTAGAGAAAGAAAGGGTCAATCTCATCGACATCCGGATCGAGAAAGACTCGCCCGAAATCGATGGCGAAAGGATTTACCCCGCCTATCACATGAACAAGCATTCTTGGTGCACGATTGTCTTGGACGATCAAATGGGCGACGAAGAGCTCTTCGCCCGCATCACAAAAAGCAGGGAGATGGCTATGAAAAAATAAGAGACGCCCGAAGGCGCCTCTTTTCGTTAATGGGCGATGTCGCGGATGACGTCGAACTTCTCTTTGTTCTCTTCGATCAGCTTGCTGGAGCCGAAGACGACGAGGACGGAGTCTTTTAAGGCGTCCGCGATCGGCTGATGGTAGGCCTTGAGTTCCTCGAGGCTGCAATTGACGACCTCGGTCATCGTTTTAACGATGTTCTCATAGGAGAAGCCAAGGAAAAGGGTATTGAAGCCTCTGCTTCCTTGATCGCAGGGATGAAGCGATGGGCCTAATCCGGCGAAGGCGCCGATCTTGCATTTTAAGAGGTCGTCTTCGCTGAGGTCGAGCCCGTCGATGAAGTCGGGGACCGCCTTGAAGACGTCGTCGGTCTCTGCAAGCTTTGGATCGCGGTAAGAGGCATAGCCAAGCTCGCCATCGCGGGAATTGGTCATGAAGACGCCATAAGCGCCGCCTTTGACGCGGACCTTCATCCAAAGATAGTCGTTGGTGAGGCAGTTGTTGAGGACAAGAAGCGGACCGGTATAGGCGCCGCCATGCTCCTTGAGCCTGCCAGCGCGGGCGACGAAATCGATGTCGAAGGGCGCGCGGATCGCTTCGTTTTTGCGGTCGGGGGCAAAGACGAATCTTCCTTCCAAGGCTTTGCCTTCGGGGAGGGAATCGTAGAAGGATTCCGCCACTTTGAGGGAATGGGCATATTCGCTTTCTTCACCCGCATATTCGAAGAGGAAATGGGCTTTCGAGAAGATGAAGTCACGGGCTTTGCCGAGCTTTTCGATGATCTCCTCTTTCTTCGCGTCGAAGTTTTTGCTGAGGTCCACCAAGAAATCCTGATAGCCGATGCCGCCGGTCGAATCGTTGATGTAGCCAAGGGCGTCGATGTGGGAGAGGGCTCTGCGGAAAGCGAGAGTGTGGCCGTTTCGGACGGTGGTGGAGACGAGGTCCGCGGTGCTCATCGCCAAGAATTCGCGGATCTTGCTTTCGTCAAAGACCGTGTTGGTGATGATTTCTTGGATGAGGTCCTTCACGCCTTCGACGTTCTTATAAAGAGCCGGCGCGCTGATGGTGAAGAGGAACTTCAGGGATTCATCCGCGGCTTTGGAAACCGAGAAATTGAAAGTGAGGAAGCCTGCCAAAGAAAGGCCTTTTGCCGAGATTTCGCTCGGGGTGAAGTTCTTCGTCGGGAGATAGGTATAAAGGGAGGAGAGCAACTTGACGTAAGGGAGATACTCGTTCGGGACCTCACCCAAATTGAAGTGCCAGCGGGAATAGGCGATGCCATTGCTTGGGACGACTTCTTTGTAAAGGTCAAAGGGTTCGCAATCGAGTTTCTCGCTTGGATAATTCTTGGGACTAATGACGAGGTCTTCTTTGGCAAGGCGCGGAAGAGTCGCAATCTGCTCTGGAGTGGATGGGGTGGCCTGGAAGATGCGGAGCTCTTCGCTCTTTTTGATGAGTTCTTCGATTTGCTCCTTGCTCAAAGACGCCTTGTATTTGGCGAGCTTTTCTTTGAGGGCGGCTTCTTTCTCATCAAGCATCGTCTTCGACGGCTTGGAGATGTAAAGAAGCGCGTGATTGAAGTCGAGGAAACGCTCCTTGAGGACTTTTTCAAAGAAGCCTTCTTTCAAGGCTTTGCGGATCTTCGGGAAAAGGAAGAGATTCTCGAGTTCTTCGTAGGGTTTGTCCTCGTCATACATCCAGGTCGAGATCGAGGTGAGGATGTAGTCGAGGCCCTGCGGGAAGAAGGGGTTGCTGCGGTTCTCCCTCATCCGGAATTCGAGGTTATCGATGTAAGAGGAGATGAGGTCGCGGTTGAGCTTACCGCCCGCCTGCTCGAGGATGACGTCTTTGTAGATCTCCAAGAACTTATCCGCCTTCTCGGGGTCGGAGTTCTTGATGAGGAGCTCGACGGTTGGCTGATAAAGCGAGGTGTCGAAGCCGCCGTCGACCGAATCGCAGATGCCAGAGCTAAGAAGCGCCTGGCGCAGCGGGGAGTCCGGAAGCTGGATCAAAACCCTGTTGAGGAGGTTGATGGCAACCTTTTCCAGACGATCCATCTCGTGGGGGAAGGCAATGCAGAGGTCGATGGAAGTCTTATGCTCTTCTTTTCCTTCTTTGCCGATCGGATAGAAACCTTCGGCTCTCCTTAAGCCGCCAAAGGGCTTTTGGGATTTGACCGTGGTGTCGAAATCGATTTTCTCGAAACGGGAAAGATAGTTCTCATCAAGCCAGGCGAGCCTTTCTTCCATGTCGCAATTGCCATAGAGGTAGATGAAGGCGTTGGAGGGGACGTAATACTTCTTGTGGAAGGCGCAGAATTCCTCATAGCTAAGATCGGGGATGACGTCCGGATCGCCGCCGGATTCAAACTGGTAGCAGTTGTCTGGGAAGAGATTGTGCATGACCTGGCGGCTTAAGACGGAGTCGGGCGAAGAGAAGGCGCCCTTCATCTCGTTGTAGACGACGCCGTTATAGACGATCGGGTCTTCTTTGTTGAAGAGTTCATAACGCCAGCCTTCCTGGCGGAAGAAGTTCTCGTTCTTCAAAACGTTCGGGAAGAAGACCGCGTCGCAATAGACGGACATGAGATTCTTGAAGTCCTTTTCGTTCTCAGAGGCGCAGGGATACATCGTGCGATCGGGCGCGGTGAAGGCGTTCAAGAAGGTGTTGAGTGAGCTTTTGATGAGCTCGAGGAAGGGGTCTTTGACCGGGTATTTCTCGGAGCCGCATAAGACGGAATGCTCCAAGATGTGAGTGAGGCCGCAGGAATTGATGGCCGGGGTGCGGAAGGCGATGGTGAAGACTTTGTTTGCGTCGTCGTTTTCTAAGGTCATGATCCTCGCGCCGGTTTTATCGTGGCGGTAAACGGTGACTTTGGTTTTGATGTCCTCGATGAATTTGGTCTCGAGTTTGGTGTAATTCTTCATGGTGGTCCTCTTTTGGCGTATCCACTAATTCTATAGGAGATTTGTTTTTGGCAAAGGAAAAAAGAAAAAGATTTGCGCGCCCGCCTAGGCGCGCCTTTGTTTCGCCCGCCATAAGCCTTACAATACAATGGTCAAAGAACGAAAGGAGTCTTTATGTTAGAGATTAAGAATCTAAAAAAGACTTACAAAGCCAAAGGCGGCGTCACCGTACGTGCGTTAGATGACGTCAGCGTCGTCTTCCCCGAAAAAGGGATGGTGTTCCTCCTTGGCAAATCCGGCTCAGGCAAATCGACCCTCCTCAACGTGACGGGCGGCTTGGACAAGCCCGATTCCGGCGAGATCATCATCAAAGGCAAAAACAGCAAGGATTTCTCTGGGGCCGATTTCGATTCCTACCGCAACACCTTCATCGGCTTCATCTTCCAAGAATACAACATCCTCAACGAATTCAACGTCGAGCAGAACATCGCCCTCGCCCTCCAGCTTCAGGGTAAGCCTAACGACAAGAAAGCGGTGGAAGCGATCTTGAAGCAAGTCGACCTCGAAGGCTATGGCCGGCGAAAGCCCAACACGCTTTCCGGTGGCCAGAAACAGAGGATCGCGATTGCGCGCGCCCTTATCAAAAACCCCGAGATCATCATGGCCGATGAGCCAACTGGCGCCCTTGATTCCAAAACCGGCAAGCAGGTCTTCGATACCTTGAAGAAACTATCGGAAGAGAAACTTGTCATCGTCGTTTCCCATGACCGCGATTTCGCGGAGATCTATGGCGACCGCATCATCGAGCTCGCCGATGGCAAAATCATCTCCGACACCACGAAGACGACCGTTGAGCCGACGGCGGTTAGCGAAAACATCCGCATCGTCAACGAGCACACCATCGCCATCAAAGACGCCTCCACCCTCAAAAAGAGCGACGCCGAGGACCTCCTTTCCCTTTTGAAGAAGCAAAAAGGCGAAGTGATCATCTCTTCGGGCGAGCATGATTTGCCTTTAGTCAAGCAAGCCATCCACGTCCGTGACGACAACCGCTCGGAGGTTTTCGAAGACACTGGCGAAGTCCTCGCGAAAGAATATGACCCCAAAAACACCAAATTCATCCGTTCCCGTTTGCCGATGGCAAGAGCGATGAAGATGGGGGCTTCTTCTTTGAAGACCAAGCCCGTCCGCATGATCTTCACGATCTTTTTGACCGTCGTTTCGCTCACGATGTTCGGCGCGGCCTCCACCTTAATGTTCTATGACCCGGCCTACACCATCGCCGAGGCCCTCCGCGGCTCGGATAACGATTACGAATTGATCTCGAAATCCTGCGACGTCAAAAGCGTCTCGCGGAACTACGACACCGCAAGCGACGAAATCACCTACGAATCTTCTTATGATACGACCCGGCAAACGCGCTTTGGCGTCAACGAAATCGCGTCGATGAACCACAATTCCGTCGGCCATCATTTCGCCGGCGTCGTCGGCTCGAGCCAAGGTATGGGAGGCCCGCTTTCTTTCGCCTCGGTCAATGCGACGAGCGATTATTTCCCAAGCGTCAATTTCACCGGCCTCATCGAGGCGGGTGATTCCTACATGACTTCCTGCGGCTTCCGAAAGCTATCTGGCGAATATCCAGACAACAAAGACGAAATCGCCATCTCGAAATACATGTTCGACGCGATGGCCGCTTCCGATGAGACGATCCATGACGTCGATGACGTCGTCGGCAAGAAGGTGCCTTTCTTCTTAAGAGCCATGAAATACTCCGACACCATCGATCTCACCGTCACCGCCATCTATGATTGCGGGGAGATCCCATCTCGCTTCGCCACCCTCAAAGAGAAGCGGGACAGCAAGCTTTCCCAAAGCTTTGAGTCTTATCTAGGCAAATCCTATCACCGCATGGCCTACGTCGACCCAAGCTTCATCGACGACCACGATTTGACCGCCACAAACAGCAATTTTGGCGTCAACATCGGCCTTTATGCGAAAAACGTTATGTTCACCAATTGGGAGATTGATGAGCACCAGCAGGATTTTTATGGAACCTCTTTCGTCCCAGGCGATTACCTTGAGCAGGTGCAGCCCATCATGAAGCTCTTCTCCTTCCATGATTTCGAGGGGAACCCCATCGAATATAAGACGCCGGGCGTCAAGGAAGTCTATGTGAGCGAAGAGCGTTACCAAGAGGCCGTCTTGCAGCAGAAAGGCGTCTATTTCGACGCCTTCAACGACTTCTCGAACAACTACGACAACCTGATGGAGTTCTCCGAGAAGGCCAAAGATTATTTCAAAAACGAAGCCAACCAGAAGGAGATCGAAAACCTCCGCTGGATGAAGAAAGACGGCAAAGACAATGAGCGCGTCGAGCGAATCAAAACGCTATTAGAAGAGCTCGAGTTCGAGAAAGCGGAAAAAAGATCCTACCTTTTCACTTTCGCCCAATACGTCCTTAACGGCAGGACCAATTACTATTGGAGCTTGCCGGATGAGGAAGCAAGAATGGCTCTTGATACGCCGGAATACCTCGCTTTCCAAGACGCATTCAACCGTTTTGATCCCAATAACTCCGAAACGGAAAGCACGGATGAGGATTATCAGATCCTTGCTTCCTACATCAAATCTGAGGAGGGGCAAACCTATTTGAAATACGCGATCGCCTCCTCCATCGTCTGGGGCATCCGCGATGACGAAAACGTCGATACCGCTCTCCGCGAGCAAGCAAATACGCTTACCGATGGCGAGACCCACACCTTATCCGAATACCTCGATTTCGCCGATTCCTTGATCGCCGCTAAGATCGACCCAAGGCGCTATGGCTACCTTTCCTTTGCCTATAACGAAGCGGATGCGCTTCGCGACTTGAACCCGCCTTTTGATATCCATGTCTACTATGGCTCTTCAAGAAGTCGTGGCGAGCTTAAGATCCTCGGCGTCTTCTCCGTGAATGAGATTAGGGGATACGACTATCTTATGAGCAAGGCGGCCGTCTATGATTGCGGCGGCGTCTTGGAAGAAAACGCCTACGTCTCTTATGAAACGAGCGAATACGAAGCGCCATCGGACGCCCGTTACGATTACGCGATCACCCCAACCCAATATAGCCAAGCCCAGATCAGCAACCTCCTTCAGGAGGGGAACCATTACCAATACTCGATGACGAACGAGAGCTATCTTTATCTCTCCGCCCTCGTCTCGATGATCTCGACCATGAAGACGGTCTTCTTGATCATCGGCGGCGTCGTCGCGGGCTTTGCGGCCTTGATGCTCTTCAACTTCATCTCGAGCTCGATCGCCGCCAAAACCAAAGACATCGGGATCTTGCGCGCCGTCGGCGCGAGGGGCAGCGACCTCTTCAAGATCTTCTTCTCGGAATCTGGCATCATCTCGCTTATCTGTGTCATCCTTTCGATCGTCGCTTCGATCGTGACCGTCAACTCCATCAACGCCTCGATGGCGCAGGATACGGGCGTTCAGATGATGCAGTTTGGCTTGCTGAATGCGGGCTTGATCGTCGCTGGCGCCATCGCCATCGCAATCATCGGTACCTTCATCCCGGTCTTCTTGGCCGCCAGAAAGCCGCCGATCGAATCGATCCGGACCTTATAAAAGGACAAAACTCGGCTTTGCGGCCGAGTTTTTCTGTTTCTTCTTAGAATTGATAGATCCCGTTTTCACAGGGAATGCTTTCTTGGAGCAAGCGGTCGTTCCAAAGATCGACGACGTCGGAGAAGACCGCGGCATCTTTGTTGGCGACGTGAAGGGTGTAATGAGCGTCTTTTGGGAAGTAGAGTTCGATTGCTTCCTCGCTGACCGTCGCCGGAATTTGCGATTCGACGGTCCCGTCATCTCGGCAGGCAAAGAGGGTGGTGTCGCCGCTTAAAAGCCTGCATTCCGGGAGATCGCCTTGAACGATGACCTTGCGGTAGTGCCCTTGGGAATCGAAGGTCATCGGATTCGTTGTCCAAAGGGGATCCATCGCCCTTAAGTGGGCTTGGCATAGCTCGGAGTAATGGCCCGAAGCCATCGACTTGAGATTGTCTTTGGAGAAGAGGGAATAGATCAGTTCGCTTTGACCATTGAGGAAAGCGGACACCAAGGTGTTTTTAATTGCTTCCAAGAAGCCAGAGATGTCTTTCACGAACGTGGAGGCATCCATCGATACGCCCACCTCGTTCAAGCCATTCTGCAAGAAGGCGCAGGCGTCTTGGACGAAGAATTCCGGCGTCCTTTGGATGTCTTCCAAGAGGAATTGGACCTCCTCAAACGAGGAGAGGTCATTGACGAGGGCGAGCCCGACGTCGATCAAAGAGCTCCGGAAGAGGCCAGAGCCAAAGACGAGCGAAAGGACTTCGCGCAGACCCTTTTGGATGTTTTCGGTGTAGAAGGGTTTGTTCTTGGCGCCCGAGATCGAAAGGTGGCTCGAAAGGCCCTGCAAGATCATGCCCTGGGTATGGCGATAGGCGCGGTAAGGGCTTTTGCTTTGGGTCTTTAAGCCCGTATAAGACTCGAAATCGGAGATGAGATAGTTTCCAAGCGCCGCATGATTGCTCATCGAATGGTAGTGGCGAATCATCGTGGGGGCGTATTCCTCAAAGTGGACGGTATTTAAGGGATCGGGCAGGAAATAATCGACGCCATAACGGGTGAAGTCGAGCTCCTTCATGGCCACGTAAGGGACAGGGTCGTTGATGTTGACGATGTTATGGATGTTGGCGAAGTCCTGGCTATGGACCGTGAACGCTCCATCGTTGCCCCGGATTCTTGGCGCGCCCATCGGCGGCTCAAAGCAATAGCAATAAAGGTCATCGGCCGTATAGGTGACGTTATCGCCCAACAAAGGTTTCTTGTCGCGGAGCCCTTCGTCAAGGCGGCCAAACGCCAAATTGATGACGGCGCCGCCGCGGGAATAGCCAGAGGCCCAGAGTTTGATGGGGCCCGTGATGTTTTCGGAGGCGATGTATTGGCGGAGCGATTCGATGTAGGCGTCGGAGGCGACCTTAAAGCCATCGTGGAAGCCGTCTTCGCGGTTGCCGATCGTGAAGTTGCTCGCCCATTCCCTTTCGTAATTGCCGCCGCGGATCCCGCACGCGATCAACGTCGCGTCCCCGATTTTCTTTTTGGCGTGGATCAAGCCGATGGTGTCCATCCCCGGCTTAACCTCGTAATCGTGGTTGACGGAGAAGCTTTCAAAGCCGAGCTTCTTCAAGAGATCTTCCGCGTTGCGGTAGCGCCTTTTGTAATTATCGAGCTCGGCGCAGGAAGCAAAGCTTGCCATCGCGAAGGATTCGCTCGTCGTCGCCAAAGAAGGGTGGTAGGGGATGGAGGAGTCTTTGAAGAAATCGTCGCTATAGAAAAGCGAGGAGTCGTAGTCGTTTCTTGCCTGCTGATGCCGGAATTTGTATTGGGGCACCGAGGCGTTCGTGCAGCCAAAAAGAAGCGCCGTCATGGCAAAGGGAATGAAAAGGCGCTTCAGTTTCATGGGCATATTGTATCAATATGCGGAAAAAAGTGCCGCAAAGGTTATACTTAGCCAGTGGAAACTTACAACTACCACTTATATCGCTTCCGTAAGGAAAAAGGGCTGAGCCGCTACAAAATGGCGAAGCTTTGCCACATCTCCTCTTTTTCCTATGCCGCGATTGAGAAGGGATACATCAAGCCCACGAAGAAGAAAACCGCGAAGATCTCCGAAGCCCTCGGCGAAGACTTCTCCCGCTATCTGATCGAAGAGCCTTCCTATCCAAGCGAATTGCCCGAGAGGCGGAGCAAGATCACGCGCTTCGGCTATCGCTTCATCTCCCATCCGATCACCGTCATCTTCTTCTTCATCCTCGGCCTTGTTTCGACGGCGACGATGATCTTCGGCTTCGTGCAAAGCGACGCCATCCGCGCAAACAACCGCGCTTATTTCGACGAAGAGGTCCTCTCCTTTCACGACCAGCTTGTCGAGGTTGGCGAACCTTATTTCTCTTTGACCGCTCAGGATATGAAGCAGCCGGAGATTTATTTCGTGGAGCATACGGAAGAAGCTTCCCGTTATGTCTCGATCCGCGCCGCTTCTTACGATACGCAGCATTTGAGCGCCCCCACCTTCCGCGCGGTTTATCGAAGCGAGGGCTTCCGTTTGACGATCAGCTATAGCTGGGCGCGCCTTGACGACGAAATCGACTACGCCACTTCCTGGCTCGCCGAGGTGCTCCAAAGCGATACGGGCTTCACCTCTTCCGGATCCCTCAACTACCGCGAAGAGAAAGGCGATCCGGTTTGGGACTTATATTGGCAATTCGGGATGGAAGATACGCCGATGCCCGAAGGATTAAGCCGCCTTCTTGCGCTTGGGGCGAATTCCCTCTTCGCCGATTTCGACCGCCTGATCGCGAATTCGGGCATCCAAACGAACCTCGACTTCTTCAATCTTCAAAAGAAGGAGATGGAGGCGATGAACCGTATTGAGCCAATCGACGCCCGCAACGAGCTTTGCCGTTTCTTAGGGCTCGTCGCCTCAGGCGGGGCCTTCTTCGTCGCGATCTTCGGCTTCCTTTATAGCGAGCGGAAAGGCGTCGTAGAAGGATTGACCTACCGAAGGAGCGAAGTCTCCTTGGACATGGATAGAAGGATGCCGACCGATTACCGCTTCGGCCCTTTCCTGCCGGAGACCATCATCGAGCTCGTCGGCATCGTCCTCGTCTTCATCGGTTCTCTCCGCCTCATCCTCTTGTCGCTTGCCTTCTTCACTTTAAATATGGGGAACGTTTTGGAATCGGGGCAGGCGACGAATCTCATGAGCACATTCATGGTCGGCATGTTCTTGCTTTATTTCATCGACTTCGACCTGTTCTTGGACGACAAGAGGCTTTTCCGAGACATCGCTCTATACTCCATCGTCTTCCTTTGCTTATACGGCATTGAGATGATGGTCTATAACATCATCAACGACGGCTCCGTCCTCTCCATCGTCATCGACTACGTCACCATCCCAAATCCCTTCGGCTCGGTTGCCTGCTATTTCTTGACCATGCTTTTCCTTTTCTACAAGCCGAAGGCGATCAAGACGCAGCGGGGCCTACTGATTTACCGCCTTTTGGCTTTGATCCCGATCGGCTGG
This sequence comes from uncultured Erysipelotrichaceae bacterium, assembly GCA_946183085.1. Taxonomy (GTDB): domain Bacteria; phylum Bacillota_I; class Bacilli_A; order RFN20; family CAG-826; genus Alloenteromonas. The sequence continues at coordinate 510 of CAMGZU010000012.1, read as the reverse complement.
GTCATCACCTCTTGGCTCCTCTTCTATGGAGGCAACGCCCTCTTCGACCTGAACATGCCGATCCCCGTCCGTTACATCTTCAGCTGCGAGAAGCCGGCCTTCACCTTCTTGGCCATCTCTTATTTGGTCTCGCTTTATTTCCTCCGCTTGCACTACACGAGGAAATATGGCGAGGAGAACGCGCCGCTTTATTTCAATGGCAACCGCTTCTTGTGGAACAAGAACTTCCTCGCCGCGATCCTCGTCGCGGTGATCGGCGGCGTCGAGTTCATCCTGCGGGACAACGCGACCGCCCATACCCTCGGCCTAGGCCATTATTCGAACATCGTGCTTTTGATACCGTTATTGCTTTTCTACCATCCGCATAAGGGCAAGAGGAACCTGGGGGTCGATATGACGACGATGACGCTTTACATCATCGCCCTCTCGACGGCTTACCTTGCCGCCGCGCTCATCATCTTATTGCAGCTGATTGGGGTATAAGAAAGAAAGGGGATTCTTATGGAGAAA
>CAMGZU010000011.1 GCA_946183085.1 uncultured Erysipelotrichaceae bacterium | reverse complement strand
CACAACATCGCCGTCGATGTTTCGCCGCATGGTCCAGGCGCCAATTTGGATGATTACGAATCAAAGGATACCCGCTTGTTATTGGAGGGCACGAGCTTCTCCGACGAACCGGGGATTTACGCCCCGGATTTCGGCGTTCGGTCCGAAACGAATCTCCACATCAAAGATGGAAATCTAGAAGTCGTCGCAGGGCTTCAAGACGAAATCATTCCTATTCTTAAATAAATCTTTGTTCACAAAAACATTAAGAAATTGGTTTTATATGAATCAAATCTTAATGTTTTTTTATTATATTTATTTATAAATATATTTTTGGTTTTTATCTATTGTTCATTAACAATTTATCTTTTGTAAAAACATTAATCTTAATTTATATGTTTTAACGTGGTTATTTCGGACAATTCCCTTTCTTTTTATGGCCGCTTCCTCATTGGTTTCTCCTCCTTGGGCAAACGAAAAGGCCGGCCCTGGAGGAAGCCGGCCTTAGGGAAAGGAAAACGCTTAGGGATTAGTCAATGTTGATGGCGTGTCTCGCTTCGATCTTCTTCGCGTCTTCTTTCGGGAAGTTGATGGTCAAAACGCCATTGTTGTAGCTGGCCTTGACATCCTTCTCCTCGATCTCGCCAACATAGTAGCTGCGAGTGGTGACGCCAGAGAAGCGTTCGCGGTGAATGTAGTTGCCTTTCTTATCGTTGTCTTTGCGGTCACGGTTGACCTTCGCCGAGATGGTAAGATAGCCTTCGTTCAAATTAAGCGCGATGTCTTTCTTCTCGAAGCCCGGAAGCTCGACATCCATCTGATATCCATTGCCAAGATCCTGGATATCGGTTTTCATTTCGAGAGACCCAAACGAGGAATCCCCGTGCTCTTCTTCAAAGAATGGTGCGAAGAAGGGATCGAAGAAGCCAAAGCCGTCAAGACGGTTCGTAAGCTGATGATTCATATCAAATCCTCCTATGATTTAGCACTCTCGTGTTCCAAGTGCTAACTACATAATAGTCCCCTTTTTAGCACTGTCAACACCTAAGTGCTAAAGTTTTTTATTTTTCTTAGTGTTTATCGGATTTATTTTTCAAAAGTTTTTCTATTTTCTTGCGGTACGCCCCCACATCCGGCAGCCATATATAGGCCTCAATTCCCTTCCGAGACGCCCGATCAAAGAGGACAGCGTTCATGTGTTCGCAATAACGCTTTTCCGCCTCTTCGAGATCTTCGCCCAGCTCTTCATACGCGAGCGAAACGCGCATTATCGACCCATCTTCAAAGAAGATCTGGTTCAAGCTCTCTTTTGATGGTGCAATTCCTTTCGCGCGTAAATACAGCGCGCTCGCGTAGATAGAATTCTCGTAAAGCGTCGTCCCATCCACGGGGAAATACCGCCTTTTCCGGTAAAAAGGCAACGCCGCATCGCGCAGCAGATCCCCCGTTCCCTGAATGAATTCTTCTAGTTCATTTGCCAAAGCCATAAAAAAGCCTCCTACTAACTAATAGGAGGCAAATCGGGATTTCGTATGGCTAATCGGTCAAATCAGCAAAGATTGCTTTGCAATAAGATGCGAGATCTTGCGGGGCAATGCCAATTTGGAAGCCTCTTCGGCCCCCAGAGACGTAAATCGTATCAAAGAGCATCGCCGTCTCATCGATCGTCACCGGGAATGGCTTTTTGAGCCCAATCGGCGAACAGCCGCCATGGACATAGCCCGTCAAAGGGAGCAATTCCTTCTGGGGGATCATCGCGATCGACTTCGCCCCGACCGCCTTCGCGGCCTTCTTGAGGTTCAAAGACGCCCGTACAGGCACGCAAAAGACGAAATGGGACTTCTTATCGTCTTGGGTCACAAGCGTCTTAAAAACGGCATCTGGGTCCTTTTTAACGGCATTGGCGACGCTGACGCCGTCCACGATCTCCGGATCATAGGTCTTTTCCTCGTAAACGATGCCCGCCGCGTCCAAAAGGCGCATCACATTGGTCTTATCCATAACAAACCTAATTCTAGTACAAAAAAGGCGGACGTTTGCACGCCCGCCCGTTGGATTAAGGAAGATTACCAGACAACGCCGCGCAAAGAGGGATCGAGATACATCCCGTCTTTGAAGGTGGTCTCGTAGACTTCGTGGAACTTGTCGATGGCCTTGTAGGCTTCGTTGACGCGGACGCGCCCGAAGGGGTGTTCGTCATCGGCGAGGTTGCTGAGATAGGTGCTCTGCGAAGCGTAGTCGGCGAAGTTGGTCGCGCCGCGCTTGAAGAACTTCTTGTAGTCGAACTTCTCTTCCTTGGCGGCGATGTCGATGCAGAGGGTCAAGCCGGAGATGTCGGCGATCGCCTCGGTCTGGACCGTGGTGCCCTTGGTGGCGATGTTCGGCATGACTTCCGCGCCTTCGTATTGGCCGACGACCTTGTTGGAGCGTTCCAAATAGGCCTCGCGGTCAGCGTTAGAGAACCAGTTGAGCTTATGCTCGCCGGTGTTGGTGAACTGCATGCCGTTGGTGTCGAGCGAGTGGCTGACTTCGTGGCCGATGACCCAGCCATAGGAGGCCAAGAGGTCTTCTTTGCTCATCGTCGCGATGTCGCTATAAGCGGCCATGTAGCCCATCGTGATGTCGATGCCGTTGTAGCCCGGCATATAGTAGGCGTTCGCGGTGAGCGGGTCGGTCGCGGCGATGGAATCGAAGAAGCCGCCTTCCTGCGCATCATCGCCGATCTTCGGCGCGGTCGCGTCGAAGGTGGTATTGCTCTGGATGGAGAGGTTGCCATAAAGGGTGCCACCTTCCGCAGGGGAAAGGTAATCCGGATCGTCGTAGCTCAAGGTGCTGCCATCGCTCCCACTCATGAAGACGACGTATTTCATGTCGTCGATCTTCGAGGCGGCTTTGGTCTTGCCCTCCGCGGAGAGCCAGGATTCGCTGTTGATGCGGGCCTTGAAGCTGCCCCAGAGGTCCTTCAATAAGCCAACCGCGACGTCGACATTGGCTTTGTATTGCGCGGTGGTCGCGAAGTAGTTGCAGATCTCGCCTGAGATGTTCGGCAAGCAATAGGTGCCATACATGCCGTCCGTCGAAAGGGTTTCTTCGTTGTTGGCATAACCCGGCTTATAAGCCCAGGCGGTGACGTGCTCGGCATCGGGCAAGCAGATGGAGAAATGCTGCGCCATCTGCCAGATGCAGAGGCCCTTGAGCTGCTCAAGGTGGGCGTCATCCCAAAGGCTCATGATGGCTTCGGTGTCGGCGCCATTGGCGAAAAGGAACCAAGACGGGGTCTTAACCCCGGCGTCCTTCAAGAAGTTGAAGAGGTCGAACTTGTCGGTGGTTTTCGGGGAATCGGTGCTGATTTTACTCGGCTGATAGAGCGCGCCATCGTCGGCGCTGAACTGGCCTTTGGCGTTGCAGAAGTCGACGACGAATTGGGCATAGGCGGTGCCCCAGCGTTTGCCAGTCTCCTCATCGCAGCCCAAGATCTCCTGGAAAATCGGGGAGAAGCGGGTGATGCGGGAACCGCGGTTTGAGGCGGCCTGCGCGCCGGTTTCGGTGTTGTTATAGGAAGTCGCTTGGGCATAGACCTTGGTGGCGGTGTCGCCGCTCGTGTATTTGAAGGTCGCGATGCCATAGGTTGCGTCGCCCCAAAGCGGACAATAGCCGGTGTCTTTGAGCATCTGGAGCATCGCGTCCTGGAATTCGGCGATGGTCTTGGCCTCCAAAAGGGGCTTAAGAGCACCGACGACGCCGGCGGCGTTGCCGGGCTTACGGGCATCGAAATCGAAATAGGTGTCGGTGAAAGCGGAGGCGTTCGGGGTCTTGCCTTCGGCGACGATGCCTTTGGCCCAGGCGTTGATCCTCGATTGCGGGATCAAGTTGGAATCGTAGATGGCGAGTTCGTTGCCATCGTCGTCGACTTCGGGCAAGCCGTTCGGATTCTTGTCGTAAAGGAAGTCGTGGTTGATGGTCGAGAAATAGTCATCGGTCTCCGAGGTGCCGATGTAGGCATGGAGGCGCTCAATGAGCTTGAGGAGTTCCTTGCGCGGCAAGGTGCGGCTCGGGGTGAAGGTGCTGCCTTCACGGGAAGTGAAGACGCCTTTGTCGACGAAGAATTTGACGGCTTTGTAGCAATCGTCGGTGGTTTTGAGGCCTTTGACGTTCTCTAAGTCATAGTCATAGCCTTGGAAGATGCGGGCGCCGATGCGCTCGGGCATCTTCTCGCCAAAACCCGCGTAAAGGAGCTTCATCGCGTCGGCGTTCGAGTTCTTCTCTTCGCCATTGCTGATGCCGGCCTTTTCCAAAAGGGCCTCGGGGGTGACGGCTTCGCCATATTTGCTGGCGGCCCAGGAAACGAGTTTGGCCGCCTTATAAGCGGTGAACGTGCCTTCGGCGGTGTCGTCGACTTCGACCGGGGCGCCACCGCAAGCAGTGGCGAGGAGCGGGGTGAGTAGAAGCGCCGCGCCGAGCACGAGGGAATTCTTTTTCATGTCTTTCCTCCAAATGAAATCACGAAATACCATAAAACATCGCGTTATTTAGTCAATCTTTTCTTATAGAAAACCAATAGAAAAACCGCCATGGTTTTCCCGATGGCGGTTCTTGGCCTTATTTTGCCTTCTCGCCTTCGACTTCCAAGCCGTCTTTGATGACGAGCTCCCCGGCGTCGAGCTTGGCGATCTCTTCCTTGTATTTGACGAGTTCTTTGTCGTTGCAAAGGATGAAGTGGCCAGGCAGGATCTCGTGAAGGGTCGGACGCTGCTCGGAATAGTCGTGGACTTCCTGCGGGTTGTAGACGATCCTCTTCCTCCGCTTTTCGGTGAAGGGGTTCGGCTGCGGAATCGCGGAAAGGAGCGATTTGGTGTAAGGATGGAGCGGATGGCGGAAGAGCTCATCGCTCGTGGTAAGCTCAACGAGCTGACCGAAGTACATGACCGCGATGCGGTCGCAGAAGTATTTGACGGTCGAGAGATCGTGGGCGATGAAGATGAGGGTGAGGTCCATCTGGGACTTCAAATCGTTCAACAGGTTGATGATCTGAGCGCGGATGGAGACGTCGAGGGCGGAGATCGGCTCGTCGCAAATCAAGAGCTTTGGGTTCATGATGAGCGCGCGGGCGATGCCGATACGCTGCCTCTGGCCGCCCGAGAATTCGTGCGGGTAACGGGAAGCGTGTTCGGGGACGAGGCCAACCTTCGTCAAGATGTCGACGGTTTTGGCGTGGTTCTCGGCCCGATTGTTCATGCCCTGGATCTTCAAGCCTTCCTGGATGATGTCTTCGACGGTCATACGGGGGTCAAGGGAATCCACCGGGTCCTGGAAGATCATCTGGATCTCGTTCATGAGCTCGCGGGATGGGTGCTTCTGGTCGTAATGGATCTGCTTGATCTTGGCTTTCTGTTCCTCAACGACTTTGGCGTTGCGGTCCAAGACTTCCTTTTCCTTGGCGGCATATTCGCTTTCGAGGGCGGCGATGGCGGAGGCGTTGGCCTCCTTCGCTTTCACGTAAGCGTCCATGCGGGTGGCGCGGTCGGCGCGGATCGCGGCGATGTCCGCGATGGCTTTGGTCAGGATCGCGGCCTTTTTCGCCTCATAGGCTTCAATGTCTTTGGGATCGGGGGCGGGGTTGGCTTTGAATTCGGCTTTCGCCGCGGCCAAGTCCGCCTTTTTCTTCGCCTCGACCTCTTTGATCAAGAGGTCAGGGCTCTTGCCGGTGAGGGCATAGATCTTCTCGTTCTTCTCCGCTTCAAGGGCTTTGACCTTCTCTTTGGCGTGGATGCGGGAGAATTTGATCTCCTTGCGGTTCCAACGGTCGCCCGCCGCGATGCGGTGGCCTTTGTAGTAGATGGAGCCCGAGGTGATGTCATAGAGGCGGATGATGCAGCGGCCGGTCGTGGTCTTGCCGCAACCCGACTCGCCGACGATGCCAAACGTCTCGCCTTCCTTGACGTCGAAGGAGACGTCATGGACGGCCTTGAGTTTGACGGTATCGGGCCAGGTGCCGAGCTTGAAGAACTGCTTCAAGTGGCGGACGGAGAGGATGATGTGGTTGTCGACCAATTCCTGCTTGAATTTGACCTTGCTTTCCAAGATCTCCTTCGAGACGGTGTGGTCGAGGGTGTCGACCGCGTGTTCCGCGGTCTCTTCGGCCTCGTTGGCGACGACTTCGACCCCAACCTCAGCCGCTTCTTGTAGCGCGGCGGCTTGGGAGTCTTTGCGATAGGCGTTTTCGGACGCGGCGGCTTTCAAAGACTTCTCCGCGGACTTCGCCCGGGAAGCGGTCTTTTTCTTTCTCGTGGGTTCACTCATTTTGTCAAAGCCTCCTCATCTTCTAGCGCCTTTTGGATACGGGCGGAAACGATCTTCGGCATCTCGACCTTCGGGGCGCCCGGATAAAGGAGCCAGGTGGCCGCGTAATGGGTCTCGCTCACCTTGAAGAAAGGCGGCTGATGCTTGAAGTCGATCGCCAAGGCGTATTTGTTGCGAAGCGCAAACGCGTCACCCTTCGGCGGATAAATCATATCCGGCGGGGTGCCCGGGATGGCTTCGAGCTTCTCTTTGGAGTTCACGTCCGGGATGGAGGAGAGAAGGGCCCAAGTGTAGGGGTGGCGCGGGTCAAAGAAGACTTCTTTGTCGGTGCCGTATTCGCAGATCTTGCCGGCATACATCACCGCGACGCGGTCCGCCATGTTGGCGACGACGCCAAGGTCGTGGGTGATGAAGATGCAGGAGAGCTGCCTCTGCTCCTTCAAGCGGTTGATGAGCTCGAGGATCTGGGCTTGGATGGTCACGTCAAGCGCGGTGGTCGGCTCGTCGCAGATCAGGATGTCCGGGTCCGCGGTGAGGGCGATCGCGATGACGATGCGCTGACGCATGCCGCCCGAGAACTGGAAGGGGTATTGGTAGAAGCGTTTTTCCGGCTGCGGGATGCCGACTTCGCGCATGACGGAGATGGCGCGGCGTTTGGCCTCGTTCTTCGTGATGCGGACTTTGTTCTGGAAGTCGTTCAGCACGCGCTGGCGCTCGGCCTCGACGGCATCGAGCTCCTTGGTATAGGCGCTTCTGGCGACGTAAAGGTCATCAAGCGCTTTGTCGCGGAGGGCGATGAGCGGGAATTTGCGCTTTGCGTCGAAATAAGCCAAGGCGATTCTCGCGTTGTAACGGATCTTGGTCTGACGGATGACGTGGTCGATTTCGGCGATCTTGTGCTTCGCCTCTTCGCTTAAGACGATGCTCGCCTTCTTCGCGTCGATTTCCTTCAGCTTGGCGTCCCGTTCTTCGGTGAGCTTCGCTTTGTACTCTTTGTTGTTGGCTTTCGCCGCGACTTTCGCGGCTTTGAGCTTCGCTTTGAGCTCAGGGGCCGTCTCGTCATAGGCCTTTTTGGCTTCGGCGAGTTTGACTTTGGCCTTCTCCTTCGCCTCTTTGATGCGGGGAGCGGCCGCGGCTTTGGCCTCGGCTAAGGCCTGCTCGAGGGCAGGGAGCTCACTTTGAAGCTTGGCTTCGGCGGCTTCCGCCTTCTTGCTGAATTCGGCCATGGCAGCAGCATCGTCTTTCTTGACGCCGAGCTTGGCGACGCGGATCGCCTCTTTGCATTCCGCTTTTGCGGCGGCGATGGCGTTATTCGCCTTCTCGATGTCGTGACGGCTGTTCTTCTTCGCTTCCGAGACAAGACGCTTGGCGCCGAGGGTGGCGGAGTCTTTCAAGAACTTGGCGTTCTTATAGTCGACGAGCTCCTTGGCGATGAGGTCGTTATAACGGTTCTTCAGCTGGTTGGAGTTGATCATCATCGTCTCGATGAGCTGTTTGCCGATCTTGACGATGGGGTTGAGCGAAGAAAGCGGGTCCTGGAAGATCATGCCGATCTTGTGGCCGCGGATGCGGTGGAATTCGTCCTCCGAAACGCGGAGGAGGTCCTCGCCTTCGTAGATGATCTGGCCGCCTTCGACGATGGCGTTTTTGGACAAGATGCCCATGATGGCCTTCGAGGTGACGGATTTGCCCGAGCCGGACTCGCCGACGATGCAGAGCGTCTCGCCGCGATAAAGGTCGAAGCTGACGCCGCGGACCGCCTGGACGAGGCCGTTGTCGGTGCGGAAATTGATGACGAGGTTTCTGACGGAGAGGACTTTCTCGCTCTCCGGCTTCTTCTGCCCTTCGATAAGGGCAAGCTGTTTCTTTGTGAGTGCCATAAGAATCAATCCTGTCCTTTCAATGATGGGTTAAACGCGTCTCTTAAGCCGTTTCCGAAGAGGTTGAACGAGATCATCATGAGCGCCATGATGACCGACGGGAAGACGATCAAATACGGATAGATCTGCAAGAACTTCTGGTTCTCCGAGAGGATGACGCCGAAGGAGGCCATGCCTTGGAGGCCGAGGTTGAGATAGGAGATGGTCGCTTCCGAGAAGATGACGCTCGGGATCATCAAGACCGAGGAGGTGATGATGGTGCCGATGGCGTTCGGCAAGATGTGACGGAAGATGAGACGCTTGTCGCTCGCGCCGAGGGTGCGGGCCGCCAAGATGTATTCCCTGCTCTTGAAGCGGTAGAACTGGGTCCTCGTCAAATGCGAGGTGCCGATCCAGCCGGTCAAGCAGAGGGCCAAGGCGAACACGAAGAAGTTCTGGCCGAGCAAGATGATGGTGAGGGTCATGACGACGATCCAGGGGATGCCGCTCAAGATGTCGGTGAAGCGCTCCATGAGGATGTCGGTCCAGCCGCCGAAGTAGCCGGAGACCGCGCCCCAGACGAGGCCGAAGACGAAGTTGACCACAAAGGTGACGAGACCAAGAAGGAGCGAGGTCCGTAAACCACTGAAGGAGTAGTCGAGGAGGTCGCGGCCGGAATCGTCGGTGCCCACCAGGTAGCGTGGGCAGGACTTGTAGCCAAGATATCTCCAGAAGGAGCAGGTGCCGGTTAAGGTGGCGACGCTGGCGCCGCCGCCGCTGACGACTTTGAAGGTCGGGGTGGCGTCTTCCAAGCGAAGCGGGCAATATTTGTCGCCTTCGCTGGTCATCGATAAGCCGGCGAGGAAGGCGGCGCAGGCCTCGTCGCTGTATTTCGCGGCTTCAAGCTTCGCGACCGAGTATTCGGCGTTCAGCCAGCCTTTGGTGATGTAGCCTTTGACCGCCGACATCGAGAAGCCATAGTTATAGCGATAACCGAAGGCGTCCTCATAGGTGTCGAAGGAGTAGGAGCAGACCACCAGGTCGGCCTGATAGACTTCGCGGGTGCCGTTCGGGCAGGTCCAATACCATTTGTTGGTCTCGCCCGTGGTGGTCGACGGGGTGATGCCGGCCGCCTTGTTGGCGTCTTTGAAGCTGGCGTTGTTGAGGTTGGAGACGTATTCGTTCGCCTCGGTGCTGTTGTCTTTCGCGGCCGCTTCCGAGGAGAAGACGACGCTCTGCAAAAGCACGTTTTGGTTGAGGGTGGCGCCGGTTTTGTTCTTGATGCGGAGCTCGAAGCGGGCGCTCGGAAGAACGCCGCCATTGGTCGCCGCCATCGAGATGAGGTTGGCGTTGTCGCTGAGTTTGAAGCTCGAAGCGCCAGTGTTAGTGGAATAATCGGTGAGCTCGACTTCGCCCAAAGCCGTGGTGATGAAATAGGCGAAAGAGCCTTGTTCGCCATACGTGAAGTCTTCCGGAAGGGCGGAGGTCTTCACGGCGAGGGAGAGGTCGTATTTCTCAATGTCCATATCGACCGGATAGGAATAAAGCCTCGCGGCCTCGGTCGAGGATTTGTCGTTGGCGATGCGCATGAAGCCGCCATGGCCATAGGGGTTATAGGCGTCGACTTTGTTCTCGCCGACTTTGCTCATGTGGACGCCCGCTTGTCCGCCGACGACGGCGGCTTTGTTGACGTCAGCCGGGAAACCGACATAGGAGCCGTCTTTCTCGAACTGCTCCCAGTCGAAATCGACGGTGATGTTGTCGTAATGGCGGCAGCCATCCCACCAGCCGGTGCCCGCGTCGAAAAGCTTCGGTTCGAGGTGCTTCTCGTACTGATGGACGTGGTCGACGTCAGAGGGGTCGAGGATCGGGATGAAGATGCAGCCGAGGATGATCGTGCCGAGGACGATGGCGCCCGCGACGGAGGATTTGTTCTTCACGAAGCGGCGAAGCGCGTCCTTGAAGAAGGTGGTCGGCTTGCTCTGGAATTTCGTGTCGTGGATTTCCTTGTCGACCTGGGTGAGCTTCAAATCTTCGGGGGAGATTTGAATGCTATGTTCTACATCGCATGAATCGACGTAGGTGAAATTCTTTTCGTCGTTCATTATTTCTTACCTCCCATACGAATGCGCGGATCGATGAACCCATAAGACAGGTCGAGGAAGACGCCGCTGATAAGACCGATGAGGGTATAAAGCGACATATCCGCCATCAAGACGTTGTAGTCTTTCTGGTTCAAAGCGGTGATGTAGAGGCGGCCGACGCCCGGAATGCCATAAAGGGATTCCAAAATCATGGAGCCGCCCAATAAGCCGATGACCTCCGAGAGAATGGAGGGAAGGATCGGGACCATCGCGTTCTTAAGCGCGTGGCGGGTGACGGTCTGGGCTTTGGTGAGGCCTTTGGTACGGGCCAAGAGCAAGAAGTCCGAAGACATGACCTCGGTGAGTTCGGCGCGGGTGAAACGGCAATAGCCGCAGATCGAGCCGAAGGAGAGACACATCGTCGGGACGATGTAGGCCTGCACCTTCGTGGCGAGAGGCGCCGTGACGGAAGGCCACTGGGTGGGAAGCCAGCCAGTGCTGTAGCAGAACCAAAGCATCAAGAAGGTGATGATGATGAAGGATGGGACCGAGATGAAGATCATGACGAAGGTTGAGATGACGTGATCGACCATCGTGTTTTTCTTAAGAGCAGCCCAAATGCCTAAGCCAATGCCGGCCGGGACCGAGATAAGGACGGACCAGACGTTGACTTTGATCGTGGTCGGAAGACGTTCGCCGATGATGACCATCGCGTCGACGTTCGGGGAGATGTAGGTCGAGGTGCCCCACTGGAACTTCGTGAGAACGTTGCTAGCCCAGGCGAAGTACTGCTCTGCGGTAGGACGAACGTAGAAGTAATGCATAATGCCGGTGTTGGGATCGTTGTAGGACCACAAGAGCTCGCCATATTGTTTCTGCGGGGTCGTGAAGTCGAGAACGAAGCCCATGCCGACTTCATGGAGATAGTAGGCGAGCTTGGCGGAGTCTTGGCCAATCGGCTTTTGGAAAGGCAAGAGCTTCACCAGGAAGAACGTCATCGTCAAAATGATCACGGTGGTAACGAGCGCCAAAAGCAAACGTTGAATCGTGTATTTAACCATTGTTTCTTCCTCCTTTCTTAGAGTATGGAAATAGTATCACTATTTAATTCTTTCTCTAACGACTATTTCCTTATTCATTAGACAAAGAAGCAGCACCAGGTGGAAATCCACGAGGTGCTGCTACACAAACGAAGCGTTGTTAAGCCGCTATGTTGCGTTACGCCAATTTGGTGACTGGCGCGTTATCAGCAGTCGCCGAGACAAGGCCAAGGTAGACGTCGCTGATGTACTTGTTGTAGTCAACGCCGAAGCGGGCGATCTTGCCGTCTTTGGCGATGTTTTCAACAAGTTTGCCGGTGATCTTGCAGCTGATCTGGCAGGAACCCTTATCAAGGGTGCCGTATTCGCTGAGGTTGGTGAATTTCACATCGGTGACTTCTGTGTCATCGAGGTAAGAATAGAACGGTTCCTCAGGATCGTTGTAGATCTCGGTGTAGTCCTTTTCCTCGCTGGAGCTCTGGAGATAGAGGTCGAGGACTTCGATGTCGAGAGACTCGTAATCCGGGCGGGTGATGGTGACGGCCAAATCAAGGGTCTTGCCATCCGCGGAGATTTCGGCTTTGTCGACTTTGAAGGTAAGGGATTCGACTTCCTTGCCCTTGTCGAGGATGATGCCCTGGTCAGCGGCCTTCCAGAGGTCGTTGAAGGACCAGAGTTTGCCATCATAGACGAGGCCGTTGGCGGAACGATCGTAACGGCTGGTGTCCATACCCCAGTTAAGGGTGAAGCCAGAGGAGTTGTCGGACTTCAAGACTTCCATGAAGTTGAGCGGGTCAAGGGTGTTGCCCGAGATGGCGCCGAAGCCAAGGTCGAACTGGCCGGTCATAAGGTGCTTGTAGTAGACGTCGGACCAAACGGTGACGGCGTTGTTGTTGACCTTAAGGACGGTGTCGATGCCAGCTTCTGCCGCAGCGTTGTTGAACGCGGTCTCGATGTAGGACGCGAGCTCTTCGCCCATGGACTTGATCTGGGAGGTGTACATCCACCAGATGTCGATGGAGATTTCGCTGGTGTCGGACTTGATCGCGCCAGACTTCTGGAGATCTTCGATCGCGAGTTTGAACTGCGCTTCGGAGAGGGCAAGGTTGTAGCCGCCGGTGGAGACGGTGTCGCCCCAGAAGTTCTTAATGGCGTTCTTATGAGCGGTGGTGGTGTTGTAGGAGATACCTTCTTCAGGATTGGAGAGGTAGTTGTCCGAGAAGTAGTTGACGGAAGCGATCGAACCACGCTTGGAAGCGAAGGTGTTGCGGTCGATGGAGTAGAAGAGACCTTTCAAGAAGTGGTCGTTCGACATCCACGGCTTGACGTTCCAGTAGTCGCTCTTAGCGGTCTGGGCAACTGTGCCGTTTTCACCAAAGAGCTGTTCCCAAGTGCAGGAATCGCAGGAGTTGATGTTGAGTTTGAAGGTCGCATCGCCAGGAACCTGGGTCGCACGCGGGTCATTCTTGTATTCCGCGAAGTCGTCCTGCGGGATGCCGACGGAGTCGAGCTTGCCAGCGAGGAATTCCTTGAAGGCGGCGCGGTTGTCGGTGTCGTAGGCGGTCAAGACATCGGTGTGGATGCCTTCGATGCGATAGAGGTTCGGGTTCTCCTTGATCTCATACCAATCCGCGTTGCGGGCGAAGGTGATGAGCTTGTCGGTTTCCCAAGATTCAAGGTAGTAGGCACCGACCGAGAGAATGTTGTCGACCGGGCTGTAGGACTTGTTGGTGTTGTAGGCGCCATAAGCGGTCGCGCCAACAGCATCGGTGAAGGCCTTCGGAACCGGGGCATACATGCTCGAGCCAAGGTTGTACATGGCATAGAACCTGTTGTTCGGGACCAAGAAGGTGAAGTCGATGTAATCGCCATCGGCGTCAGAGCCAGCGACGATACCGCTCTTACCAGCGGTCAACTCCCAGAGGCCGTCGACGCCATAAGCGGCGACCAAAGCGTCGTTGGAAGTGTAGGAATTGAAGGCGGAAAGGCCAGCGATGCCGCTCTTGCCGGTCTGCGAGGCGAGTTCAGAGCCACGGTAGAACTTGTTCTGGCCGTTGCAGAGGAACTTGAAGGCGTTGACGTAGTCAGCGGCCTCGACGTCGCGGTTATTGAAGGACGCACGGTCCGCTTTGGTGGAGGCGGTGCGGTATTTGATGCCGCCGTCTTTGCCAGTGCGGAGATAGATACGCCAGGTCATGTGCATTTCCGTGGCGCTCGGGGTCTTGGTGACGACTTTGCCACCTTCGACCGGGTAGGGGATGTTGTTCTTCGCAAGCACGCCATACCATTCGTAACCAGTTTTGTCGCTGTTGAGGCGGGTGCCGAAGTAGCCGCTCTCGATGTTGCCATAGAGATCGCCGACCTGGGAACCCTGGTCATTCAAATAGTTGATGGTGGCTGGGTCAGAAGCTTCCCAGTTGTGAAGATATTTCTGGTATTTGGTATCGGTCTCACCAGAGAGAGTCCCATTCAACTGACCATCGCGAAGAATGGAGAAGCCAAAGTTCGGAATGTAAGTCGAAGTGCCCTTAACGACGCGCGGGTTATACATGACATAACCACCGTTTTCGTAAAGGGGAAGACCAGTTAAGCCGGTGTCAACGGCGTAGCCCTCGAGCTTACCCAAGATCTCGGTACGAGCGTCATAGGAAGCGTCGACGTATTCGATAGCGCCGTCAGCGGCCGGTTCAGTTAGGACGTCCGGCCCGCTGGTACGGCCTTTGCAGCCGCCTTCGTCAGAAGTTTGGCCACAGCCAGCAAGAGCGAGGACACCCGAAGCAAGAAGCACGGTTAATGCTTTTTTATTCATGATGTAATCCTCCTTTCATGAATGTGTTAGTTATACTGGCGGGAGAATTATTGTCAAGAAAAAGCTTTCAACCGATTTTCATTCGATGGAGACTGGGTTTTTGCCTTTTTATTGGTAAAAAATTCAAAGAAAATAGAAAAAAGATAGCGAAAGAAAAAGGAATGGTAGCGCTTCCATGGCGCCTTTCCCTTAAAACATGGTGAAGCGGACGATTAAGGCGGCAATAAACATCCCGCCGCCGATCACCGTCCAAGGCAAGAAGTTGAGGGGATATTTTCTCCGCTCCTCGCTCTTTTTCACGCGGTAATCGTTGTAATCCTCGTATTTGTCGTTCTTCGGATCGAACTTGGGATTAATATGGACCGCGAACATGCGCGCGCCATAGCTCAAGGCGTCGAAGGCGCCGAAACGGTTCACGACGGTCAATAAACCCGAGAGGATGACCATGATGCCGCCGACGGAAAGCCCGTCAAAGATGGCGAGAGGGCTCTGCTCCTTGCGCACGAGCCATGTTAATAAATAGATGCCTCCGCCGATCACGGCGTAGATCACCCAGGAAACGATAACGAGTATTTTGTGCGTGCGGTCTTCGTTCATAGCACGCGTTATTTTAGGGAAGAATCGCAAAGAAGCAAGAAAAAGCCCCGCTTGTCCAACGGGGCTTCCTTCTTTAAATAAGGTTAGGCTTATTTCCTTTTCTTGCCTTTGCCGCCAGCAAAGTCGGCAGCAGCGGGAAGAATCGCGATGACCGCGCCGGCGATCGAGAGGATGCCAGCGATGAGCCAGCCAGCGCCAAGGCCATAGGTTCCACTAGCAGAGAAGATGCCGCCGATGGATCCAGAACCGCTCGAAACTTCGTTGGCCGACTGGAAGACGGGAACTTCAAGGAAGAAGAAGACGCCAGCAACGGCAAGAGCGCAAACCGCAACGAGGTTGATAACGCCGGCGAACTTGGTGACGGACTTGACCTTAAGAACCGGCATGATCGCGCCAAGAAGCAAGAGCAAGAGGGCGACAATCAACAAGATGAAGGCGATGATCGCGCTCCAAACGGCGGTGCCATCGAAATTCGAGGTCGTGTCGCCGGTGGTGATGGTGCCTTTGCCGAAAATGCCAGCGATACCGCTGATGTAGCTGACGCTGGTCGAGGTGTTGCCAAGCACAGTCGCAGTCGCGGTGTAAGTGATGGCCGGGCTAACGAGCATGAGGACGAGGCTGGCCGCTGCGAGGACAAGGGCGCAGATGCCGGAGAATTTGAGGAATGTTTTCATTTCTATATACCTTTCGTTGCCTATTATTTTCGGCCTCTAATTGCAAAATGCAATTTCAAAAAAGGAACGACGCCGTTCGTCATCGTTCCTTTTGGTGATTTACTTGAGTTCTTTGAGCATCTCTTCGAGGGCTTTGGCGTCGAGCTTTAGGCTCTTAACGTCCTCGGATTTGAGCTGCTTCACGAGGGCAAGCTGGGATTTCACGTCCGCCTGTTTGCTTTCCAAGGGGTAATTGGAGTTGGAGACGACGCTTAGTAAGCGGGCCTCACTCTTTTTGACCGTCTCTAAGGAGGGAGCCGCCTTCTTTGCCGGCGCTTTCTTGGGCGCGGGCTTGGCTTTCTCTTCTTCCTTGGGCGCTTCCGCCTTCGCTT
The DNA here is from genome assembly GCA_946183085.1 of uncultured Erysipelotrichaceae bacterium. Classification (GTDB taxonomy): domain Bacteria; phylum Bacillota_I; class Bacilli_A; order RFN20; family CAG-826; genus Alloenteromonas. Next base: position 9,830 of record CAMGZU010000011.1, on the reverse strand, counting down.
TGCGGGTCGAAGGCTTCTTCGCAGGGGCTTCCTTGGTTTCCGCTTTGGCCTTGGGGGCTTTCTTGGCCGGTTTCTCTGCTTTTGCAGGTTCTTCGGCTTTCGCCTCTTTTTCCTTCACGGGCTCCGCCTTTTTCTTAGCGGGCTTCTTTGTGGCAGGCTTTGGATCGGCTTTCGCCTCTTCCTCGACCTTCTTTTTGGTGGCGCGCTTGGGCTTTTCCGGAGCGTCCACCATTTCCTTTGCCTCTTTCTTGGGGCTTGGCCTTGGGTCTTTCGGGAAGGGGGATTTCGGGGCCTCCTTTTCGACCTTGACCAACTTCGCTTCCTCTTTCTTGGGCTCGACAGGTTTTTCCTGGGCGGGCTTAGCGTTCATCCACACCGAGAAACCACGGTTATTGGCTTCGCTGGTGAAGAGGACGCCTTTGTAGAGGAAGGACTTCGGATTCTCGGTCAATCCCTTCTCAATCGCAGGGATGTCGTTCTCCGTCATGTCGACGGGGCCATGGATCTGGGCGAAATAAGGGATGGAGACGTCGCGGATCAAGACGCCGTTTTTGGTGGCGCAGTCGCGGATCGCATTATCGAGTTTCCTCGCCTCGCCGCGGGGGCCGACGTTTTTGCTCTCGGGCTTTGGCTCCGAAGGCTTCTTTGATTCTTTCGGGGTCTCGGGCTTCTTCTCAATCTTGGGAGATTCCGCCTTCTTCTCTTCTTTCGGGGCCTCTTTCTTGGATTCGGGCTTTGCGAGTTTTCGCTTGGCGAGCTCTTCTTTGAGCTGGGCCTCGCTTAAATGAATCTGCTCGCTCTTCTTCTCCTCGCCTTTTAAGGCGGAGAGGAGAGCCAATTGGGCCTCGATATCCGCGACTTTCTTGATGTCGGGATAGTTGTTGTTGGTTAAGTTGGCCTTGAGGCGGCGGTCGCCGTCAATGGCCTTTACCAAAGCCTCGCTTGAAACGATCTTTGGCTTGTTGTTTGGCTTTTTCGGCGTCTCTTGACGCTTAGAGAAGCCATGCTCCTTCTTGTCTTTCCAGGGAGCTTTGCTCACCGTCTCGCCATGGTTCACGTCTAACGTGCCATCGGGCAGGATCTTATAGGTCGCGACTTTCCGACCGTGCTGTGAATCGAGTTCATTCAAGCGGCGGAGATCGCCGGCAAGGCCTTTGTCTTGGGTGATTACCAGGATCTTTTGGGTGATCCGGCGTTGGGATACATCCACATAGATCACATTGTCGGCAAAATTCTTGTTCCGTTTGCTCTTGCGCGTATATTCGAACGGTTTGAAGCGCTTGAAACGGAAGGAATGCAGAATTTTGAGGGCGCGCTTGGCAGCGATACGCACGGAATGCTCTTTGCGATTCTTGCTGTGCTTTTTTAATTCCGCCAAACATTCGCCATAAATGACGATGCGCCGATTGTTTAAGTAATCTTTCGCGTTGACCAATACATCCATGAAGAGCGGGAAGCCATCTTCCATCAAAGAGCAAGTGTCCATGATCACGTAGTCGTAGCGGAGCAGGAACTCTGCGAGTGACGAGGACTTGTTCTCATCGCTGAACATATGTAGGTTTTCTTTAACCTCCTTTTCGGCGCCATTATACACGAAAGCGCGCGCCTAGAAGAGAATTAGGCCCTCAAAGAGATTTGAGATAGTAGGAAAAGGCGCTTGGGATGGAGTAACGCTCCAAGAGTTCTTCTTTGGTGACGAAAAGAAGATCGCCCTCTTTGGGGAGCGCGTCCAACATAACGCGATACCCCTTCATCTTCCACACCAGGTGGCTGAAGACGTGTTTGGCCTCGCCAAGCGGGACCAAGGAGAGGAAGGAGAGGCCTTTTTCTTTCAGATAATTCGTCGCCCAAGATTCTTCTTTGTCCCCGAGGGCATTCGGGAACTCATAAAGGGAGGCAAGCAGTCCGCTATCCGGCCTTTTTCGGATGGCGATTTTGCCTTGGTATTGAAGCAAAAAGACAATACGCCCCTCTTCTTTTTTCGTTTTGGCTTTCTCAACGACGGGATAATCCTGCTCTTTTTTCGCCTGATGGGCTTTGCAGAAAGAAGCAAGCGGGCAGGCGTCGCATTTGGGCGCGCCGTTTGGCAGACAAACCAATTCGCCAAGGTCCATCAGGGCTTGGTTGAAGTCGCCAGGCCTTTCGTCCATTTTCTTTAAAAAGAACGCCCGGCATTTCTCCTTGGCTTTTGGGTCTTTGATGTTGGTGGCATCCTCTTCCAGCCTGCTATAGACGCGAAGGAGGTTGCCATCGACCGCGACCTCTTTCTTCCCAAAGGCCATGGAAGCGATCGCCGAAGCAGTGTATTCGCCGATTCCCGGCAGCTTGGTCAATTCTTTCACGTCGTGAGGCAATTCCCCGTCACATTCTTCGACGAGGATCTTCGCGGCTTTGTGGAGATTGCGAACCCTGCTGTAATAGCCAAGGCCCTCCCAAAGCTTCAGACAAAGGTCTTCGTCGGCTTTTGCCAAATCCTCGATGGTCGGCAAAGCCTCCATGAAGCGGAGGTAATAGGCTTTGCCCGCCTCAACGCGGGTTTGCTGCAACATGATTTCACTTAGCCACGTCCCATAGGGGGTTGGGTTTTCCCGCCATGGCAAAATCCGGCGGTTTTCGTCGTACCAGGCAAGGAGTTTTTTCTCAAAGGCATTTGCCATGCCACACATTGTAGCAAAAAGAAAAGCCCCGCTTATCCGCGAGGCTCACCAGGACGCTTAGATGTTCTTGAAAGCGATGTTTTGGACGTAACGGCAGACTTCCCGGCAGGCGTCCGAGACCTCTTCGAGCATCGTGTACAAGGCTTCGGCGCGGTGGCGCTTGAAGCCGTCGGTCTCCTTGAGGTAAAGGTTATGCATGTCCTCAATGTATTCGGCGTCCGATTTCTCCTCGAGGTGGATGACTTCGTTGATAAGAGGGGTCATGACTTCGACGTTAAGGTAGTCGTTAAAGTGCTGCAAGCAATTCTCCATTTTGCGGATGCATTCGACCGTGAGTTCGGTGAAGGGGATGCTGTCGGGCGGGAGTTCACGATAATCGTAAAGATAAAGCTTCAAGGAGACTTCTTCCATCGCGTCGGTGACATCATCGATCAAGCGGAGCAATTCAAAGATGTCCTCGCGGTCGATCGGCGTCATGAACTCCGTCAAAAGCTTTTGGGTGATCTCGTGTTTGGTGTCATCGGCCTTATGCTCAATCGCATGCACGCCCTCTTTGATCTCCAAGAGCTTTTCGTGGTCAAAATGCTCCATGAAATCCAGGATCTTCTCGCCGCATTCCACCGCATAATGCGCCAGCACGGGAAAAGAATCGAAGTAGATGTTCGACTTTTTCGCTTTTTTCTTTCCAAACATAATTCCTGCCTCCTATTAGCAAGTCCAAATAAAGATCAAAACGCCCAAGAAGCCCGCAAGCGCGCTCAAAGGGAAGACAATCACGCCCCAGAAGACCATTCTCCCAGCGACGTTCCACCGAACTCGGCGGAAGCTTCTGGCCGCTCCACCGCCCATGATTGCCGTCGATTTGACGGTGCCAGTGGAAACGGGAAGACCGAAGAAAGTCGCGAGCAAAAGGCCAATGGATGCGGCGATATCCGTCGCAAAAGCCTGATATTTTTTCAGAATTGCCATGCCTTTGCCCATGGTTTTGATGATGTTGTAACCGCCGACCATCGTGCCAGCGAACTCCAAGATGGCGATGGGAAGATAGATCCACCAAACGCCGCTTAAGCCGGTCAAATTGGCGGAGTAGGCTTGGCCGTTTTGCGAAGAGGCGAGCATCGCGACGACGAGCATCGAGACGCCGATGAACTTGGCGCCGTCTTGAATGCCATGAAAGAAGCTCATGATGCCGCTCGTGACAATCTGACCTTTGTTGAAGAAGCGGGTCGTCGCGCCTTTGTTCATCTTTCGGCAGATAAGCTGAATCAGCTTGGTCATGCCATAGCCGAGGGCAAAGCCAAGAAGCAAAGAGCCAAAGAAACCGATGGCGACCTTAATCCAAGGCTCGGCGCCGATGTTGGCGAACCAATTGGCTTCGCCGCTTATGGCCGTAATCGCCATGCCTGCGCCCGTCAAGCCGCCGATAAGGCAGTTCGATTGGGAAGAAGGGAAACCAAAGGCCGTGCAAAGCAAAGAGACGATGATGATCGCGGCCATGCCACAGCTGATCGCGCAAAGAATCTGATTGATGCCCGAATCGCCCCAATTGACGAGTTGAGCGATGGTCTTGGAGACGTCGCCGCCCGCCAAAGAGGAGATAAACGAAGCGAAAGCGCCGATCGCTAACGTGCCAATCCCATTTAAGATGGCACACATGATGACGGCGGGCTTTGGCCGCATCGCGCGGGTCGTGACGCAGGTCGCGATGGAGTTGGGGCCATCGGTCCAGCCGTTGACGAAAGTAACGCCCCAGGTGAGCAAAATGGCGACATATGCCCAGGGATAGGCGTTTGCTAACGGGAAGAAAGAAGCGATGTCCATCGCCAAAAAGAATAACAAGTTTCGACCTGTTGTCGATGATTTTTATCAAAGATAGTTCTCGAAAAACAAAAGGCGAGGCCTTTACTTTTTGCCGCTTAGCTTCTTGGAGGCGAAGGTATAAAGGTCGGCGATGGCCTGATAAATCAAGATTTCGTCGTCGCGCCAGATGCGTTCGCGGCGAGAGTCGACGCGATAGTAGCCGGGCTTGCCGTTCGGCCCAACGACATGGAACAAAATCATGCTCTGAACCCTCGTTTCGTTCATCATCTTAGCCAAGGTGCAGTTCTTGGTTTCGGGGTCCGCATCGAGTTTCTTGAAATAGATGATTCGGTACTTTCCGGTGACGCCGTGCACGTGTTTTGGGGCGATGCTCTTATACGTCATGCCGTCCGGATTCGGGCTTTCGTAGAGCGAGATGTCCGTTTCGTCGTCGAAATAGGAGATGTGGCTCGTTTTGAAGGTGTTACCCGCCAAATCGGAGGCCTTCTTCAGCGCGTCATAAAGCGGCTCGTATTCGAAAAGCTCAAAGAGGTTATGGATCAAATTGGACAGATCGTCGCTTGGCCCGATGATGGAACGCTTGATGTTCTTGTGGATCTCGGGATCGTAGATGATGAAGCAGTTCTTGCCCTTTTCTTTGCCGCGGTAAAGCGAACGGTCGGCGAGGTCGAGGATCTCATAGACCGATTTGCCGTCTTTGGGGAAGCGGGAGATGCCGATCGTCAAAGTGATGTGACTGGTCAAAAGGGCGGGCTTTAGGTAATCGATCGGGTATTGGCGGATGTCTTCGGAGACGTCATGGGCAAGCTGCCAGACGTCCTGGCGTTCCTGAAAGCCCGGGGCAACCACGGCGAATTCGTCGCCGCCATAACGGCCGACGAGGCCTTGCCTGCCGACGCGTTTCAAAATGACGGCCAAGCATTCAAGGAGCGCCCGGTCGCCGATCATGTGGCCCAAGGTATCGTTGATTTTCTTGAAGTTATCGAAATCGATGAAAAAGAAAGCAAAAGGCTCTTTGGCATCGATCAAATGCTGGGCGAATGCCAAAAGCGTCTCTTTGGATGCGGCGTGCGTCAAAGGGTCGTAAAGCTCTTTTTCCGAAAATTGGGAAAAGAACGGGTCGCTGAGTATGGCTTGCATATCAACCATTATTGTATAACGCGAAAAGACTTTTTGTATGTCATCTCAGCACAAGCGAGATTAGGCGGCGACTTTGTGGCGGCTCTTCTTGGCCTGTTTGACGTTGGTCATGATCTCCTTCTTGACCTCGTCCATGGCCGTTTCCTCGGGTTCGTCTTCGACTTCGATTTCGTCCAAGATGTCCTGGAGGTGGTAATCCTTCGCCAAGTAGCGGAGGGTCTGATAGCCGATGACGACGGTCATGGAACCGTTGACGATGGCTTGGGTCGCCGAGCCGATGGCGGCCCCGACGGCCGCGCCAAGAAGCGGGATGCTTTCCAAAGCGCCGCCAACGGTGTTGACCAAGCTCACGGCGACGCCCTGTGAGACGCTGGAGACGCCATAGGCGATCAAGGAATTCCGAAGGACGGCCGCATAGATGCGAAGGAGCCTGGCGTCAGAAGGGCGATAGCCATAAAGGTAGATGAGTTTCTTGATGAGGTTGAGCTCGAACGTGGCGACGAAAAGGGTGTCCAGCTTCTCCGATTGCGAGATGCCGGTCGTGATGCCAACGCGGACAGCATAATCGCGGATGATGTTGCCGGCTTTTTTCTTGATCTCGCCGTTATAAAGCTCACTTAAGGCAAGTTTGAGCTTCTTGTCGTTCCCCGAATGGCGGGCGATGGCAAGGCGGCCGATCGCGCCTTCGGAATACCAATCGCGGACTTCGGTCTCTGTGGCGAGCTCGATCATGCGATCGGCGATCTCGCCGCGGAGTTTGCGGTTATAACGCTTCGCGACGGCGGCGTTCTTCTGATTCACGTCCACCATAAAGGGCTTGAGTTTGGAAACCTTGACGACGGGGACCACGTAAGCAGCGATGAAGACGATGACGGCAACGCCGATGCCGATGTAGCCGGCGACCTGATGAAAATCAAAGAGGCGGAGGACGACCATCGTGAGCAGCGCCGCGATGATGACGCCGATCGAAAGGACCGCCAAGACCAAGAAGACTTTCGCGTTCTTGAAGCTCTGCTTGCCCGAATACTTGTTCATGTATTCGTCGAGCGTCATCTTCTTTTCTTCGGGCTTTTCTTTTTCGACGGGTTTGGTGCTTACGACAACCACTTCTTGTTTCTTCTCGGCCATAAGGATCCTCCTTTATCGGTACACGTAGGGATCAATGTCGATCTCCGTCCTGGTCTCATGGGCGAAGTCGATGACTTTGAGCGAAGGCGAGACGCAGGGGGTGACGGTGTTGATGTAGAATTCCGGCACGACGCCCAAATAGAACCTGACCTCGTTTTCTTCGCGGATGGCGTTTAATTCTTTTGTCTTTCCCAAAAGCGGCTCGATGGTCTTCTCCATCATGTTGGTGACCATCGGGTCATATTCATTGCAAAAGCCGCATTCCCAACGGGAAAAGCCATAAGGCTTGCCGTCTTTTCTTAAGTCGTCTTTCTTCCAAGCGCAGTAAGGATCGATGCCAAGGCGTTTGGAAACCATATCGGGGTCAAAGTCCCCGACGATGGCGAAGTAGGTGCGGCATTTGTTTTCCTTTGGCATGGCTTACCTCTCGAGTTTGGAACGATATAAGGCGATGAGTTCCTCGTATTCCTCGTCTTTGAGGAACAAGAGCTTGGGGTTCATCTGGAAGACTCCGCCCCATTCAAACCCTTCTTTGTATTTCGGAACAAGGTGGAAATGAAGGTGATGCATCGTGTCGCCATAAGCGCCAAAATTGATCTTCTCCGGATGGAAAAGCTCATGCATGGCCTCGGCGACGCGGTTCACGTCCTCCATGAATTGGATGCGGTCTTCTTTGCTAAGGCAAGTGATGTCATCGACGTGCTTCTTGCAGGCGACGATCACGCGGCCTTTGTGGCTTTGCTCCTTGAACAGGATGACCTTGGACATCGGGAGCTCGCAGATTTTGATGCCGAAAGCGGCGAGAAGCTCGCCTTCGTCGCAATACGAACAATTCATGATTTCTTTCATGGGGTTTCCTCTTTTCTAATATCGTAACGCCTAAAGGCGCCTCTCTCCTAGAACAAGGTTTGAAAAAGCCTCCTTTGAGGAGGCGTCAATCTTCGATGATGTGTCTGTTCTTATGGAACAAGAGGTAGAAAAGGTAGACCCCGAAGCTGATGAGGGCGAAGGTGCCGCCGATGATGCAGGCGACCCAGAAGGGAATGAACCGACCCAAGGCGATGTTAGGCTCTCCAAAGAGATAGGTGGCGACAACCGCCGTCATGATGGTCGCAGGAATCGCCGTAAACAAGGAACGGTATTTGCTGTGGCTGTCTTCGTAAAGATAAGAGGTCGCCACCCAAAGGGCGATCGAAGCGAGGAATTGGTTGCTCCAGGCAAACCAACGCCAGAGAAGATTGAAGTTGTGGGAATCTAAGAAATTCCAAATGCTGATCCCGATAACCAAGGCGAATAGAGGCAAGGTGAGCAAAAGGCGGTTTTTGATCTTCTTTTGGTCGAGATGGAAGAATTCGCCGAGGATCAAACGGCAGCTTCGAAGCGCGGTGTCTCCGCTCGTCACCGGACAAATGACGACGCCGATGATGGCAAGCACGGTTCCAACCGGCCCCAAAATGGTCGAGGCGATTTGTTGGACGGAGGTGGAGCTACCGCCAACGGCCGCCAAAGCGTCCCATCCTTCTGGAGTATCCACGTGATAAAAAGCCATGGCCGCGGCCGCCCAAATGAGAGCGATCACGCCTTCGGCCACCATCGCGCCATAGAAGACCTGACGGCCTTCTTTTTCGCTTTTGATGCATTTGGCGATCATCGGAGATTGGGTGGCATGGAAGCCGCTCACCGCGCCACAGGCAACGGTCGTAAACATAAAGGGCCACCAAGGCAAATCGCCATTCGCTTTTGAAAAATCACGCAAATTGCCAATAAGTTCCAACATCGGATATTTGTCTTGCTGGAACAAGATCCCACCGATGACGGCCAAAGCCATCACGATAAGCGCCACCCCGAAGACGGGGTAAATTTTGCCGATGACTTTGTCGATCGGAACTAGGGTGCTAAGAAGATAATAGGCAAGGATGATGACCATCCAAATCCAAGCGATGACCTTCCCGCCCGTCAAAGCCTCGAGTAACGAAGAAGGCGAAACGACGAAGACCGCGGTAACAAGCACAAGCAAGACGATGGAGAAGATCCTCATTAAAATCTCCATGCCCTTCCCGATGTATTTGCCCGAAAGGTGAACGATGGAGTCGCCATTGTTCCGGCTGGAGATCATGCCCGAGAAATAATCGTGGACCGCGCCGCCCAAAATGCAGCCAAAGGCGATCCATAAGAAAACGATCGGTCCAAAAAGAGCGCCGCTAATCGCGCCGAAGATCGGGCCAGTGCCGGCGATGTTCAATAGCTCAATCAAGAAGGCCTTCCATTTGGGGAGAGGGGTGATGTCGACGCCATCCGGATTCCGCACCGCAGGCGTCAAACGGTCGTCCGTGACGAAAACTCTCTCGGTGACCCGGGAATAGACGAGATAACCAACCAGAAGAATCGCCAAAGCGATAAAGAAGGTCCACATACACGAAAATCTTACTCACTTTGCTTTGGAAGAAAAGGGACTTGCAACGCAAAAAACGCCGGGACCGTAATCCCGACGTTCGTGCTTTGCCAACGACTTATTCGGCAGCTTGTTCTTTTTTGCCGGTCAAAGCTTTCCAGAAGAAGGCGGCGAGAGCGGCGCCGATGAACGGGCCGATCACAACCGCGATCAAGGTTAAGCCGTCTGCCATGAGCAGTTCGCTTCCGCCATTGAACATATGGAAGACCAATGCGGACAAGGCTCTGGCTGGGTTAACCGAGGTTCCGGTGAGCGGGATGCCAACAAGGTGGACGCCGAACAAAGCAAGACCGATGAGGATGCCGGCGATGTTGCTCCATTCTTTCTTCGAGGTCGCGCCAAGGACGGTGAGGATGAAGAGGAAGGTCAAAACGACTTCCGTCAACAAACCAAGCATGACGTGGCCAAAGTTGAGTTCGGTCGCACCCGTGAGGGAAACAAAGGACCCAAGGCTGTTGGAGCCAGTGAAGGTGACGCCCCAGAAGATCAAGGCCAAGATGCCGCTACCCGCAAAAGCGCCAAGCACCTGCGCACAGCAATAGAAGGCAAATTCCTTCCAGGTGATGTCGCCGCGGATCGCCATCGCCAAAGAGACGGCCGGGTTCGCGTGGCCTCCAGAGATCTGACCGACG
>CAMGZU010000010.1 GCA_946183085.1 uncultured Erysipelotrichaceae bacterium | reverse complement strand
CTTTAAGAGCATTTCTTTGGTATTTACCAAACCAAATTCCTCGTAGCGGTGCATCTTCGTTCCTCCTTGGGCGCTTTTTGGGCCCTATCTCGTCGCTAAATCCATTCTACCAAGGACCAGAAAAAGGCACACCGCAAAAAAGAAAACCCTCGCTTGGGGCAAGGGTGATTCCATAGGTTTGGCTTAGGCCTCGATGGAAGGCTCCTCCTCGTCGTTGACGAGCCTTTTCTCCATCTCGGATTCCTCTTCCAGAAAGCCTCTCTTTCGTCAATGTGTTTGGTATTACAGATAAGAGTCAATTTTCATTGACTTAAACCCTGCTATAGACGATGTCGACGTTGGGCGCATAACCCGCGTCCCAGCCGGCCGGTTCCTTGGGGGCATTCACGTAAACGGTCAATACCGGGCATTGGGCAAAAGCGTTTTTGTCGACCACGAGAATGCCTTTGTCCAAATGGACGGAACGGAGGTTCTTGCATCCCGCAAACGCGCCCTTGCCGATATCCATCACGCTATCGGGAATCGTCACGCGTTCGAGCGAATCGCAGAAAGCGAAAGCCCCGGCATCGATTTCCTCCACTCCTTCAAAATCGCTCTCGCCAAGCGCTTTGGCCGATCCAAGATAGCGGAGCACTTTGTTGCGGGCCACCTCAATGACCATGCCCGAATCGTTCGTGCGATAAACGCCGGATTTCGGATTATCGATGCTCTTTAAGCGTGGCGTGCCGGCGAAAACGCCCTCGCCGATCATGTCCACATAATCCCCGCCATGGATGCGTTCCAGGAATTTGGCTCCGTTAAACGCCATGGAGGAGAGGGTTTTGACGCCTTTCCCAAGGTCGATCTCCTCAAGGTTGTAATCGTTTTTGAAAGCTTGTTTGCCAACGGAGGTGAAGTCCTCGCCCAAGCGGATCTTTTTGGCGAGGCCGTCATAGGAAAGCAGGCTCCCATATTCGGAGGTGACGTTCTCCTGGTTTTCATGAATCACCAAGTAACCATCGTCATCATATTCCGACTTATAGGGGTAGCCAGAATCGTCTTCCTCCTCCTCTTCTTCGACGACTTTTTTCTTGTCTCTGGCCAAAAGGCGGGCGACGAGGTCTTCTTTGCTTCGACACCATTCGCGACCATCATCAAACTCTTTGAGGAGAATGCCCGCGGCAACCCCCGTTTTCCCCTCCTCATCGAGGCGGTAATGGATTCGCTTGATGTTGGGAAGGTTATCCAACACATAGGGGATTTCTTCTTTGAGGGCGTCACATTCGGTGGTGCGGGAATTCTGAGAAGAAAGGAAGACGAAGGCTTTGCAGTGCTTCATGGCGTCGTGAAGGCCGTCGAGATAGAATTCCGCGCTGCCGGCGCCATGCCGGAGGTTACGAAGGGCGCAGAAAACGGTGAAACCTTCCCCCTCAAGGAAATCCGCGAACTCAACCACCTTCGGCATGTCTTTGCTCGAATAGGCGAGGAAGACGTCGCGGGGAAGCGAAGTCATGTAGAGCCCGTCTTCGAGGCGTTCGGCCTCGGCTTCGATTTGACTCATGTAAGTAAAATAGTCATCGCCTTTGAAGTGGCGTTCGACGAAGCTCTTCAAGGGAAGCGTCATCTTCGCTTTAAGCGAAGGAATCGAGAAACGAACGATTTCTTTCGCGACGGGGGAAGGAACCTTCCTGGTTTCGTAGAACTGAAGGAGCGGCTCCAAGTCTTGCTGATGAATCAAAGCATAAAAGGTCGCCAAATCGTCTTCATCCAGCAAGGAACGGACATCACTAGCGGCTCGGACGATCGCGTCTTTGCTCGGATTGGGGCGATGGGCCTCCTGCCACAAGACTCTCCTCCGATTGGCCAAAAGCTCCTGCTTCTTGGCTTCGAGAAGCTCTTCCATCTTCTGCGGTTCGTCTTCTAATGTATAGGTCGCTCCGCAATAGCGGCAGGTCAATATCCCATCTTTCTCGACGAGGTTTTCGCCGCAACGGGCGCAAGTTCTGCTTTTCATAAATTAAGAGAATAGGTCCTCGTCTTTGTCTTCGAAAGCGCCATAGGTCTTTTCGCCATGGGCTTGCTCACGCTGGTCGTCAAGCATCTTGAAAAACTGTTTGTAGAGATCGCGAACCGCCTGTTCATCCGTGACGGGGGTGAGGGTATCCTCACAACCAAATTTATCGTATTCGAGGCGGCAGATCATGAGGTTCTCGCCTTTGTCATCGGCGGGCGCCATGACTTGATAAACGCCGCCTTTGTAATTGAGGGTCCCGCCGAGTTGGATGCGGTAATCCTGACCTTCTTCATCGACGATGATGGGTTCGTATTTATGACGCACATAACCGCCGAACGTGTCACGTTCGTTGTCCGCGCGGTAAACCCATTGTTCCACCTCCATCGCTTTGTCGTTGTCGCGCATGATCTCGACGCTGCCGTCTTCGTCGAGTTCGACGATGGCCGCCACCTCAATCTGCGCATTGTGGATCAAAGCGAATTGATGGGAGCCTTTTGAGACCCTCCCGATGACTTTGAAGGGAACTGCTTGGTTGGTGGAATTATCAAAAAGCTGGACGGATGGGGGAATGGAAAACAAATCCTCAGCCGTCCAAGGCACTTCGAAACGAGCAAAGGGGAGCTGATCGGTAATCGCGTCGTCATGATAAGACATAGTGGATCTCCTATAGGAAAGTCTGTCTTTTCATTATAGCGATGCACGCTTTTCTGTCCATTGAAGAGGAGGCGGCCGGCCAACCCTCTTTATTTGTTTCTGAGTTCGCTATGGTAGCTTACTGCAAACCGGGAAATCCGTCGCCATGCCTTGGCTGACTAGGCCGAATCGCGATTTTTCATCGTGATCGAGGCTATGAATAACGTTCGCTCGCCGAAACGGCCTTCAGCCAATTTGACAGGTAAAGATAGGGGCGTATATTTGTGTTAGAGAATCCAAGGCTGGCGATTAGAGCCCCGTTCGGTTCTCTATTTTTTATATATGACACGGGTCGCAGCCCGTTTTTCTATTCGGCGCAAATATTCCGAAAAATCATTCTTTTCATATAACGTAACTACCTTGTTGCGATTACTCGAAAAATAAGGCACTTCTCAACTCGAAATCCTGCAAAGCAAAACACTTTGCTCTTTTACATTATGACCTAGGCTCTTCTACTTCGAATCGACTTTAAAATATAGAAAATCCCAAGCCGGTTAAAACTTGGGACACAGATGCTGATGGTGGAGTCGCCGGGAGTGGAACCCGGGTCCGAAGAAGATCCTATAGCAGCATCTACAGTTTAGGCTGCGTCAGGTTTGACTTTGCGGCGAGGACACAGTCAAGTCCGCAAAGCGAGGTTAAGAAGAAACTCATTTCCAGTCGGCCGGCTTTTGAATTGTTTCGAGTTTATTGGTCGTGTGGTGACGATACGAATACTTCTTCACTTCGGTTCCTTCAATCGTCTCGTACTTCCCTGAAATTTCATTTTTGAGAGTTACCGAATCCGTTACGATGCCCAAGAGATATCCGGTCTTAGAAGAACTATAGAGGCAGGACAAAACCAGAGCGTTTCGGAAGAACTTTCCGTTTCGAGAAAGGAAACCAATGTTCACGTGAAGCCCCGCTTTCTTAACTAAGAAGTAGAGCGCCATCGCGGAAGTTCTCGTGTTCCCCTCTCTAAATGGATGGATATGCCAAAATTCGGAGACGAAATAGCACACCTTCTCGATTTTTTCCGAAGGATTAAGCGACCCCCAATCGGTAGTCGCGAATTCCTTTTGGAGCTCTTTGAGGGCGGTATCGATATAGGAGGCAAAAACATAGTCAATCGATTTTCCTCCTAAAAGCGGTTCCGCTTTATAGATGTCGATGGTCCTTGGTTTGCCTGCCCAGTCGTAAAGCGCGGAAAAAAGCCTTCTATGAATTTCCAACAAATCAAAAATCGAATCAATTTTGAAATCTTCATTCCTTAATTGGCTTATCGCAAGAGAAGCAAAATCCGACTCTGCTTTATCGAGTTTTTCGGAATCGCGGATATTCAGCTTATTGATAAGGACATTTGTCCCTTCATATACATAAGGGTCCTTTATCATTGGTAAAGCCTCCCGATTGCGAACTGCGCGGTCTCGTAATCGATCTCGCCCCGAGAGTAGAGGCGCATAATCCTTTGGGCATCCTCAGAGGGTTTTACCCCGTCAACAGTCGCCACAGAAATCGCAAAAGATAGGTCTTGATCTTCCTTCTTGGGCAGGGTTAATTCGAATGGCATCCCATTGCGATTAACCGTAGCCGTAAGGAAAAGCATTATCGCCTGGCTCGTAGTGAGACCGAGGGAGGTAAAGATCTTTTCTGCTTGATTCTTTATATCTTCGGTTACTCTTGTGTGAACTGTCTGCGTTTTTGCCATATGAATTACTCCACTGATATTGTATCACATTTGCGATACATAGGAGGAATCAAAAAATCCCAGGCCTTTTTTGACTTGGGATTGGATTGCAGTTGGTGGAGCCGCGGGGATTCGAACCCCGGTCCGAAGAAGATCTCATAATAGCGTCTACAGTTTAGGCTGCGTCAGCTTTAACCTAAGGGCGAGGACGAAGCCGAAACCCCTTAGGCGAGACGGGATTAATTTTCGTCTCCATGAGCCAGTCGACTCACAGAGCTTATTGTCTTGGTATGATACCGGACTACGCGTGAGACAAGGAAACCGTAGAGGGCATGCCTGTCCGCCAAATGGGCGGATCCCTAAATGCGGGAGCTAATTAAGCGCGGGCGAAGGACGGAGCGCGGTTGGCGACCATCCAGGGTTTGACAGTGTTGTCAGTTATTTTGTTTTGGTGGTATGGGTCACCATCCCACTGCAGCTAGAACTTGATACATCCCCGTCGAAACCAAAACGACCCCATTTTTCAAAGAACAGTGCTCTTCGAGCACGGGAAGTATAAAGCAAGGAAAGCCCAAAGCAAAGAAAGAAATGCGAACTGTCCTTATATGGGGACACGGCCTTCTTTTTGGATAACAAAAAGAGTCCGAAAGACGCCGATTTCCATAAAATAGAGACCTCTTTTTCTTTATAAAAAGAGAATTAGGTTTCAAAAGAGGGCAAATCCGTGTATCGTTTACTTTGCGTAAAGGAATCACTATGTCGAAGAACAAGAAAAAGAAGAATTCCGGCCTGAACCCCCGCACCAAAGAGAACCTCAAGCTTGGGGCGATGACCCTTGTCAATAACTCGGCTTGCGTCGAGCTTGCCCGCACCCGTCCGTGGTATGGCCCGATCATCGCCGGACTCGTCGCCGCGGTCTTAACCGTCGTGCCGACCTTAACGAGCGCCATGCGCACCAATGGCGGCGACATCCTCAATACCCCGACCTATGGTTTGGAAACCGGCCTCGTCCATTTCGAGCAGGATATCCACTCCTCCGCCTATGACGTCAAATTCGACGTCGTCGACGGCCTTTTGAAAACCAGCAATTGGGACTCCTTCGTCAAAGAAGCGGGCAATGGCAGCGATGCGGAACCTTGGTATCACCACTTCTCCAGCGTCGACAACAAGATCGACTTCGCCGTCTTCGTCTATACTGGCAAGACCAACTATTCCGAGACCTTCAGCGAATACGTCACCAACATCTACAAGGGCATCAACCCGGTCAACGGCAACGCGATGTACGTCACCAAAGGCGTCGCCCCATCCGAAGCCCAGGACTACCATAGCTCCGCCCTCATCTTCTCGGAGAATAGCTTCCGCGTCTTCAAGGCCAATGGCAAAGGCGCCTTCGTGGCCGCTTCCGTCGTCACCAATTGGGAATACAAAGGCACACTTCCCATCAACGAGCTCGCCAAAGAGGCGCCAAGCGCTTCTGACGCTTCCTATGCCGAGAAGCTTGATAACTTCACCAACTCGACCCTCACCGCTTGGAAATCCTTCCTAAACGAAGCTTATGCCACCCAGCGCAACATCGGCGCTTGGAGCGCGACGGGCTTGATGTTCGGCATCTACTCCGGCTTCATCCTCTTCATGGGCCTCATGGTCTTCATCATGACCCGCGGCAAGAACAACCCCTACCGCATCATCACCTTCTGGCAATCCCAGAAGATCGCCTATTGGGCCGCTCCGGCTCCGGCGATCCTCGCGATGATCTTCGGCTTCATGTTCACCGGGAACACCTTGCTCCAGTTCCTCTTCATCTTCCTCTATGGCATGAGGGTGATGTGGCTTGCGATGCGCACCTTATCGCCAACCCAGGCCGCCAAATAAATAACGCCAACCAAAAAGACGACTTCGCGAGAGGTCGTCTTTCTTTTATCAATAATGGATTAGCGCGTACGGGCATTCCGCGAGGCGGGATAAGTCTTTGTATTGGGCCGAGCAATATTCAAGGAGCTGAATCGTCAAAGGGTATTTGGTCAAGGATTCCGCGGAGATCGTCTTCATGTAGGGATCGACTGCATAGACCAGCGGGGATTTGCCAACCAAGAGGATGTGCACCACCCCAAAGCGGCCCCCGACCGCCCGAACGGCTTGGACGGCGGTTCGCTTGATGAAGCGGTTGTCCTGCTCCTCGCTTTCGACGAGATAGGGGACGTCGACGCTGTTGCGTTTTTCTTTCTTATAGACCCTTTCGAGGATCAGATGGCATTTCTTGCCGATGACATAGGCGAGAAGATGCCTGCCGGGAAGATAGGTCGAGAAGAAGAAACGGGTCTTCTGGTTCCGCTCGAAAAGGCGCATGAGTTCCACCGGGGTCTGAATGAGTGTTTTCGACATCGGGGAAAGGACTTCGCAATCGCTCGCCTCCAAAGGGAAGCTGACGTGCTGCTCCTCCATTTGGCGGAGGATCGAATTGAAGTCCAGCAAAGCTTCTCCGCCCGTTAAGCGCATGCCAAAAGACGGGGTGACCGGAAGATTTTGCTCTTCCAGCAAAGCGTGCATTATCGCGCGATCCTTCGTCCCATTTTGGACAAAAAGGCCGTTATAAGCGGGAAAGGCCGAGGCGGCAAATAGCGAAGCGATCTGGAGATCGGGATTCATGAAGAAGGCGAAATCGAATTTCTTCCCCTCTTTGACGAAACGCGCATACGCGTGGAGGTTGTCCTCGGGGACGAATTCGATGCCACTGTCGAGTCCTTCGCTCAAAAAGCAGGTGAGCTGCGCCTTAAAGACGCGGTCATTCGCATAACGATGGTCATAGATGAGAAGGGCTTTCTTCATGCCTAGTCTCCATAGTCCGAGCCGCGGGATTTGTCTTCAAAGAAGATACCAAGAGGATCGGTGATGTCCTCGATCTCGCGGTAGATGAACCCCTCTTTCTCTACGAAAGGGGCCTCGAAGTTGCCGGTGAAGACGATGCGGTGCTCTTTCTTGATGACCTCGTCCAAGGCGGCGAGGATCCGTTCATATTCCTCGGGCCGTTTGTCTTTGAAGCCCTGAAGGTTGAAATAGAAGCCTGGCTCCACGTAGAAAAGGTTGCCATCTTCGTCTTGATAGCCGCTTGCGAGGGTCGATTTGTCCTCAATCAACTGATACTTGCGAAACTCTGGGTAGTCCATATATACTTGCCGACAATAATATCATAAGAAAGAAGCACAAGAAGGGATGGAAGTTTTAAAATAAAACTTATGGAAAAGGCCAGAGAAGAGATCAAAATCGTCTTCACCGACATCGACGGCACGCTTTTTTCGCACAAGACGCACCACGTCCCCGAAAGCGCGATCGCCGCGATCAAGGAGATGCAGAGAAAAGGCATCAAGGTTTTCCTTTGCTCGGGCCGCAATTTCTATCTGATCCGCAAATCGGGCATCCTCGACATCGTCAAACCCGACGGCCTTGTGACGATGAATGGCTCCAACGCCATCATCGACGGCAACATAATCTACCGCTATCCCATCCCCTCGACCGTCGTCGACAAAATGGTGATGTTCGCGAAGAAGCTCCGCTTTGGCTTGACCCTCATCGAAGAGAACGAAGGCCACATCAACATGATCGATGACCGCGTGATCTCCGCCCACGAGAAATATGGCACCCGCTTCCCGCAGCCGCGCCGCTTCCCCGACCACTACGACCGCGTCGTTTATCAGATGATCGCCTTCTGCGATTCGTTTGAAGAGGCCCTCTTCCTGCCCCATCTTGAGAATTGCAAATCCGCCCGGTGGGACGAATTCGCGGTCGACATCATGCTCAAGGACAGCGACAAGAGCAAAGGCATCCTTTCGGTCCTTGAATACTTCGGCTATGGGCCGGAGAACGCCCTCTCCTTAGGAGACGCCTCCAACGATGTGGAGATGCTCTCTTATACCGGCTATAGCATCGCGATGGGCGGTGCAAACGAAGACGCGAAAAAAGCCGCCGACTTCATTACGACCGACATCGACGACGATGGCTGGGCCAAAGGGGTCCGCCACTTCGGGCTTATCGATTAAGAGGCACTGCCTCTTTTTTATTTGTGGTAGGGCTCATGGCGCGCAATCTTAAACGCGCGGTAGATCTGCTCCAACAAGATGACGCGCATCATCTGATGCGGGAAGGTCATCTTCGAGAAGGTGATCGCTTCGTTGGCCCTTTGCTTTAGGGCGTCGGATAAGCCAAGGGAGCCGCCGATCACGAAAGAAAGGTTGCTGCCCCCTTGGACGAGCATCTTTTCCAGGTGTTTGGAGAAGGCGGGCGAATCGTATTCGGCCTTGCCTAGATCCAACGCGCAGAGATAGTCGGTGGGCTTTAGCTTGGCGAGCACCTTCTCGCCTTCTTTGTTCTTCACTTGCTCCTCAATCGCGGGGGAAGCCCCTTCTTTGTAGGGGACGTCATCCACTTCCACGATCTTCAAGGAAGCGTAAGGGCGGATGCGTTTGGCGTATTCCTCAATCGCCATCTTCCAATAGTTCTCTTTGAGATGGCCGATGCAATAGACGGTGATCTTCATTTTTCGCCTCCTAAGGTCAAGGCCCAGCGGGCGGCGGGGATGATTTCGATGTTGGCGATGTCCACTTCATGACGGGCCAGCGTCTCTTCGTAAGAGGAAAGGGCGAGGTCCGGCGTATTGCATTCCTCGCTCAAATGGGCCAAGACGATCTGCTTGGTGTGCGGCCCGATCAAGTCGGCCATGTAGATGGCGGAGTCGATGTTGTTGAGGTGGCCATGATCCGAACGGACCCTCGCCTTTAAGGAGGCGGGGCGATGGCTCCTTTGGAGCATCTTCAAATCATGATTGGACTCGAAATAGTAATAGTCGCAATCTTTCAAGAGCTCGATGACTTCCTCGCTCAAGCATCCCGTATCCGTCACCCACGCAAGGCGGCAGTGCTCATCTTCGATCAAATAGCCGACCGGGTTGGCCGCGTCATGCGACACCGAAAAAGGGACGATGTTGAAATCGCCGATCGCCAAAGGGACGAAAGGATGGATCAGATGCATCGCTTTGGGAAGCGTGCCTTCGCTCGTATAGACGGGGATCTTGCCATGATATAGAGGCAAGCCCGAGATGTGATCGCTGTGCTCGTGGGTGATGAAAACACCTTGGATGTCGGAGCGGTGTTTCCCAAGGCGTTTTAATTCGGCGTCCACCATCTTAAGGGTGACGCCCATATCGATTTGGATCAGGGTGTTATCGGTGTAGATCAAAGAGGCGTTGCCCTTTGACCCAGAGGCGAGGATCGAGAACTTCATTCGTCATCGTCCAAGGAGAAGTTGGCCCTTCTCTCATCGAATTTCTGATAGGCGTGCTGATACTCTTCGGTCGGCGAATCGAAACGCGAGTAGGCTTTGGAGAAGACAAGGCGGATGTTGCTCTCGGTTTTGCCATTGCGGTTTTTGGCCAAGTCGACCTGAAGGATGGAGATGTCCCCCGGGGTGTCTTTCTTCGGCTCGTCGGCTTTCTTCTCTTCCTGCTCCTCGTTTTGCGCTTGGCCATACGGCTGCTTCTTTTTGAGGTGGCCTTCGTAATAGTCTTCGCGGTAAAGCAAAAGGACCAGGTCGGCGTCTTGCTCGATGGAGCCCGACTCACGGAGATTGGAAAGCATTGGCTTCTTCGTCTCGCTTCCTTCAGCGCCACGATTCAGCTGGGCGCAGACGATGACCGGGACTTTTAATTGACGGGCCATGGTCTTCAATGCGGCGGAGATCTGGCTGACTTCCTGCTGACGGGATTCGGCCTTCCCCGCTGAGCGGATGATGCCCAAATAGTCGATGACGATCAAGCCGAGGTTCGGCTCTTTGGCTTTGAGCTTGGTGGCTTTGGCGATGATGTCGCCGATCATGGCGTTGGGGGTATCGTCGATATAAAGCTTGGTGTTAGAGATCTCTTGGATAGCTCCCGCCACGGCAACGCGGTCGTGTTTGGTGAGGTGACCGGTGTTGATGGCGTTGCCCGCCACGTACGAGCGCGAAGCGACGAGACGCTGCATGATGTCGTTGGCGTTCATTTCGCAAGAGAAGAAGGCAACAGGGACCTTGGCCTTAAAGGCGGCGTTGTAAGCGAAGTTCATCGTCAACGCGGTTTTGCCGATGGAAGGGCGGGCCGCAACGATGATGAGGTTTTCTTTCTGCCAGCCATGGGTCAGTTCATCAAGCCTCTTAAAACCGGTGGTGATGCCGGTGACGTCGCCCGTATCGCTTTGGGCCATTTGGTCCATGCGGATCTCCATCTCCTTCGCGGCTTCCGCGGCGGTCTTAAAGTCACCGACTTGCCTGGCGTTGGCGATTTCAGAAATAGAACTGGAGGCGTTCGCGACAAAGTCGCCGATGTCGCGAATCTCCTTTTCGGCGTAGTCGTCCTGAATCTTTTGAATCTGGACCAAGAGCTCGCGGAGGGTCTGATGGTCACGGACGATTTTGATGTAGTGATCGATCGAAGAAGTCGAGGTGACGGAGTTGATGAGCTCGAGCAAATATTCCGGGGAACCGGCTTCTTTGTCGAGCTTCATGGTGACGAGTTCGTCATGGACGGTTTGAACGTCAACCGCCATGTGGCGCTTGGTGAGCGCCTCCATCGCGCGGAAGACGGCTTTGTTGCGTTTGTCGACGTCGCTAAAAGAATCGACGGTCAAAGAGCCGATGCCGACGGAAAGGGCGTTGGTATCGATGAGCATCGCGCCCAAAACGGTGCGCTCCGCCTCAACGTTAGAAGGGAGAACGAGTTCCTTCGCCATCTTACTTCTCCTCGCTGATGTGGACGTTGACGGTGCCGATGACTTCGCCAGCCTCGCCTTTATAAAGCTCGATCTTCAAGCGGGTGTAGCCAAGGGCGTTGGCGGGGTATTTGTCGATGAATTTGCGTTTGTCGATTGTGATGTCCCACTGCTCCTTGAGGCCTTCGGCGATCTGCTTGGGCGAAATCGAGCCGAACATCCTGCCATCCGCGCCGACCTTGGTTTTGAATTCGACGTTGATGTGGGAAAGGCGCTCCGCGAGGGCTTCTGCTTCTTTCTTGAGCTCCACCTGCCTCGCGCTTTCGGCGGCGTTGTTCTTCGCCAAAGAGGCCTGCGAGGAGGCGGTGGAGGCGATCGCAAGACCGCGGGGGATCAAATAGTTGGTGCCATAGCCATCGCTCACGGTGATGGTATCGCCTTTTTTGCCGAGCTTGCGGACGTCGGCTAACAAAATGACTTTCATGTGGTTTACTCCTCTTGGCCCGCATTCGAGCGAGCCTCGCTTAGATATTGGGAAAGCGTATCCAGCAAGATGGCTTCTACGCCTTCGATCGTTTGGTTCTTAAACGTCGCTGCCGCGGCGGAGAAATGGCCGCCGCCATTCATCTTCTCGGCCAAAAGCTGGACGTTGATCGTCGAATCGCTTCGACAGGAGATGCGCACTTCCTTCTCTTGGGTGCGGCCGATGACGAAGGAGGCGTTGATGCCCTTTAATTGCATCAATTGGTTCGCGACCTTCGAGATCGCGGCGTTATCGATGATGTCATTGTCATCGGCGACGCAGTAGACGACGCCATAATACGGGGTCTTCATCGAAGAGATGATCTTCGTGGTCAGCGAGTATTCTTCGTATTCGTCTTTCAGATAGTCGTCGGCGACGGCGTTATCGGCGCCATAGGTCTTCAAGATCTCGGCGGCTTCAAACGTCCTAGCGCCCGTCGACTTCGATTTGAAGAAGTTGGTGTCGAGGAACATGCCAGAGAGCATGATGGTCGCATAAGAAGGCTTCATCTCGATGCGCGGGTTCGCGGTCGCATAGTGGATGAATTCGGTGAGGATTTCCGAGGCGGAAGAAGCCGAAGGCTCAACGTAGGATAAGACGTTGGCGTCGATGAAGGCGGTGCCCATGCGGTGATGGTCGATGACGACGGTTTTGGTCGATTTCTCCAAGACGCGCGGCGCGTGGGTGTTCGCGGGTACGGAGACGTCGACGACGACGAGAAGGGTCGAATCGCTGATGCGGTCATAGGCGTCTTTCGGCGAGATCGTAATCCGGTCGAGCTCCGCTTTGGCGAAGGCGCTTTGGAAGGCATAGCGGGTCTTGGTCTCGGTGTTCTTCGGGTCGTAGATGATCTGGCAGGGAATCTTGCAGTATTCGCAGATCGTCATGACGCCCAAGCAAGCGCCCAAAGCGTCCATATCGGCCTGGGCATGGCCCATGACCATGACGTTTTTGGCCTGACGGATCAAGCTGATCAAACCGTCGGCGTAGTTGCGGACTTTGACTTTCGAAGAGGATTCGACCGCCTGGGTCTTGCCGCCATAGAACTTGAGCTCTTTGTTGTATTCGGAGACGACCGCTTGGTCGCCGCCGCGCGACATGGCGATATTAGCGGCGTTGGAAGCCATTTCGTTGAGTTTTTCGGGGTCTTGGAAGTCGTGGGCGAAGCCAATCGAGAGGGTTGGGACGGTGTCGGTCCCTTTGCCAAGGAGGCGGACTTCGTTTAAGAGGGAGAATTTGTCTTTCTCCATCTTGGCGAGGGAGCTATAGGTTCCAACCGCGAAATAAGAGTCGCCACGGAAACGGCGGAGGACGACGCCAAAGCGGTTGCCATAGTCGAAGATGGCGCCACGGACGCGGGTGACGAGGTCGTTGTTCTCGTCTTCGGCGTTGCCGACGATCTCGGCGTAGTTGTCGATGACGATGAGGCCTAAGACCATCGAGTGCTCGCGCTCATAGGTGTTGAGGTGGGAGAACTCGGTGATGTCTTTGAAGATGTAGAGGTGAGCCTCCACGAGGTATTTGACTTCGTAGATGCGGCTGTTGGTCTCGATCGTGACGGTCATGTCGTTGTTGCCATTACGAAGGTCCCTAAGAGAGGGCTGCCAATCGATGATGTTCTTATCCATCAAATCGATTTGGCGTTCCTTGAAGAGGGAGTTGGCCCAGATGACCGCGTCGTCGTTGTCGGTGACGACCAAGCCGATCTGGCCGAAGTTGTAGGCTTCCTGGACGTCGGCGCCGATGATGTCCGCCGCCTTTAAATCGCTCTTTTGGCGGATGGCCGAGATGCGGAAGAGCATGATGGCGATGAAGATGACGTTGACGAAGGCGACGCCGCCCGCGGCAAACGCCCAATAACGGGTTTCCATCGCGGCGTTAAAGCCTTGGGGAATGTCATAGAGATAAAGCAATATGGCCGTTAAGAAAACAGCGATCTCGAGCAGAGCGAGAACGAAGGCCATGATTCGGGTGCGACGGAGAGCTTGTGTCATATCCCAAAAATTATAGCGGAGCGAAAGCAAATGTCATAGTTGTAGACTATGAAGCAAAGAAAAACGGCCGATGTGGCCGTCGTTATTTCGTTGTTTTGAGCGATCTTCGTTTCGCGATAGCATCGCGAAGCGCGCGGTAGAGGAACATCAAAACCAAGAGGGAGACCGCGACGATGGCGATCGTCGCCCCCGGGGTCCAGGAAGCGTAGTAGGCGATGGTGATGCCGATGATGACGGAGACGACGGAGAGAATAGTCGCAAGGAGCAAGGTGCCGCGATAAGACGTTTTGGCCTGAAGGGAGGCGGCGACCGGGATCGCGATCAAAGAGCTCACGACCAAGGAGCCGATCGTTTTCGCGGAGATGGCGATGACGATGGAGAATAGAAGCGACTGAACAAAGTTCAAAAGACCGACTTTGACCCCGCCGACCTTCGCCTCGGAATCGTTATAGATGATCGCGAAGATCTGTTTGTGGAAGACGAAATAGAAAATGACCACCAAGGCGGTGACGCCGATCGCAAGATAAAGCTGAAGTTTGTCGACCAAAAGGATGGAGCCGAACAAATAAGACTCCAAATAACCTTCTTTGGTGTAGTTCATCAAGATGCCGGCCAAGCCGACGGAAAGGGAGAGCACCACCGCTACGCCAAGCTCGCTGTATTTGGCGAATTTCTTGCGGATCAATTCGATGATCAAGAACGAAATGACGCAGGCGACGATCGACATCCCTAAGGGATTGAGCCCGGCGGCAAGGCCGATCGCTACGCCAGCCAAGGAAGAGTGGGCGAGCGCGTCGCCGCTTGAGGAAAGGCGTTTAAAAACGACCGTCGAACCGGCAAGAGGGATGGCGATGCCCAGCAAGATGCCGACCAAGAAAGCGATGCGCATGAACTCATAGCTCAACATGATGATCGCCTCCTTGATAACGGGTGACGCTGCCGTCTTTGACCAAAAGAATCTGATCGGCGGATTCTAAGTCATGAAGATGGTGCGAGATGAATAAGACGGCAATGCCGTGATCTTTGTGTAAGGAAAGGAGCCCCTCGACGAGTTTTTCGTGGGAATCGTGGTCCATGCCGGCGTCCGGTTCGTCCAAAACAATGAGAGAAGGATCTCCCACGAGGGCTTTCGCGATTTTGACGCGCTGAAGCTGGCCGCCGGAAAGCTCGGAGACCACTCTCTTCCTTAAAGGAAGGATGTCCATCTTCTCCAAAGCGGCGTTGACGCGTTCTTTCTCCTCCTTCCAATGGAAGAGGGAGGGTTTTGCGCCCACAAGGCCAAGGGAGACGATCTCCTCGACCGTCGCGGGGAAGGAAGAGTCGTTGAGCGAGGTGGTCTGTGAGACGTAGGCAATCTTCTTCTCGGTGTTGACGACTTCGCCTTTGCTCGGTTTGATGAGGCCGAGAATCAGGCGGATGAGCGTGGTTTTGCCCGCGCCGTTCGCCCCGATGATGCCGACGAATTGGCCATCTTCCACGCGGAAAGAGACGTCTTGAAACAAGACGCCGTCTTCAAAGGAAAAGGAAACGTTCTTTAATTCGATCATCGGTTGCCTTCTTGAATCGTCATTATATTGCTTTCGAACATCGCGATGTAGTCCAACTCCCCTTCTTCGGGACGGGACTCGATGGTATAGAGCTCTTTCATGGTCGCGCCGGTGGCCTCTTTGATGGAGGAGAGGATGGCGTCGGAGACCATCTCCTCGCCATAGATGGTTTTGACGTTGTATTTCTGAATGGTGGCGATCACTTCCTCCACTTCTTTCGGGGAGGGGTTGTCTTCGGGCGAGATGCCGTTTAAGGCGACTTGGGTGAGGTTATAACGGGCGGCGAAATAGCCAAAGGCCGCGTGAGAGGTAACAAGATAACGATTGGACAGGTTCTCCAAAGAGGTCTTTGCTTTTTGGTCCAAGGCGACGAAGGAAGCGGTCGCCTTTTGGAGGTTCTCCGCGTATTGCAAAGCGTGCTTTTGATCGATTTGGGTTAAAGTTTTCGCCGCGTTCTCCATCATCTGGATCGCCTTGGTGGGGTCGAGCCAAAGATGAGGATCGGTGATGTCATCAATCTTTAGCGTGGCGATGCCATCGCTTAGGAAGCGGGAATTCGCTTTGATGGCCTCGGCTTCCTTGCTCGGGAAGTCGGTGTTGATGGAGTCGTACCAGCCCTCCATGCCATAGCCATTTAGAAAGATCGCTTTGGCGTCCGCCATCTTGGCGATGTCTTTGGCGACGAGGCGATACTCGTGGGGCTCGCCTTGGCTGACGAGGCATTGGAGGTTGACGTTTTCTCCCGCCACCCGCTTCACCAGATCGTAGACGGGATAGCAGGAGGCATAGACCAAAATGCGGCCGTCTTGGGCTTGGTTGCCGCACCCGCTTAAGAGCAACGGGCAGAGAAGAAAAAAGAGCCGCATCTTTTTCATACGGCTCAACTATACCAAATGTGTCAAGTGCGGTAGCACTTATTTGGCAAAAAGGAAGGCGACGACCATCATCCATTCGTCGTGGTCGAGGTTCCCTTCGACCTCATAAAGGATGGGTCCGCAGTACTCACGGATGTAACGGTTGTCGTAGCTGGCGATGATCGGGCCGCAATAGCGGCGGATCTGCCCGTTCCCGACTTCCAGCAAGATTTTTCCGCAGTATTCGCGGATGTATTTGCCGTCAAAGGAAAAGAGGTTGCGGCCGCAGTATTCGCGGACGTTGTTCCCGCTCAATTCGTAGATGTAGTTCCCGCAATAGCGGCGGAGCCGGCCGTTTTCAACGGTGTAGGAAATCGGCCCGCAATAGTGCCTAATCCTCGCTTCCATCAACGGGGGTGGCTTCGACTTCCTGGGCTTTCGGCTCTTTCTTCTCTTCTTCGGACATCACGGTGTCGATGAGCAAGAGGACGCCGGCGATCGGGCTGCAGAAGAGCAGCATGCAGACGCCAAGGGCGATCGATGCCGGATGGTCTTCCTTCCAAGCGTGGTAGGTCGAGATGGTCATCGGGATGCACCAGGCCAAGGGCAAAAGCAAAAAGCCGAGCGCGATGGTGTCGATGAGGGCGAAGATGAAGGCGATTTGTCTTAAGACTTTCATAAAGACTCCTTTCGCTTTTTTGTAATTATACAAAAAGGGAGATTTATTGGGGAGCGAGTTTGTTTTGGCGTTCCGCTTCGTATTTCTTGAAGAGCTCTTCGGCTGCCAAAGAGATCTTCGTCACCGAGAAACGTTCGCATTCGGGATAGACGTAATAGGTGTTGTCGATCGTGTTGAGGTCGACGCAATCGCCATATTTGCCGAGATACTCGTATTCGATGTGGACCCCATAGCTGGTGTTCGCCGCGATCTCGACTTCGTATTCCTCGTCTTTGTATTTGCCTTTGAGGTGGAAGCCTTCCATGTCATGGACGAGATAGGCTTTGCCAAGAGGATGGAAACGATCTTTTGGCAAAAGGTCGACATGGACGGGGGATTCAAAACGATAGGTGCCCGCCTCCACTTCTTTTCTGACTTCCTCCCTCTCCCATTCGTACCAATCGGGGATGTGGGGGAATTCGGTTTCGCCCTCTAAGGCCTTCAGTTCGCCAAGCTCGCTATATTCCCAAGTTTTGCCGCAGGCCTCGCAATGGAGGTGGATGCCTTTCGAGGACATCTGATATTCCTCTCCGCAATGCGGGCATTTGTAGAGGACTTTGTGAAGCCCCTCTGCCCTTCCTTTGTAGGTCACTCGGATGTTGTTTTCTTTCTGCCAGGCGTATTCGTCGTATACAAAGTTCTTTTGGATGCGCTCATTGATCTCCGCGGTGCTTAAACCATCCACTTCTTCGGGGCGAACCAAAGGGAAGAGCTCCCCTTCGATCCCTTTGACCTTGCGGTCGGTCAAATTCCAAAAGGGCGAATTGATGTGGTTCCCGTGCATCTTCAACATGACAACGGGCACCTTAAAATGCTTGCACATCCTCGCGACCGAGGTCGGGATGATGGCTTTGGTGCCACATAAGGAATAACGGGCTTCCGGGAAGATGGCCACCACCCTTTTGTGGTCTAAGGCATAGCCGATGTGGTTGATGAGCTCGTAGTCCTGGGTGAATTTGCGTTTGCAGATGCCGCCGATATGGCGGAGCAAGGCTTCGCGATGCAAAAAGCCATCGATCGCGATCACATAGTTCAAAAGATGCGGGAAGGTGATGACCGAGAGGACGTTGATGTCCATGAAGGCGTTGTGGTTGCCCAAAAGGATATAAGGGGGCTTGATGCCCTTCATGTTCGTCTTCCTGAGTTTGGCCTTATGGGACAAAACCGGCGGGAGGGCAATCAAATAGGAAAGGAGGCGAAGCTTCGGACGCTTGGGCTTCATCTTCATATCGAATTTGGGGAATCGGTCGAGCATAAGAAACGGCTTATTGGTAGTAATCGACGCGCTTGTCGTTATGGAACAAGGCGCCATAGGGGTTCTTTTCGGGCTCGATGCTCGCGAGGCGACAAACCTCGTCATGGACGCGGATCGTCAGCTCGTCTTGGGCTTTCTGCCCCTTGAGGTCAGGGTTGGGGTAAATCGGTTCCCCGATGGTTAAGGTCAAGGAGCCAAGGGGGCCGAAGAGTCTTCGTAGTTTCGTGGGTTTGCGGTAAGAGAAGGCCATCGGGATGATCGGGCGTCCGCATTTGACCGCGTAATAGGCCGCGCCCGTCTTGAAGGGGCGGATGGGCGCGTAATATTCCCACATGCTGCCTTCGGCATAGATTTGGAGAAAGCCGCCGTTTTTGACGTGGTTCTCGCTTTCTTCCAAGAAGACTTTGGTCGCTTTGAGATCGTGATCGGGGATCGGGATGCCACCCACCAGACGCATCAAGGTTCCCGATTCGCCGTTGATGTTTTTGCCCCAGGCCAAGATGGCGGGCTTTTTCGGCTTCAAGGCCGCGAGGATCGCGAGGTAATCCCACATGTTCACGTGGTTGGAGACGCCGATCGCGCCGCCATTGATGACCTCGCGGTATTTGCGGATGTTCTTCTTGCCTTTGATGCGGAGGCTCAGTTTGACGCGGGTCATTGGGAAGACGATGAGGCGCAGCAAAAGGCCGACCAACTTCCTCTTCCGTAAAAAGGGCTTGGACTCGTCCACATAGGGATAAGATTCGTCAAAGACGTAGCCCCGATCCTTCTTCACGACCAGATAATGCTGGTCGGTCTGCTCGGGAAAGGGATAACGCGTTGGCTTGGGGTCAAAGTACTTCTG
Source organism: uncultured Erysipelotrichaceae bacterium (assembly GCA_946183085.1). GTDB lineage: Bacteria > Bacillota_I > Bacilli_A > RFN20 > CAG-826 > Alloenteromonas. The sequence continues at coordinate 8,893 of CAMGZU010000010.1, read as the reverse complement.
CGCCATTCTTAGGAGTGGATTGTATCATACGATTCAATTTTGCTTAACCAGCTCTTCTTTGACCCAATATTTCTTGCCCCAAACGGGGTAGCTCCACTCCTCCATATACGCGTTGCATTCGTAATCGATGTAATAAAGCAAGCCATCCTTCACGATGAAGTTGGTGGGATAGTAATCGATGTTGAGGCCATTCGCTTTTGCGCATTCGGCCATCTCCTCGATCTGTGGGAGATAGGCGGAGATGTCTTCCCCTTCTTCGATCTCTTCGGCGATCGTCTTGCCTTCAAGATACTCCTTCACGAGGATCTCTTTGCTTTCGTCCGCGTCCAAAAGAAGCGGCATGCGGATGCCGATTTCCTTGAGGCGGCGATAGTCATGAAGCTCGCTTTGGAGCTTGTTCCCGAATTGATAATAGGAGCAAGGCTCATGGTGGATCTTTTTGAGGACGACAAAGCCCTTCTCCCCCATGGCGAGCAAGGAATAGCCCCCTTTGCCATGGCCAAGGGGTCTGAGGATGCGGTAGCTCTTTTGATTAACGCTTTCCGTCGGCGTCGGGTCGAAGGATTTCATAATGGTTTAGCGTCACGGGCGCTTCTTTGAAGGCGGAGGTGTGTTCTTTGCCCACGAAGCGGAACCCGCATTTTTCGATGACGCGGTTGCTGCCAATGTTGTCTTCCGCGGCGTCAATCAAGATGCGTTGGTGCCCCAAAGAGAAAAGATGGTCCATGACCGCTTGGCAAGCCTCGGTCATATAGCCTTTGCCCCAATGCTTCCTCGACAAACAATAGCCGATTTCTGGGTCGCCACCATGGTAGCCGACGACGTCAATCACACCGATTGGCTCGTCGTTCCCTTTGACGGTGATCACGAAGCGGACGGTCTTCGGGTCTTCCTCTTCTTTGAGCCAATGCGAGACGATCATCTTGGTGACGTCCACGCTTTCGTGGGGGTTCCAAGTCAGGTATTTCGTGACTTCGGGGTCGTTGGCCCAATTCGAAAACATCGGCTCGGCGTCGCTTGCTTTGATCGAGCGGAGGATGAGGCGTTTTGTTTCGAGTTTCTTATTCATTTGTAGGCTCTTCGATGGGCTCTGGCGCCGCCTTCTTCTCTTCCAGCTCCGCGCCATAGTCGCAGAACAAAGAGAGGATCAAAAGCGAGATGCCATAGCCAACGGTGCTGAAGAATTCGAGATGGAAGCCAGAGTCATAGCGATAGATGGCCGCGACGATCGAAAGCGCGATGGCGCATAAGATCCCCATCCCGATCGAGGCGACGATATTGCTGATGGCGAGCTTCCGCATCTCGGAGACGACTTCTTTCTTAAAAGGCGTGCCCAAGGCGATCTCCTTCTTGAAGAAGATCTCGTTGATTTTGCCTAAATATATGCCGACGCCCGAGACGATGAGGCCCGTGATGAGCGCGGAATAGACGCTGGATTCTGGGGCGCCGCGATCGGCCAAGAGAACGCTGAAGCTCTGCCCTTCGTAAACCACGACGTCTTTGGTCGCCGAGAAGACGATGATGCCCACGAAGCAAAGCGACGCTCCGACGATGCAGGCGATGAAAGCGATCCGGGAGAGAATCCACATGATCTTGGCTAAGACTTGGATGATTTTTAAGGATTTCATAGAAAGCCTCCGTCTTCTAAAAATTATAAAGGAAAGCCGCCCAAATGGACGGCCTTCGTTGGTTGATGATCTTAATTGGTCGCATTGACCTGCTTTTGGATCGCTTTGTCGAGATCCTCGTTCAAGCCTTTGGTCCAAAGCGGGGTGCTGCCGCCATCGGAAATGGCGACGTAGGCTCTGCCTCCGTTTTGGGCGTCGCCGAGATAGACGCTCGCAAAGTCGGAAAGGAAGGCGCTGAGGCTCTCTTTTTCGATGGACGAGCTGAGACTGACCGCCCGGCTTGAGACCACGCCATTCGCCACTTTGCCTTCCGCGACGACGATGAAGTGATACGCCGCTTTGTTCAGCGGCCCTGTTGCGATCAGTGGCCCAGTGCCCAAAGGCATCGGGGTTTTGCTGACGATCGTTTGATCGCCAAACTTCCAGCCGCCAAGATCGTCGCCCATGATGTCGAAGCGGACCTGGCCCACATTCAAGAACGGAAGAATGGTGTTGGTGGAGGTGGAGGGGTCGCTAGGGCCGGATGGGGTCGATGGGTCGCTGCCCGATGGAGTCGCCGGGGATTCGGCGTTGCCGCATCCGGCGAGGAGCATGCCGCAAGAAAGCAAGCCCAAGGTGAATAGTTTGAAGGGTTTCATAGTTCTCCTCCCTGTTTGCCTCATTTTAAACGAAAAACGAAAAAGTGAATAAAAAAGAGAACGCGTGGGGCATCCCTTACCACACCAATGAAATCAAGAACAAGCCAAGCAAGGCGGCGGAAATGGTCGGAATGGCGATGAGGACGCCATATTTCAAGAAGTCGAGGAAGGAGAATTTCACTTCGTATTTCTTAAGAAGCGACGAGAACATGATGCCCGCCAAGGCGCCGATCGGCGTCAAAAAGGCCCCGATGTTGCTCCCGATGATCGAGGCGAAGATCGCTTGAGCGAAGGCTTTGCCCGTCAAGGCGGAGGGAAGCGAGGAGAAAAGAATGCTCATCGGAATGTTGTTGATGAGGTTCGAGGCGAAGAAGGAGGCGTAGCCATACGCCCAAATCGGGTCTAAGCCATTCAAGAACTCCCCGAGTTTGGCGGCGATCCCCTGCTCATTCAAGGCCACCACCACGACAAACATCGAAAGCATGAAAGGAATCAAAGGATAGGGCAACCGCTTAAAGGAGTCGGTCAGATAATTCCAATGTTTGTGGGTCGTCAGACGGAAGCTCAAAGAGACGACGAGGAGCAAGGTCGCGCAGCCAAAGGAAATCAGCCACATCTCTAACTGGACGTAGCTGGAAATCACCATGAGGACCAAACAAACCGCGAGGAGGGAGACGCCGACGATGAAGTCCGGTTTGCTCTCGATCTCGTATTTCTCCTCGGAGGTGCTGATGGGGTTCTTGAGGTATTTGGGATAGAAGACCAGGAAGAGGACAAAGAGCTCGACGATGCCGCCAAAGATGGTCGGGACCGCCATGATCTTGAAATAATCGACGAAGCCGATGCCCGCGGAGGTCGCCAAATAGATGTTGGTCGGGTTGCCGATGATGAACATCATGGACCAAGTGTTGGCCGCGGCGAATTCGGCGATGAGATAGGGCAAAGGGTTGATCTTCGCGTGTTTGGCGAAGAAACAAAGGAAGGGCGTCAACGTCAAAATGACGATGTCGTTCGAGGTGAAGACGGTCAAAACCGAGGTCAGGGTATAGAAGATGAAAAAGAGGTCCAGCTGGCTGTGCTTGGCTTTGCGGGTGGCAAGGCTCGCAAGATAACGGAAAAGACCCACCTCATCAAGGTAGATCGAGAGGATGGTCATCGAGAAAAACAAGACGAGGATCTTGAGGGGGTTGACGCTGCGCTCGGCGATCAATTGCCTGCCGGTTTCCTCAATTGGGGCGAGCGAGGTCGCGGTGAGGAGGATCGCGCCGAGCAAAGCGATCAGCCAATAGGTGCTCAGATGGATCTTCCCGAGCTTGATGGTCGGAAAGAAAACGGTGGATAAGGCCACCAAGAGGAAGGTCGTTAAAGAAATGATCAACGTCGCAACCATGACAAGTGCACATTATCCACCTCTCGGGGAAGCTTGGCGATAGAAATAACTATTTCTAATAGTCGCGTCCCCCTCCACAATTCCGAAGGCCGGGATCGAAGATGACCTTTTTGAGCGCGGCAAAATCGTCTTCGCCCATTTCGCGAAGCAAGAGTCTTTTCGTTTCGAGAATCGTCTTCATCAAGCGTTCGAAGGCAAGAAGGCCTTGGTGTCCAAATCGATCGCGATGTCTTTGCCATAGCTCTTGTCATAGAACATGTTCATCACGTCGACTTTCTCGCCCCGGCTGTTGAGGTAATGGCAGTATTGTTTACGCGTCCTTAGGTTCACGTCCACGTAGAAGCCGATGTGGCTCTTCGCGCCCGTGATGTCGGTGGGGTCGGAGAAGGTGAAGCCCTGCTTGCTGACCATGAAGGAAGGGAAATTGAAGTCGGTAAGATAGCCACCGTATTTCTTGTTCTTGTAATTCGGGTTATAGGACAAAGAAGTGAACGGGGTGATGAGGCCTGGCTCAAAGATCATCAGTTGATGCTGATGGCCGCACAGATACATATCGATGTCCATCTGGTTAAGCAATGAGGTCATCGTCTTCTTCACGTATTCGTGGTTCAAGCGGTAGTTCACGAAGGGGATCGGGATGTGGGAGACGACGAGGCGGTAGGGATAATACTCATATTCTTTCTTGGCGATTTCTTTCTCAAGATAGGCGATCTGCTCGTCGTGATATTTGGAATAGTCGGCGGTGCCATAGTATTCCCACCAATCGTCATCGTGGTCTTCGCCAAGGTCTAAGACCAAGCCATAGATGTCGCGGAAATAGAAGTTGTAATAGAAGCGGTCCCCTTTCGCGCCGACGAACTTGTGGAGCTCTTGGCCATAACGGCCTTTGATGTCGTGGTTGCCACGCGCATACACGACGGGGATCTGGCCTTTGGTGATGGCATAGGCCACTTCGTTGTTGAAGTTCGCGTCATCAAAGGTCTCAACATCCGAGATGATGTCGCCCGCCAAAACGAGGAAGTCGTAATTCTCCACGAAGGAGGCGGTCTTCGCGGCTTGCGATAAGTTCATGTGGATGTCGCTGAAGGAAAGGTATTGGATGCCGTCATTCGCATTCACCGGCTTGAAGGAGACGGTTTGGGAGATGTCGCGGCCAAGCCAGCCGCCAAAGGGTCCGGCATAAATCGTCTTCTGGGTATGGACGGTGTACTCCTTGCTTGCGTCCAGCGCGCTCATCGGAACCTCGATCTTGTGGATGCGTTCGTAGGTCTTCGCGGTGCCGTTATAGGTGTCGTAATACTTCTTGCCCCCGACTTCGACCCAGCCGGTCGCGTTGGTGTTGGTGGAGAAGACGATCTGATAGTTGTCCTCCACCGCATAGACGACGGGGTTACAGGTGATCCAGTTGAGGGTGAAGTTGGTCAAAAGGGAGATGGCGAGGAGCGAGGCGAGGCCCAAGGTCCCGTATTTGAAGAAGGGATTGTCTTTAAGGAAGGTCTTCGGATAGACGAAGAGGAGGAGATAGAGGAGGACGAGGATCGTCGTCGCGGCGACGGAGACGAAGAACTTCGGCCAGACGAAGCGCATGTAATCGAGGCCGCCCAAGGCGATGATCACGATGATGGCGATTAAGAAGACGATGTGAAGGGAGAGGAAAAGAATCTGAAGCCAATCCTTCTTAAAGATCTTTTTGAGGATGAGATCGGAAAGAAGAAGCAAGAAGAGGAAGACGCAGATGGCAATCGGAAGGTTATAAAGGAAGGTGTTGGCCCCACCTTTATAGCCCAAGGTGCTGGAGATCCCGCTCCAGCAAGGCCTTAAGGCAAAAAACATCAGCGCATTGAAAAAGGCGAGGACCGTTCCCGCGATTCTAAGTCCCAAAAACACTTTGGCTTTCATCGTTTCTCCTCCTTGGCGAAGATCCGTGTTGCCTTCATTATAGCGTGAAACGCTTATTCCTCTAAAATCCGTTCAAATACCATGCGGTCTTTGTGGGGTGGGAGAATGACCCGGCCGCAAAGCGTAAAACCCGCCTGTTTTAGTAAGTGACGCATGATGGCGTTGCCTTCGTGGGTATCGATGCGAAGGGAGCGAAAGCCTTCTTTTCTCGCTTGTTCAGCAAAAGCGGCGAACAGATCTTTGCCATAGCCTTGGCCCCGGTATTTCTTTTTGAGGGCGACGCGGTGCATCACCATATAAGGGAGCTCGCTCAGCCATTTGCCTTCGTAAAGATGGTGATAGTCCTCTTCGTAATAGGTTAGGGCCATCACCCCCGCGATCTGCTTGGTGTCTTCGCGGTCTGACAAAACGAAAAGGCGGCCATTGTTGATGTCGTTTTCAAAATCCTTTTGGTTGGGATAGCCGTCTTGCCACTGCCCATTCCCTTGGTCTTTTAACAATGCCCGGGAATCCTCCACTGCTTCCATGACTTGGGGGAGGTCTTCTAACGTCGCTTTGCGATAATCGATCTTCATGAGGAGCATTATCGCACCGGGCAGATTCTTTCAAACCCTCAACGTGCGGGCGATCCAATCGCGGACGAAGTCCATCTCTTCTTTGTCGTGGATATAGTGTTCCGCACCTTCAAGAATCGTCAGTTTGGATTGTGGGTGGGCCTTTAGAAAATCCTCGAGGTTCTCAATGTAGACGAGCTCATCCCTTGAGCCACGGAGAAGATCGGTCTCAACATCCCAACGCCCATGGTAATCGTTGCCCCGGTATTTTTTGAAAAAGTCATAAGAAAGAAGGGTGCCGTCTGGCGCGGTGACGAACTTCTTCTCCTCCAGCTCTTTTTCGCTCACTTGCCCCGTGAAGATGTAGTCGAAAAGAATCTTGGACATGCTGGCTATCGGCGAGATGAAGAAGGCGTGATCGATTGGGAAGTCGCCCAGATATTCATAGGCGTAGAAAGCGCCGATGGAATTCGCGATGACGACGACTTCTTTATATGGGGCGATCAGCTCTTTGAACTTGGCTTGGATGATGGGCCCCACTTCCCAAGGGTTCCCGTCTTCATAATCCAAACCCTTGAGGTCGTACCATTTCGAAAGGAAGCGATATTCATCAATCTCTTTGGCGGAGCCATGGAGCCCATGGAGATAGACGACGACTTTGTCGTGTTTCGCCTTATTCCGTTCTTCACCAAGCAAATCGTCGATCCTGTCGATGTATTTTTGATCAAATAGCTCATTGGCGTCGATGTGGTAGGTCCTAAGCAAAAGAAGGATCTTTTCGTAAGACATCTCCGACTCCCCTTTTTCGATGTGGGTGACAACGGACTTGTGCGAATAGCCAAGGTCTTTGGCGAGCTGCTCTTGGGTGAGGCCCCTGCCCTTTCTTAGGGCTTTGATTCTGGGTCCGATGGAATCTTTGGGCATGGGTATTCCTTTTCTGAGAAAAAACGTTATACTGAAACCAGAAGAACGGAGCCTCGCAGACACTTAGTTGGGACTAGTCGTCAAGGGGCTCTTTTCATTTTAATAGCAGGGCCATCAAAGCAAATAAGAGGCAAATCAAGGCGATCTTCATCAGGTCCAAGGCCTTTTTCAGATCATCTCTCAATGGAATCACCTCGCTTTCTGTGTCCAGATTTGCGAGGCCTCCGTTCCGAGTTTTAACGACTTTTCTTTGTCGGAAGAATTGTAACATTTGGTTGTGTTATTCACAACTAAGCGAGGGCTTTTTGCTTCTTGCGAACAAACTCCCTAGTGCAATGCTTTTCGAAAACCCGTAAATTTAATGTATTCAAACAGGAGAAAACCGCATGGAAAAACACTATAGGGTTGTCTTCGTCTACCCAGACGGCCACATCGAGGAGATCCAAGACCAATTCGCCAAAGGCGCGGACGCTTTGGAATACGGCAACAGCCTCTTGGCGCAGGTCAATAGCACCGAAGACGTCTTCCAGAAAGGCAATTACGAGGACGAGTTCGGCGAACAGAAGGAGCGCATCGAACCCTACTTCATGGTCGTGGAGGTCAAGGGCAAAAAGCTCCGCCTGGCCTACACCAGCAAAGGTCACTAATCCGTTTCCTGACAAGAGCCTCCTTGCTGCGGCTAGGAGGTTTTTCTTATCCCCTCGTCTTAGTTATATAATGACCCCCGTCCAATGTTGGAATATTCCTTGATCATCCTCTCCACCGTTTTGTTCGGCGGACAGTTTATCGCCCTCAATGCCTATCAGGGGAAAAACGGCAAAAGCTATCAAAGCATTCTGTTTTTCTGCGCCGTCTTCTCTTTGACGGGCGCCTTGGTGTTTTTGTCGCTCAACGGCTTCCAGCTTGGCTTTTCGTGGTACACGCTTCTTTATGCCGGAATCGCCGGCGTCATCCAAATCGCTCTGCAGATCGCCGGCATCAAGGCCTTGGCCTTAGGAAGGGTTGAGGTCTACACCTTATTCAACGTCGCCGGCGACATGAGCGTCGCCTATCTTTTCGGGGTCACTTATTTCCAAGAAGAAGTGAAGGCCGCCCACATCATCGGCTTGGTCCTCGTCTTGCTCGCTTTGTTCGTCCCAATTATCTTTGACCGCAAAAACAATCAGAAATCCAGGCTCATTTTCTGGTTTCTCTGCGCGGGAGTTTTCCTCGCCAACGGCTTTTTCGGCTCGGTCAACAAAATCCACATCGTCTCGGGCGAAGGGCTCTCCATCAAAAAATACATGTTTTACATGTACGCCTGGATCGCCGTCCTCAGTTCTCTTTCTTTCTTGGTGATGTCGTTCTTAAAGAAGGATGAGACCAAGCTTTTGCTCAACCGCTGGGGCTTACTTTTCGCCTTCCTTTATGGCTTAGTCAACAGCGTTGGCATGTTCCTTCAATATTCCTATGCCGACAAGGTCCCGGCTTCCATCCTCTTCCCTCTCTCCAATGGCGGGGCGATGGTCTTCGGCCTCATCATCGGCTGCATCGCTTATCGCAAGAAGCCGACCCTGCCGGACATCATTCAGATCGTCATCGCGATCCTTGGCATGGTGCTCTTCTTGATTTGAGAATAAGGAAAAGGCGACGCGGGAAAACCGGTCGCCATTTTTGTTGTCTGTCGAATGGATGTTTTGCGAATCAGGCGTCAACGTTCCAATGGAGCCCGCAATCCTGGCAATCGTTGCCATACCAGGTGTTGATGGAGTTCTCGTTGTACTTGGTTTTGACGTTTTTGGAGCCGCACTTCGGGCAGGTGAATTTCTTCGTGCTGCAGATGCCACCACCCGAAACGACCGCCAATTGCTCTTCGGTCAG
>CAMGZU010000009.1 GCA_946183085.1 uncultured Erysipelotrichaceae bacterium | reverse complement strand
GATTAGTCGACGTAGCTGACCAAGACGACTTCGGCGTCATCGCCACGGCGGTTGCCGAGCTTGATGGCGCGGGTGTAGCCGCCACTGCGCTTCTCGAATTTCTTCGCGAGGTCGTCGAAGAGCTTCTTGACGGACTCTTCGCTCCTTAAGATGCTCGCGGCCTTGCGGCGGGCGCTTAAGCTGCCATCCTTACCGAGGGTGATGAGCTTGTCGGCGAGGGTCTTGAGTTCCTTGACGACGCCCGAGGTCACCTGGACCTGGCCGTTCATCACCAAGTCGGTGACGACGTTGCGGAGCATCGATTTGTTCTTCGAGGCGGTATAGCCAGCCTTGAAACGGACGCCGGCTTTGCCGTGAACGTTCTTTCTACCTTGTGCTGCCATTGTTTATTCTCCTACGTAGTCGCGGAAATGGAGGCCGATTTCGGCGAGCTTTTCTTTGACTTCTTTGAGCGACTTCTTGCCGAGGTTGCGGACCTTCATCATCTCATCTTCGGAACGCTGGGTGAGTTCCATGACGGTGGAGATGCCCGCCCTCTTAAGGCAGTTGTTGCTCCGGACGCTGAGATCGAGTTCTTCGATCAACATGCCCTGGTATTTGTTGTCTTCGGGTTTGACTTCCTCTTTGACGAGCTTATAGGACTTCACGAGTTCATCGAGTTTGGTGAATTCATTAAAGTGCGCGACGAGAAGCTGCGCCGCCATCGCGACCGCTTCGTGCGGTTTGATGGAGCCGTTGGTGGTCACTTCAAGGGTGAGCTGGTCGAAGTTGGAGTCATGACCGACACGGGTCGGTTCGACGAGATAGGCGACTTTGGTCACCGGCGAGTAGTTGCTGTCGGTGGCGATGACGCCCACGGTTTTGATGCCGCGGTTGATCTTGTTCTGATCCGAGGTGACGTATCCCCTGCCCGCGCCGACAAAGATGGTCATCTTGATGTGGCCTTCTTCGTTGAGGTGGGCGATCTCGAGGTCTTTGTTGACGACTTCGAGGAACGCCGGCATATCAAGGTCGCCGGCCTTCAAGGTGCAAGGACCCTGAACGTCGACTTCGATGCGCTTGGGCTCATGGGACGAGTCGGTGGATTTTAAGACGAGGTCTTTGAGGTTCAAGACGATCGCGGTGACGTCTTCTTCGACGCCCGGGATCGCGGAGAACTCATGACGGACGCCTTCGATGGAGACGGCGTAGACGGAAGCGCCGGGAAGGGCGGAGAGAAGGACGCGGCGGAGGGCGTTCCCAAGGGTGAGGCCAAAGCCACGCTCCAAGGGTTTCACGACGATCTTCGCATAGTGTTCGTTCTCGTCATTGACGGCGATGTCCATGCCGATCTGCTCAAAGGGATCTGGAAGCTTGATTTCTTCGACGGAATCGGAAGTTTTGATGTTTGCCATTTGTATATGATTCCTCCTAATGGTTTTGTAGCGATGTGGGTGGGGCTAATGACTAGCCGCGCGGCCGTTTTGGAGGACGGCAACCATTGTGGGGAACCGGCGTGGTGTCTTCGATGGAGAGGACCTGAAGTCCGACGGTCGGGAGAGCGCGGATGGCGGATTCGCGGCCGGGGCCAGGGCCCTTGACTTCGACATCGATCTGGCGAAGGCCCTGATCGAAGGCGGCCTTGCCAGCCGCACGCGCGGCGAGCTGCGCCGCGAACGGGGTGGATTTCTTCGCGCCTTTGTAGCCAAGTCCGCCAGCCGATTGCCAGGCGATGACATTGCCCTGCGGATCGGTGATGGTGACGATGGTGTTGTTGAAGGTGGCGTGGATGTGGGCGACGCCGCGGGTGAAGGAGCGCTTGATCTTCTTCTTGCGGGCAGTCGTGGATTTCTTAGCGTTTGCCATGATTCGATCTCCTCCTTACCTGGTGGCCTCTTTCTTGTTGGCGATGGTCTTCCTCTTACCTTTGCGGGTACGGGCGTTGGTGCGGGTGCGCTGGCCACGGACCGGAAGGCCACGGCGATGACGGATGCCACGATAGCAGCCGATTTCGGTGAGGCGTTTGATGTTGAGCGCGACTTCGCGGCGGAGGTCGCCCTCGGTGTGGTATTTCGCGACTTCGTTACGGATCGCGGTCAACTGGGCGTCGGTCAAATTCTTGACGCGGATGTCTTCGTCGACTTTGACGGCGGCGAGGATCTTTTTGGCGGTCGAGGGACCGATACCATAGATGTAGGTAAGGGAGACGACGACGCGCTTCTCATTGGGGATATCAACCCCGACAATACGTGCCATATTGGTTTACGTTTCCTTTCTTTCGCTCAGCCCTGGCGCTGTTTGTGCTTAGGGTTGGAGCAAATGACCATGACTTTGCCATGGCGCCGAATCACTTTGCATTTGTCGCAGATCGGCTTGACAGAAGGTCTGACTTTCATAAATTTACTCCTAGTGTTTTGGATGATCAGTTCCGATAACGGAACGTGATGCGCCCGCGTGTTAAATCATAAGGTGAGAATTGGACGGTGACCCGATCGCCGGGGAGAATGCGGATGTAATGCATCCGAATTTTACCCGAAACGCAGGCTAGGACCACGGCGCCATTGGCGAGTTTCACCTTGAACATGGTGTTGGGAAGGCATTCCAACACCGTCGCCTCAACTTCAATGCAATCTTCCTTGCTCAAATAGTTAGCCCCCTTTCTTCCTTTTCTTCATCAAGCATCGTCAGGATTCGATACCCGGAGGACGTCACTACGAGCGTGTTCTCATAGTGGCACGTGAGTTTACCATCTTTTGCAACGGCCGTCCATCCGTCTTTTAAGACGCGGAGGTCGCTTCTTCCTTCTAGAAGCATCGGTTCGATGCAGATGGTCATTCCTTCACGGAGGATGGGGCCGCTTCCCGGCGTGCCATAGTTGGGGATGTATGGGTCTTCGTGCATCGAGGTTCCGATGCCATGACCGGTGTAATCCCTAGCCACGGTGTAGCCGTGTTTTTTCGCGGTGAGCTCGATCTCATGCCCAACGTCGCCAAGATGGACGCCCGGTTTGACGAGCTTCATCGCGTTCCAGAAGCATTCTTCGGTCGCTTCGACGAGCTTCTTCTGCCTTTCGCCGGCGATGCCGATCACGTAGGTGCGGCAAGCGTCGCCCATGAAGCCGTTTTTCTCCGCGACGAGATCGACGCTCACGATGTCGCCATCGTGAAGGATTCGCTTGGGGGAAGGGATGCCGTGCACCAATTGTTCGTTGACCGAGACGCAGGCCGCGGCCGGATAGCCGCAATAGCCTTTCTCGGCCGAGCGGGCACCGTTTTCGGCCATGACCCTCTCAACGAGGTCATTGACGTCCTGGGTGCTCACGCCCGGCCTAAGAAATGCGTCAAGTTCTTGGAATACCTTGGCCACGACGAGGCCGGCTTGATGGATCGCCTCGATTTCCCGAGGGGACTTGATGATGATCACTTGTTCGCCTCAAGAAGAGATGCGATCGCATCGTGAAGGGCTTTGGGGTTGCCATTTCCATCGAAGGAATGGAGCAACCCGCTCTTCTCGTAGAAGGCAAGGAGCGGCTCGGTGGACTGGAAGTAGTTCTCGAGACGGACCTTGAAGGACTCTGGGTTGTCGTCTTTGCGCTGAATGAGCTTTGACCCGCAGCGGTCGCAGACCCCTTCCACTTTCGGCTTCATGTTCCGGATGTGGTAGGAAGCGCCGCATTTGGGGCAGACCCGGCGTCCCGCGATGCGGTCCAAGAGGACCTCCGAGGGGACGGAGATGTTCAGCACCAAGCTGACGGGGCGGCCGATGCTCGGGCCCATTTCGGCGAGGGCTTCGGCCTGGGGGATCGTACGGGGGAAGCCATCCAAGAGATAGCCATGCTCGCAGTCTTTCTGGGAGAGGCGTTCTTTGACGAGTTCGCAAACGACCTCATCGGGAACGAGTCCGCCCGCATCGATGATGGCTTTCGCCTTCAAGCCGACGGGGGTGCCGTTCGCGATTGCCTCGCGGAACATGTCTCCGGTCGAGATGTGGGGGATTTTGAATTCGTCGGCGATGGTGACGGCTTGCGTGCCTTTGCCAGCGCCCGGCGGGCCCATCAAGATGATATTAAGCATGGTTTAGATGCCTCCTTGGACTTCTTCGAATGATTTGCCGGCGAGCAAGCCATCGATCTGGGCGTTCACCTCTAAGCAGACGCCGACGATGATGATGATGCCCGTGCCGCCGACGGCAAGGTTGGTCTGATTGCCGAAGACGCCACTTAAGGTGAGGATGATCGGCAAGGCGGCGATGAAGGCGAGCGCGAAGGCGCCGATGAAGGTCACTCGGTTGAGGACTTTGGCGACGTAGCGCTCGGTCTCTTTGCCTGGGCGGATGCCCGGGATGTAAGAGCCGTTCTTCTGGAAGTTCTCCGCCATGGTGGCCGGGTCGATCTGCATCTGGGCATAGAAGAAGGCGAAGACCAAGTTCAATACCGTGTAGATGATGAGGCCCCAAGGCATGTACCAATCCCAGCCCTGGATGGAGGGCATTTGGTAAAGGTGGGAATAATTGAAGATGTTCAACCACTCGGCGTTGGCGGCCTCCGCGGAGATGAAGCTCGCGATGACGCTCGGCGCCGTTAAGATCGAGCTGGAGAAGATGATCGGCATGACGCCGGCGGAGTTGACCTTTAAGGGCAAGAAGCTTGCCTTGGCCATCGCCTGCGACTGGCCTTTGCCAGCGTGCTGGACGGGGATCTTCCTCTTCGAGAGCTCAATGAAGACGACGAAGCCGGTGATTAGGATGATCAAGAGGAGATAGAGCACGAATTGGAACGAACCCTTCAAGAGGTCGTTCGCCCCATGGTTCATGTTCTGGCTCACCCACTTGCTCCAAGCGGTCGAGATTTGGACCGGAAGGCTGCGGACGCAGCCAGCGAAGATGATGATCGAGATACCATTCCCTAAGCCCTTCTCGGTGATCTGGTCGCCAAGCCACATCATTAACATGGCGCCGGCGATCATGACGGTGACGAGATAGGCGTAACGCCAGAAGCCCGTCGGGAAGGAATCGGAGAAGGTGATGTAGTTGTTGTTCTCCATGGTCCGGATGATGCCGTAGGCTTGGACCGCGCCCAGGAGAATCGTGAGATAGCGGGTCGCCATCTCGCTCTTCTTGCGCCCGTATTCGCCTTGCTTGGAAAGCTCGGTTAACGCGGGGAGGACGTCTTTGGAGAGAAGCTGAATGATGATCTGAGCGGTAATATACGGCGAAACGCCCAGAGCCAAGATGGAGAAGTTGCTTAACGCACCACCTCCAAGAAGGTTCATGAGCGAGATCGCGTTGCCCGAATTCATGGCATTCTGCAACTCTTCGGTTGCCGAGATGCCCGGGACCGTGATGGCCGCCCCGATCCTAATGACAAAGAGGACCATGACCGTGAAGAAAATACGGCCGACGATTTCCTTGTTCTTGAAGATCGAGACGAACTTTTTCATTACTGAATGACCTCAGCGGTGCCGCCGACTTTTTCAATCGCGGCTTTGGCGGACGCGGAGAAGGCGTTGGCCTTGACGGTCAACTTCTTGCTGAGCGTGCCGTTTCCAAGGATTTTAACCCCGGAGAATTCTTTTTTCACTAAGCCGGCCTCTTTGAGCTCTACCGCGGTGACGGTGCTGCCCTCTTTGAAGAGGTTGAGCTTTTCGAGGTTGACGGTGGCGTAAACGGTCTTCACGCCAGTGTGGGTCTTGCGGGCGCCGAACTTCGGCAAGCGGCGATAGAGCGGGTTCTGGCCGCCTTCGAAGCCGCCTTTCTTGGTGTGGTTGTGCGCGCCCTGGCCTTTGGTGCCTTTGCCGGCGGTTTTGCCGTTTCCAGTACCACGGCCACGACCTTTGACGAAGTGGTCTTTTTTGCTGCCGCTAACGACGGCGAGCGAGGACAGAGAGGAAGCCATTATTCTTTGTCTCCTTTCGTATCAGCCTTCGGGGCCGCTTTGGGAGCGGGTTTGGGCTGGAGCGCTTTGATTTCTTCTTCGGTCTTGAGGCCGCGGAGAACCATGGTCTTGCCATAGTCCTTGAGCTGCTCAAGGCCGGCGGCGGTCGCGCGGATGACGTTGATCGAGGTGCGGGAGCCGTAGACCTTCGAGACGACGTTCTTGATGCCGGCGAGCTCGAGGATGGCGCGGACCGCGCCACCGGCGATGATGCCGGTACCCGGGCGAGCGGGCTTCAAGACGACTTTCGTCGCACCGAATTTGCCTTCCACTTCGTGGGCGATGGTGCCGCCTTTGACGATGTGGATGCGATACATTTTCTTCTGCGCTTGGGCAAGCGACTTCTTGATGGCATCGGGGACTTCGCCGGATTTCGCATTGGCGAAGCCATATTTGCCATGGCCATCGCCGATGACGACGAGCGCGGAGAAGCGCATATTCTTGCCGCCGGCGGTCGTCTTGGAGATGCGGTTGATCTCAACGACGCGCTCGAGGTATTTGGGTTCCTCGCTGCGGCGGAAGCCACCACGGCCACCACGGCGTTCCGAAGGACGGCCTTTGTGGTTGCCGAATTTGCGGTCGCCCGGACGGGCGGCGGAGACGGATCCATGGGGCTCGTAGCCGCCACGGTTGCCGCGGAAGCCGGCCTTTTCGCCGTTATCCGAAGCTTTGGCCTCAACGTTTTCTTGGGCCTGGACTTTAGTTTCTTCCATCGGTGTTCTCCTTAGAATTCGAGGCCGCCTTCACGGGCAGCGTCGGCTAACGCGGCCACGCGGCCGTGATAGAGGTAGCCATTGCGGTCGAAGGCAACGGTCTTGATGCCTTTGGCAACCGCCTTCTTGGCGAGCTCGGCGCCGACTTTCTTGGCGCCTTCGCAATTGCCGCCATCGGCAAGCTTGAGCTGGGTGGAGGAAGCGGAGACGAGGGTGACGCCTTTGACGTCATCGATGATCTGGGCTTCGATGTGCTTATTGGAGCGGAAGACGCAGAGACGCGGCTTTTCGGCCGTGCCAGTGATCTTCGCGCGGACGCGGAGGTGTTTCCTCTGACGGACCGCGGTGCGAGATTCTTTTGCAATCATGGTCTTTCTCCTTATTTCTTACCACCGGCAGCGGCGCGTTTGCCTTCCTTGCGGATGATGACTTCGCCTTTGTATTTAATGCCCTTGCCGCCATAAGGTTCTGGCCTCTTGGTGTCGTGGATGAGGGCAGCCATCTGACCGACGGCCTGTTTGTCGATGCCTTCGACGGTGATGTGGGTTTCGTCAGGGACGGAGATCTTCACACCCGCGAGCGGGGCAAGGACGACTTCGTGGGAGAAGCCGACGTTGAGGACGAGATTGGTGCCGCGGAGTTGGGCGCGGTAGCCGATGCCCGAGATCTCAAGCTCCTTCTTGAAGCCTTCGGCGACGCCTTTGACCGCATTCGCGATGTTGGCTCTCGCCGTGCCATGGCATTCCATGGCTTGTTGCTCGTCGCTAAGGTTTTTGACGACGAGTTCGCTGCCGTTCACCTCGACGCTCACGTACTCTTTCGGGAAAGAGACGCTTAATTCGCCTTTGGGACCCTTGACAGCGATGGCGCCTTCCTTGACTTCGGCGGTGACGCCGGCAGGAAGAACGACGGGTTTAAATCCGATACGTGCCATTGTTACTGTTTCTCCTAATTACCAGACGTAGCAGAGAACTTCTCCGCCAACGTTCTGCTTGCGGGCCTCGGAATCGGTGAGCAAGCCTTTCGGGGTGCTGACGATCGCGATGCCCAAGCCTTTGAGGACGCGCGGGAGCTTGGCGGCTTCCGAGTAAACCCTAAGGCCCGGTTTGCTGATGCGCTTGAGGCCGGAGATGACTCTCTCGCCCGAGGCGCTGTATTTGAGGGTCAAGGTCAAGGTCTTGCGGCCTTCGACGGTTTCGACCCTGGCGTCGCTGATGAAGCCCTCGTCTTTGAGGATCTTCGCGATGCCTTCTTTCTGTTTGCTATTCGGCATGGAGACCTCTTCGTAGCGCAACGCGTTCGCATTGCGGATACGGGTCAGCATGTCGGCGATTGGATCTGCGTTCATGTTAGATGTCTCCTTTCTTTTACCAACTGGCCTTCTTCATGCCCGGGATCTCGCCCTTGTAGGCGAGTTCGCGGAGGCAGATGCGGCAAAGGCCGAATTTGCGGATGACGCCATGGGGACGGCCGCAGCGTTTGCAGCGGGTGTAGGCCCTGGTGGAGAACTTCGGAGCGCGCTGCTCCTTGTTGACTAAGCTTTTCTTTGCCATGTTTCTTACCTCTTGAAGGGCATCCCCATCTTATCCAAGAGGGAGAAGGCTTCTTTGTCGCTCTGCGCGGTGGTGACGATGACGACGTCGAGACCGTGGATGGTCACCTTGTCGAAATCGATTTCCGGGAAGATGATCTGCTCTTTGACGCCCAAGGTGTAGTTGCCATGGCCGTCGAAGGAGTTCTTGCTCACGCCGCGGAAGTCGCGGACGCGCGGAAGGGCGATGGAGACGAGCTTGTCGAAGAACTCGTACATCCTGGTGCCGCGGAGGGTCACCTTGCAGCCGATGGCCTGGCCCTGACGGAGCTTGAAGGTCGCGATGGACTTCTTCGCTTTCGTCACGACCGGACGCTGGCCGCAGATGGTCGCGATGTTGGCGACCGCGTCTTCGAGGGCTTTCGCGTTGGAAGTCGCTTCGCCGACGCCGACGTTAAGGACGATCTTCTCGAGCTTCGGCGCCTGCATGACGCTGGTGTAGCCGAACTCTTTGACGAGAGCCGGGACGATCTCTTCCTTGTATTTCTTTTCAAGGCGGTTCATGTCCGCTTTCGCGGCGACGCCTTTGGAGGCCTTTTTCGGGGCCGCCTCTTTCTTAACCGGAGCTTTCTTAGCGGCGGTCGTTTTCTTTTCTTCTGCCATTAGTCATAGCTCCTTTCTTAGTCAAGGACTTCGCCGGATTTGGCGATCCTGACCTTCTTGCCTTTGACCTCGCCCATATGGACGCGGGTGGCTTTCTTCGTCTTCGGGTCGATGAGGGCGACGTTGCTCGCATCGAAGGGGACGTAGACGTCGACGATCGAGCCCTCAGGGGTGCTCTGGGTCGGCTTCTTGTGTTTCTTGTGAACGTTCACGCCTTCCACCACGACTTTGTTGAGTTTCGGGTAGACGCGCTGGACGGTGCCAGTCTTGCCTTTGTCGGCGCCGGCGATGACGATGACTTTATCACCTTTTTTGATGTTCATTGTCGTGCCTCCTTATAAGACTTCGCTGGCAAGGGAAACGATTTTCATATAGCCCTTGTCACGGAGTTCGCGGGCGACGGGCCCGAAGACACGGGTGCCGACCGGGTTGCCATCGTTGTCAACGATGACGACGGCGTTGTCGTCGAAGCTGATGGTCGAGCCATCGGCGCGGAGCACCGGGTGCTTGACGCGGACGATGACGCCTTTGACGACGTCGCTCTTCTTGACTTTGCCGTTGGGGATGGCGTCTTTGACGGCGCAGAGGACGATGTCGCCAAGGGAAGAGACCTTCCTATGGGAACCGCCATACTGACGGAAGACGCGGACGGATTTGGCGCCGCTATTGTCAGCGACGACGAGGTTGGTTTCGTTCTGGACCATTATTCCGCCTCCTTAGTGACTGCTTCGGAGCCTTCCTTGGCTTCGAGGGTTTCTTCAGCCTGAGCCGCGGCGAGGATGTTCTCCTTCTTCTTGTCGACGGAAACCAAGCGGAAGCGCTTGGTCGCCGAGAGCGGGCGGCAGGCCATGATGGTCACGACGTCGCCGAGCTGGGCGATGCCATTCTCATCGTGGGCATGGAACTTTTTGGAGTAACCAACCCTTTTGTTATAAAGAGGATGGTTGCGTTCGGTCGAAACGGTGACGACGATGGTCTTGGCGTTTTTGACCGAGGTGACGACGCCCTGGAGGGTCGTCCTGGAATTTCTTTCAGCCATGTTTCTTCCTCCTTACTTCGAGAGGTTAAGCTGTCTTTCGCGCTTAACGGTCTCGGCTTTCGCGATGTCCTTGCGGACGCGGGCGATCTCTTCGCCGTGCTCGAGCTGGCCGACCGCTTTCTTGCGGCGGAGTTCAAACAGGTTGGCGCGGAGATCATAGATCTTCTGATCCAATTCTTCGGGCGATAAATCGCGGAATTCTTTGACTTCCATCGTTATTCTCCCTTCGGTTCTTCGTTAGCGGTGTCGGAAACGGTTTCCTTCACCATGTTGTCCTCTTCTTCGATCTTCTCGAGCGAGGACTCGTGCGCGGCGGCCATCTTGGCGCGCTCCGCGGCGCTGATTTGGTGGGAGCTCTTGACCACTTTGCAGTGGATCGGGAGCTTGTAGGAGGCTAAGCGGAGGGCTTCCATGGCGATCTTGCCATCGATGCCACCGATCTCGAAGAGGATGACCCCCTTCTTGACGACGGCGACCCAGCCTTCCGGCGAGCCTTTGCCCGAACCCATACGAACTTCGGCCGGCTTCTTGGTTTTGGCAAGATGCGGGAAGACGCGGATCCAGACTTTGCCAGCCCTGTCGGTGTAACGGGCTAAGACGATACGGGCGGATTCGATCTGACGGTCGGTGAGGTAGCAGCCTTCCTGAGCCTGGAGACCATATTCGCCGAAGGAGACTTCGGTGCCGCCTTTGGCGTGGCCTTCGTATTTGAGACCATGCGGCCTACGATACTTAACGCGCTTTGGTTGCAGCATTGCGGTTTCCTTCCTTTCTTTCTTCTTTGGAAGCCTCTTTCTTGGCTTCATCCTCGGCTTTGTTCAAGGAGCGGCAGACCCAGACCTTGACGCCGATGCGGCCGTAAGCGGTCGCGGCATCCACGTGGGCGAAATCGATGTCCGCGCGGAGGGTGTGAAGAGGAACGACGCCCTCTTTGTAGCCTTCCGAACGGGCGATTTCGGCGCCGCCTAAGCGGCCCGAGCAAAGGGTGCGGCAGCCTTTGGCGCCGGCCTTGCGCATACGCTGGAGGGCTTTTTTCTGGGTCGCGCGGTAGGAGGCACGGTTTTCGAGCTCCGAGGCGATCCAGTTGGCGACGAGAGTCGCATCGAGGTCCGGATCCTTCACGTCGACGACGTCGATGTTGACGGTGCCGGATTTCACGATTTTGGCGAGCTCAGCCTTGAGTTTGGTGATGTTGGCACCATCCTGGCCGAGGACAACGCCCGGGCGAGCGACGAAGAGGAGCACGCGGACGGCGTGGCCTTTGTCGGTCTTTTTACGATTGATTTCGACGTGGGAGATGCTGGCTTCCTTGCACTTCTTGGCGAGGAATTCGCGGATCTTGACGTCTTCGATAAGGAATTCGCTGAATTCTTGGTTGTTGGCATACCACTTGGAGTTCCAATCACGGTTCAAGCCGATGCGCATGCCGACGGGGTTGACTTTCTGTCCCATAGTTCTTTCGCTCCTTCCTTATTTGCTTTCCTTGACCACGACACGGAGATTCGTGTTGCGGCGGATCAGCGGGCTCGCGCTGCCTTTGGCGCGCGGGGTAAACCTCTTGATGCGGAGGCCGTCAGCCGCCTGGATTTCCGCGACATAGAGGAGGTCTTCCTGCATGCCGAAGTTGTTGGTGGCGTTGGCGGCAGCGCTCTTGATCGCTTTCGCGACCGGGGTGCTGGCCGCTTTGTTGAGGCGGGAGAGGATGGCAAGGGCTTCCTTGACATTCTTTCCGCGGACGACGTCGCAGACGAGGCGAACCTTACGCGGGGTCACGCGAACGCCGGTGACGATGCAGCGGGCTTCGGTGGCAGCCGGTTTCTTCGGCTCTTCTTTGACTTCTTCCTTCTTGGCGGCTTTCTTCGCCTTGACGGGTTTTTCTTCTTTGGGGGCTTCCGCTTTCGGGGCGGCTTCCTTCTTGGGAGCAGCGGCCTTCTTGGCCGGGGCTTTCTTTTCTTTCTTTTCTTCAGCCATTTTTCTGTTCCTCATTATTTCTTCGCCGCTTGGTCGCCGGCGTTGTTGCCATGGTGGCCGGCGAAGGTCCTGGTCGGAGCGAATTCGCCAAGCTTATGGCCAACCATATCCTCGGTGACGAAGACGGTGATGTGCTCGTGGCCGTTATAGACCGCGAAGGTTTGTTCCACGAAGGCGGGGTAGATGGTGGAACGGCGAGACCAAGTCTTGATGATCTCTTTTTTGCCGGACTTCTGGAGGGCTTCGACCTTCTTGAGAAGGTATTCGTCCACGAACGGTCCTTTTTTGCTAGAACGTGCCATTGTCTAACTCCTTTCCTTATTTGCCATTCTTCCTTCTCATGATGAGGCGGGAAGAATTCTTCTTAACGCGGCGGGTCTTAACACCCTGAGTGCGCTTGCCCCACGGGCTGCGCGGCGCGTCACGGCCGACAGGGCATTTGCCCTCACCACCGCCGTGCGGGTGGTCATTCGGGTTCATCGCGGAGCCGCGGACGGTCGGACGAACGCCAAGCCAGCGGTTCTTGCCGGCTTTGCCTTTGTTGATGAGGTTGAAGTCCTGGTTGCCAACCGTGCCGATGGTGGCGCGGCAGTTCTTGAGGAGCTTCCTCACTTCGCCAGAGGCGAGGCGGACGATGACGTAGTTGCCTTCGGAGCCGAGGACCTGAGCGGAGGTGCCGGCGGCACGGCACATCTGAGCGCCTTTGCCGGGCTGAAGCTCAAGGTTGTGGATGAAGGTACCTTCGGGGATGTTCTGGAGCTCAAGGCTGTTGCCAATCTTGATGTCCGTCGCTTCGCCGGAGATGACTTTGTCACCGACTTTGAGGCCTTGCGGCTGGATGATGTAACGCTTTTCGCCATCCGCGTAGTTGAGAAGGGCGATGTAGGCGTTGCGGTTCGGGTCGTATTCGATGGCCGCGACGGTGGCGACGATGCCATCCTTCTTGCGGCGGAAGTCGATGATACGATAGCGGTTCTTGTTGCCACCGCCGTGATGGCGGGTGGTGATCACTCCCTGGTTGTTGCGGCCGCCGGTGTGCTTCTTCGGGGCTAACAACGATTTTTCAGGAGTGGCTTTGGTGATTTCCTCGAACGTCGAGTTCGTCATGGCGCGACGGCTCTTCGTATAAGGACGATAGGTTCTGATAGCCATTTCTTTTTCTCCTATATTGGATTCTTTCTAGTTGACCTAGGGGTGATTCCTTACTCCTTGAAGAGATCGATGGCTTCGCCGGTCGCGACCGTGACGATCGCTTTCTTGAAGCCAGGGATGCTTCCTTGGTAACGGCCACCGCGGGTGGTCGTCTTGCTTTCGACGTTGATGATCTTGACGTCGGTGACTTTGACCTGGAAGAGACGCTGGAAGGCGTTCTTGATCTCGACCTTGTTGCTGTTCGCGCTCACACGCACGGTAACCTTATTAGAGTTCTGCATGAGAGCCATGGTCTTCTCGGTGATGACCGGGTCGATGATGACGGTGAAGTCGTGGGTGGTCGGCTTGGCGAATTTCGCCTCGACCTTTTCGGCCTTCTTCTCGGCCGCTTTCTTGGTGGCCTTCTTGGCCGGTTTTTTCGCGGGAGCCTCTTCGACGGCTTCGGCGACTTTCTTTTCTTCTGCCATTATTGGAGAGCCTCCTCGATCTTCTTGATCGCGTTCTGGCTGACGACGAGGGTCTTGGCGTCTAAGACGTCATAGACGGAGACGTTGCCGAGCTCATCGAGCGCGACGTTGGCGATGTTTTCGGCGGAGAGAATGAAGTTCTCAATGCCTTTCGCGGTTTTTTCATCTTCCGGAAGGTCGACGACGACGAGGGTTTTGCCCTCGGCCTTGATGGCCTTCAAGGAATTGACGATGGATTTGGTGGAGATTTCCTTGACCTCAAGGGAATCCACGACGATCAAGCCGTTGCCGACTTTCTCGCTTAAGACGGTGCGGAGGGCAAGCTTATGAGCCTTCTTGTTCTGGCTCACCTTGTAGTTCTGATTGCCATCCGGTCCGAAGACGTTGCCGCCGCCGACCCAGATCGGGGAGCGGGAGCTGCCAGCGCGGGCGCGGCCGGTGCCTTTCTGACGGAAGGGCTTCTTGCCGCCACCACTCACTTCGTGGCGCTTTTTGGTCTTCGCGGTCGCCTGACGGGCGTTCGCCATATCGACGACGACGGCGTCATGGACGACTTGGGTGTTGGCTTCTTTGACACCGAAGACGGTGCTGGAGAGGGAGAGGCTGCCAACTTCGTCGCCTTTGAGGTTGACGACTTTGACGGAGATTTTCTTTTCAGCCATTTTCCTTATTCTCCTTTCTCGGCGGCCGGCGCGTGGTTAACGAGCTCTTTGACCGTCGGCTTGCTGAATTGGGCGCGGCTCGGGGTGCGGAGCATGACGATGCTCTTTTTGGGTCCCGGGACGGAGCCCTTGACGAGAACGTAATTCTTCTCGGCGTTGACTTCGATCAAGGTCACATTGAGGATGGTGGCCTGATGGGGAGCCATATGACCGGACATCTTCTTGCCCGGGATGACGCGGTTGTTGTCGCGGCCGTTGTTGGCCAAGGAACCGATCTGGCGGTGATAGCCAGAGCCGTGGCCTTTCGGGCCGATGTGGTGATGGTAGCGCTTGATGGTGCCAGCGTAGCCATGGCCTTTGGTGGTGCCGATGACGTCGACGACTTCGCCCGCCTGGAAGATGGAGGCGTCAATGGTTTCGCCAACGTTCTTGCTGTAGATTTCGTCGCCTTTGAGTTCGAAGAGGAACTGCTTGGGGCCCACGCCAGCTTTGGCGAAGATGCCCTTCTCGGCTTTGTTCAATTTGCGCTCGGCCTTATCTTCATAGCCGACCTGGATGGCTTCGTAGCCGTCCTTCTCTTTCGTCTTTTTCGCAACGACCGCGTTGGGAAGAACCTCAACGACGGTGACGGGATACATGGTTCCGTCTTGGGCGAAGACCTCGGTCATGCCCATTTTTCTTCCGATGATGGATTTCATGATTTAGGTCCTCCTTATAACTTGATGTCGATATCGACTCCGGCCGGAAGGTCAAGCTTCCTTAAGACTTCGACGGTGTCTTTGGTCGGGTTGGTGATGTAAACCAATCTTTTGTGGGTGCGGATCTCGAACTGCTCGCGGCTGTCCTTGTATTTGAAGGTAGCGCGGAGGATCGTGTAGACCTGCTTTTCGGTTGGAAGAGGGATCGGCCCAACCACACCGGCTCCGGTTTTCTCGGCTACGTCGATGATCTTCTCGACCGAGCGGTCAAGGATCTTGTGATCGTAGGCGACAAGACGGACGCGGATCTTGTTATCTTTTGCCATGAATGTTCTCCTTTCGTGTATTTCAGGCTTGCTTGGCTCCTTGCTCGACGCGAATTCCCCGACGGCCCTATCATGACAACGCCTGTGGGTGTGTCGGCAACCTCGCGTTTCATCGCAAGCGCCAGCGTGTATGAATATACGCGTAGGCATAAAGCGAGGTCAACAAAAAAGTTCAAAATTTTTGTGATGATCTCACTTTTTTGGTTATTTCGGGTCACGGGGCAAACCAAAAAGAAAAGGCCCCATCGAAGGAACCTTGTCTTTTTCTCTATTTTTGTGCATACTGCACATATTTTCAATTGTTACTTGGATAAATTTTGGTTTTCTAGGGCTTTTTTGGCGTCCCATTTTTCCCTGGCGAGCTTGCTGTATTCGCAGCCGCAGTACTTCTGGTAATAGAGGTCATAGCCCTTCCGCATCTCCACGCCTTTGAGGATGCCATTCTTCTTTTTGAAGTCGCTGTAGAAGTATTTGGTGTGGGGGTGTTTGGCCTCAAGCTCGGAGCCGATGTAATTGAGGATCTGGGAATTCTTCTCCCGGGAGATCGTCATGACGGTGCAGAAATAGTCGTAGCCTTCTTTCTCGGCGTAGTCATAGGCTTCTTCCATCCGCTTCCGATAGCAGATCCAGCAGCGTTTCCCGCATTCGGGCTCGCTCGCGTACGGGCGTAAGTCCTTCATATACGCATCGTAGTCGTAAGTAGGCACGATGAGGGGGATGTCGTAGCCATAGTCTCTCTTCATATAAGAGAGCAGTTTCTTAAGCTCCCCTAACCTCTTCTCATATTCTTCAAAAGGATAGATGTTCGAGTTGTTGTAATAGATCGTAAGGTCGAAGTGCTCACAGACATACGTCAAAGGGAAACACGCGCAAGGCGCGCAGCAGACGTGCATGAGGAGCCTTGGCTTTTTTCCTTTAGGAAAAGAGGCGATGATTCCCTCGCCTTTTTCGTAATAGTTGACGTAAGTCTCGTTAGCCATCGATCTTCGCGGTGTCGTAATCGAAAGCGCCATGGATGAACATCGCATCCCCAAAGGAGAAGAAGCGATAGCCGCTTTCGACGGCGTGCTTATAGCATTCCAAGGTCCACTCCCTCCCCATGAAGGCGGAGACGAGCATGACCAAGGTGCTCTTGGGCAGATGGAAGTTCGTGATCAAGGCATCGACGGCCTGATAGTGATAGCCAGGCTGGATGAAGATGCTCGTATCCTCCACTGCTTTTTGAAATCTGCCGAACTTGGCATAGTTGGATTCTAGGGTGCGGACGGAGGTGGTGCCGATGGCGATGATCCTTCTGCCTTCTTGCTTAGCAAGATTTAAGCGTTCCGCGGCTTCTTCGCTCATCTCATAACGCTCGCTGTGCATCACGTGGTCTTTGGTGTCTAAGACCTTGACGGGACGGAAGGTCCCTAAGCCGATGTTTAGGGTGACGTCCACCACTTCCACGCCCATCGCTTTGATTTTCTCGAAGAGCTCCTCGGTGAAATGGAAGCCAGCGGTTGGCGCCGCGGCAGAGCCGGGCACTTTCGCATAGACGGTTTGATACTCGGAATTGTCCGCGATCTGTTTCTTGATGTAAGGGGGAAGAGGCACCTTGCCAAGACGCTCCAAAACCTCGAGGAAGATCCCTTCATAATGGAATTCCATGTGGCGGATGCCCTCGGGGAAAACTTCGACGCAGGTGGCGGAAAGCTCGCCACTACCAAAGGTAACCTCGGTGCCGATTCGAACCGAATGGGCCCCGCCGACCAAGCATTCCCAAACGTCGCCTTTGATCTGCTTCAAAAGCAAGCATTCGCATTTGCCGCCGGTCGCCTTCTTCGCGCCAATCAAACGGGCGGGGATGACCTTGGTGTTGTTGCGGACCAAGACATCGCCTGGTTTTAGATAATCGAGGATGTCGTAGAACTTTTTATCCTCGTAGGTCTTCTTTTCGCGGTCGACCACCAAAAGGCGCGCTTCGTCGCGCTTCTTCTCGGGGGTTTGGGCAATCTGCTCTTCCGGCAGATAAAAATCAAAGAGATTGATGTCCATCTTAGAAGCCTTTCTTGTTGCCGAATTTGGCGTAGACCTCTTCCTTGTATTCCTTGAAGCGGTCTTCCTGGATGGCCTTTCTCGCCCCTTCCATCACGCGGATCAAGAAACGGATGTTGTGGATCGACATGAGGGTCTTGCCGAAATCCTCGTGGGCGAGATAAAGGTGGCGGAGATAGGCTTTGGTGTAATGCTTGCAGCAATAGCAGTCGCATTCCTCATCAAGCGGGGTGAAGTCTTCTTTGTATTTCGCGCCTTGGATGTTGATGCGGCCATGGGTGGTCATCAAAGCCCCATGCCTCGCCAAGCGAGTTGGCAAGACGCAGTCGAACATATCGACGCCGCGCTCAATGCCTTCTAAGAGGTAGTTCAACGAGCCGACGCCCATCAGATAACGGGGCTTCTCCGCGGGGAGATAACGGATGGCGTCTTCGACCATCTTGATGCAGACGTCCGGCGGTTCGCCGATCGAGGTTCCGCCGATCGAATAGCCGGGAAAATCCATCTTCGCGAGCTCCTTGGCCGCATATTCGCGCAGATCCGTATAAGAAGAGCCCTGCACGATGCCGAACAAAGCCTGGTCTTCGCGCTTATGGGCGTCTTGGCCGCGCTTGGCCCAGCGGAGGGTGCGCTCGGTGCTCTTTTTCGCGTATTCGTAGCTGACGGGATACGGGATGCATTCGTCAAAGCTCATGATGATGTCCGCGCCCAAAGCCTCTTCGATGGCGATCGCCGATTCGGGCGAGAAGAACTCCATGTTGCCGTTGAGCTCGTTTTTGAAGGTGACGCCTTCTTCGCTGATTTTGCGGTTGGCGGAAAGGGAAAAGACCTGGAAGCCGCCGGAATCGGTGAGGATCGGGCCATGCCAATTCATGAATTCGTGCAAGCCGCCGGCCTTTTTGACGATCTCTTCGCCTGGGCGTTCGTGGCAATGATACGTGTTGGCCAAAATGACGCCGGCCCCGGCCTCTTTGACCATTTCGGGCGGCAAACATTTGATGGTGGCATTGGTGCCAACGGGCATAAACATCGGCACTTCGCAATCGCCATGCGGCGTATGGAGGATGCCATAGCGGGCGCCGGTTTCTTTGTCGATGTGTTTTATCTCAAGATAAAAGTCTTTCATAGCCCCGCTATTCTAGGGGTTTTGAAAGACTGCTTCAACGATGGATGATGTTGGGGAAATTACCACTTCACTTCCGCGTGGCGGATCGGCATCAGATATTTCATGAAGCCATGGTTGCGGATGAGGAGCATGAAGATGGCATAGCCGACGGCGATGGCGATGAGTTCGCCAAGGGCGACCCAGCCCATCTGGATCCACATCGGGATGGAGGCGTCAAAGAAATAATAAAGCTCCGCGCCCACGATGACGCCGTTGGCGATGACCGGCCAGAGGCAGGCGATCGCTAAGCGGGGCGAGGCATAGGCTTCAAGGCCGCACGCAAGCAAAGTCGCGAGGGTGCCGAAGAGCATATCCTGCGGGAAGCCAAGGCCCGTTAAGGCCCCGGTGAGGTTGGCGAAGAAGCAGCCGATCGTGAGGCCGATCGTAAGATCCGGGCGGAAGAAGGCGAAAAGGACCAAGACTTCCGAGAAGCGGCACTGCATCATGCCGAATTGCGAGATCACGGGGACCGCCATCATAAGCATGGTCAAACCGTAATAAAAAGCCGCAACCATTCCATTCTGGGCGATGCGGACAATGCGTTTGTGTTTATCGGTCATAAGTAGACCCTCCTGATTTTTTATAGCTGGGTGCCGAGGACAAACAGCTGATTTCGTTGTGCGGTGGTAACGATACTCCTCTTTGAGCAAGAATGGCAAGGGAAAAGGAAAAGAAGGGAGGCGTATCTCTTCTTTCCGAAAGAAAAACCCACCAACGGGTGGGCTAATTCTTACCAATACTTGACGGCCATCAAGGTCATGGCCTTGTTGACTTCCGCCTCGCTCATCGGGGTGAACTTGGAGACGTCATAGCCTTTTCTCGCCAGATTCGCGATCCCTTCTTTACCAAGGAACCAAGTGGCGAGGCCGCCTTTTTCAAGACCGTTTTCTTCGGTGAGCTTGGTGACCTTATGGGGGAGGTAGAACATCTGGCTCCCGCGGAGCATGAAGTTCTGGGGCTCCCAGCTTAAGGAGATCTTCGAGAAGCGGGCGAAGCGATATAAGGAGAAGAGAGCGGCGAAGTATTCTTCGGGAAGCGGTCCTTCCGCGAGACGTTCCAACGCATCCTTCTCGGGGAAATAGTCAAACGCGATAATCTTGCGTTCATCGTCATGGAAATCCATCTTGGCCATGTTGATGCCCGCGTGCTTCAAGGTTTTGTAATCCGCCAAAACCTGTTCATAGTCCTTGTCGTAGGTGCGGACCATATAATGGACGCCCGAATAGACGCAGGAATAGGTGGTGTGGTCTTCGTGAACGGCAAGGGTCGACTCGACGACAAATTTCTTCTTTTTGATCAAGAGTTCATTCATCGACGAAATAATAGCAAAAAAGAGGGTCGACTCGCACCAAAAAAGCGTGTTTATTTGAAAAATTGTTCCAACCGCTCAATATAAACCATCAACGATTTTTGTATAGTTCTTTTATTCGTTGTAGCGAAAAAAGCCCTTTGGGACGATACTTATACCATGCGTGAACTCCTCTTGCTCAGTGCCTTGCCCGGATCTGGGAAATCCTCCTGGGCCAAGCTCTACGCGAAGGAGCACAAGAACGTCAAAATCGTCTCAAGCGACGCGATCCGCGTCCGGCTTTTTGGCTCGCAAAAGAATTTCTCCAACGAACCGCTTGTCTGGGAGACCTTCCTGCAAGACCTCAAAACCCTCGGTCAGGAAGATGACGTCACCGTCATCGTCGACAGCACCAACCTCAACAACTATTACCGTACTTATTATGTAAAGGAGACGCCCATGTACGAGAAGCACACTCTGGTGCTTTTTGATGTCTCCTTCGAAGACTGTCTGAAACAAAACCAAAAAAGGCCAAAGGAGATGATCGTCTCACCTGAGGCGATGGAACGGATGCATTCCGAGTGGGAGGAAGCAAGCGAAGAGGCGATCTCCTACTTCGACGAAGTCATCCATGTGGACGGGAAAGCACTCACGTCTCGCTTAAAAAAGGAAAAAGAAAGCCAGGACTGATGATATCCTGGCTTATTTCTTTTAATCGCGATTATTTCGCCTCTTTTTTCTTCTCGGGGAGAAGCGAGGAAGCGGTGAGGATGGCGCTTAAGATGATGAGCAAGCTGCCGACGATCATCGTCATGACGATGTAGTCAACGCCAGCGGAGGCGCCGCGGATGCCTTCCAAGGAGAAGCGGCTGATGTCGCGCTTCATGTAGAAGTATTCGAAGATGCCCGTGCCGAGGAAAGCGCCGCCGACCGGGAGAAGGACGAGGTCCGCGAGGATCTCGGAGACTTTCTTGACCGGACCATTGGTCTTGACGCCTTTGTAGAAGAAGTAGCCAGAGACCGAGGAGAGCAAGAAGGCGACGAGCGCCAAGCCATCGGTGAACCAAAGCTGGTTGGTGTAATAGATGTAGTTGCCGCTCTTATTGGCCGTCGCAACAAGCGAGACGATGAGGGTCGGGACGGTGGTGAGAAGATAGGAGCAGGTGATGACCGCGCCGGTGCTGGCGAGGATCAAGAGGATGACGTTGCCGTTTTCTTTTTCGAGCAAGCGGGTCATCGGAATGTTGGAAGCGACCAAGGCGCCAACGAGCAAGATGACAAAGAGGACGATCCAGAAGCCGAATTGCGCGCCGCCAATCAAACGATAGAAGACAAGGGCATTCGCAGCGAAGTAAGCGACGAAGACATAGCCGATTGCGATGTAGACCAAGAAGCAGTTACGAACCGCCGCGTCTTTGGAATCGCTGAGGGCCTTGATGGCCAAGAAGGTGCCGAAGCCGCCGAGGAAGGCGACCGAGAGACCGAGAACGCCAAAGAGCATCGCGAAGTTGTAAGCGTAGCCATTGGTGAAGAGTTGGGTCTGCGCATTCGAGTAGCTCGTCGCAAGGTAGGTCGGAGCAACCACGAAGGAGAAGTAAACGCCGAGGAATCCAAACAGAAGTGTGATTACCGGGAAGATGATGGCGTTGGTAAGACGGGAAGTGGATGAGTATTTCATAAAAACTGCCTCTCGCGGCGGGCATAAAAAACGCCTTGACCGCGCAATGCAAATATTAAAGTCTAATTAACTTCGTTAGTCAATTAAGTTTTCCTTGGAAAGG
Source organism: uncultured Erysipelotrichaceae bacterium (assembly GCA_946183085.1). Taxonomy (GTDB): domain Bacteria; phylum Bacillota_I; class Bacilli_A; order RFN20; family CAG-826; genus Alloenteromonas. The sequence goes on along the minus strand of CAMGZU010000009.1, from coordinate 7,565 downwards.
AAACCGAAATCACTTGGCGACGACGAGGGCGGAAATCAAACACCAGGTCAGATTGTGGCCTCCGCAAAGGCCATCAATGTCCAAGCATTCCCCCGCAAAACTCACATGCTTTTCGCGAATTGAGCGGAGATTTGCATCGACTTCTTCGAGGGCGATGCCACCGATCGTGACCTGGCTAGAAGCAAAGCCATACGTCGAATCAACATGGAATTCCATGCCCTTCAAAGCCTTGGCGAGTTGGTAGCAATCCTTCTTAGAGGCGACATTCGAGACGCCGACTCCGGCGATCTTCATCACATAATCACGAAGCGGCGCGGGCAGATAAGCGTCTAGGAAAAAGGAAGGATGCTTGCTCATCGAATCGAAGAGATCGGCCACCAACGCGGTGAGCGTGATCTCCGGGAATAAATCCAAAACAATCGATAATCTCTCAGGATTTTCAAGGTGATTGATGTAGCTTGCAGCGTTGAAGATCACGATGCCAGATAACCCATCATCTTTGAAAAGGACCTCCCCTTCTTCTTCCCTGAAGACCACATCCCCCAAGAGGATCGTGACTTTGGCTTTGTGGCGTTGCCCGCTGATGGATTTGGTCTTTTCTTTTGTCTTGATGGGGCAAAGACCAGGCTTCAATGGAACGATTTTGTAACCATGTTTTTTAAAGACGGGAAACAAAGAGCCATCGCTTCCAAGATTGGCTTGCGACTTGCCGCCGGTCACGAAAACCAATTCGTCAAAAGAGAACGCACCTGCATCGGTTTTTAAGGTGCAAGGCTCGCCATTCTCGTAGTCCAAAACCTTTATGGACATATGAAGGATGACGCCGAGATCCTCAAGAAGTTGAGCGAGATAATGGACGTAGGAAGGCGCGCTGAAGGAAACCGGATAAACGTAATCCTGATCCTTTTCCTTCTTTAAGATGACGCCCAAGGAAGCGAGTTGGTGCTGAAGCTCGCCAAAAGGATAGTCCTTTTGATATTTCTGAAAGAACGACGGGTGATTGAAATGTTCCCCCGAGGTGTTGATATTCAAAACGTTGGCATGGCCGTTCCCGGTCGCCAAAAGCTTTCTTCCGAGTTTTTCGTTCTTGTCGAAAAGATGAACCTCGTACTCCGGATGGTTCTTCTTCAAGAAGATGGCGGCGTATAAGCCTGCGCCCGAGGCGCCGATCACTGCTATTTTCATCGCTCCAATTATAGAAGCGAGGCCTCTTCTTTACGAGAAGAGCCGACCCATTTTTGACAATGTGACATTTGTGTGGGCGCTTCCTTGGTAGTCTTCGACCGACCTTGCTACAATAGCCGCGTGAAAGAAGCCGGACTCCGATTCGAATCCCCCGCCCTCTACTTCCAAGAGGCGACTTCCCTCTTGCTTGGCATCCAAGAAGACGCCAGAAGAGCAGGCGTCGTTGGCATCGCCAGAAGCGATTTGATTCAGAGCTACCGTGCGCTCGTTGAAAAGGCCATCATCACCGCGGCAAAAGAGAAGAATCTCTCCTTGGAAGAGACATTCTCCTTCTTAAAATGCTTTGGTGAGGAAACCGATGATCTGATTGATCCGCATCCTCTTCAGGATTACTTTGCCGCCTTTAACGGCCACATCAAAGGCGAGCGCTTCTTGGCGTGGGAGGATTCCACGTACCGCATCGTTGATTGCTTTGGCCATTCTTTGAACCTTGGCGAATACCAAGTGCTCCAGGCCATTCGCAACCTGGAGGAGCTCCTCTTCAAACCCGTCATCTCCACCGCAAGCGAGTTGGTGGATTATTCTTTCTAAAAGGTCGTGCGCGGATTCATAATTGATAAGGTGTAAGAAAATGAAGAAATTGATTCTCGTTTCCGGTCCTGCCGGCATTGGCAAATCGACTTACTGCAAGAAATATGCCGCAAGTCATCCTGACGAAAAGGTTGTTATCATTGCGGCGGACGATACCCGCAAAGAAATGTATGGCGGATACGACAAGTTCCCACCCGATGGCAACATGATGCACGTCTATGAGCGGATGATCGTCAAAGCGGCCAACCAAGCCAAAGAGAATCAGGACGTGACCGTCATTTTCGATACCACGATGCTCTATGACGAAAGAAGGCTCTTCTTCGTCCGCAACCTCCCTGAGTTCGAACACAAAGAACTCATTCTCCTCAAGCTTCACGACTATTCGCTCTGCCTAAAACGGAATCACGAGCGTCCCAAAGACAAGTGGGTTCCCGACAACATCATCATGGATATGGCGAACCATTACGAAGATCCAAGCGAAAACACCAAGAAGCACTTTGTGAACGTCGAAGAAATCTATGTCGATTAAAAAGGCGACCAAGCGGTCGTCTTTCTTTTTGGTGTCGTCGTTATTTTTTCGCTTTGGTGGCTTTGGCGATCTTGCCGGCTTTCGCGCCTTTGGAGTTGTGGGTTAAGACGGTCGCGCCTTGATTTTCCGCCATGACTTTGACATAAGCCTCAGCTTCGGCCTTGGTCGCGAAGGTTTTGATAACCTTTTCGCCGCCAGCGAATTTGACGGTCCACTTGCCGTCGGAAGCACGTTTGCCAACGTGATAAACCTTAGTCTTCTCTGTCATGTGTCTCTCCTTATAGCTTTCATTTATTTTAACAACCTTCCAAGAGGAAGGAACAACAAAAAGAAGATGCGTAGTATAATCCTGCCATGACCCAGAAGGGACTGATTGTCGTCAATACCTATGAAGTCTTCCCAAGCGTGGAGCACATGATTTCTCACTTGAAGGAGGAATTTGCCAAATTGGGCATCGTTTTCGATGTGCTTTCTTCTGGCGAATTGCCCTTGTGGGTGAGTGGGGATGGCAGAATCCAGCATGGCGATCTACCCTATGACTTTGCCATTTATCTCGATAAAGACCCCTATGCGGCATCCATGCTCGAAGACGCCGGTCTCCGCCTCTTCAACAAAGCGGACGCCATCCGTCTTTGCGACGACAAAATGCTCACCTATCTTTCTTTGTCTGATAAGGGCATCAAAATGCCGAAGACCATCTCTGGCCCCCTCCGTTACAGCAAGAAAGATTCCGATGTCTTTTTAAAACGAATTGCGGCGAGTTTTTCCTTCCCGATCGTCGTTAAGGAAAACTATGGAAGTTTGGGGCGTAATGTCTACCTTGTTCAAAATAAAACCGAACTAGAAGAGCTTGAAAACCGCCTCTCCTATTCGCCTCGTCTGTATCAAGAGCTCGTCGCCTCCAGCTTTGGCGTCGATAACCGCATCATCGTGATCGGCGGCAGAGCCATCGCCTGGATGAAGCGAAAATCCGACAACGGTGACTTCCGGAGCAACATCGCCCTCGGTGGGCATGGCGAAGGGGTCAATTTGCCGCAGAATTACATTATGATGGCTGAGAATTGCGCGAAAATCCTTGGGCTCGATTATGCTGGAATCGATATCCTTAACGGGCCAGATGGCGAGCCAATCCTCTGCGAGGTGAACTCCAACGCCTTCATCAAAGGGATTGAAGAAGTCACGGGCATCAACGTTGCCAAAGCCTATGCCGATTACATTTATCGGGAGGTCTATCAGCAATGATCGACTCCAAATTCACTTATAAGATCAATGGATTCCCCATCAAAGTTCATCTTTGGTGTTCAAAAAAGGAAAACCCCATTCTTTTGTTCGTCCATGGCGGCCCGGGAAACCCCTTCCGCCATAAGGTGAAAGAACACATGCTCGCCCTCCTTGATCACTACACCATTGTGGCCTACGACCAACGGGGCTGCGGAGGCAGTTATCGCCCCTATATCCGGGCGAAGGACATCACGGTCGAGAGCCTGATTGATGACCTCATCGTCTTGACCGAAAAGATCTTGGAGCGCCTTGGCCAGGAAAAGCTTTATCTTGTCGCCGAATCCTTTGGCTCCTACGTTGCCACCAAGGCTTTGCTCAAACGGCCCGATCTATACTGTGGTTACTTTGGCTATGGCCAATTGGTAGACGACATGGCAGCTTTAAAAATCCAGTATCACAAGGCTTTGGCTGCCGCAGAGAAATATGGCGACAAGAGATCTTTTAACCAATTGCGAAAAATGGGTTTGCCCAAAGGAAAGCGCGAAAAGGATTCCAGCCGTTTCTTCTCTGTTTTCTATCCGTTGATGGAACGTGGCATGGCTTCCTACGAAGAGCGGGAGATCAAACCCTTTTTAGAAAGCGACGAATACAGCCGTTTGGAAAAAAGGTCGATGGAAGCGTGGAACCGCCTCTACCGTAAGGTCATTAACAACCTTCTTAACGTCACGCTTCTAACGGAAAACCTTCATTTCGATTGTCCTTATTATGTGGTCGGTGGAAAGAAGGATTACATCACGCCTTTCGAACTCGATAAAGGCTATCTTGAAAAAGTTGTTGCTCCCAAAAAGGAGTTGATCGTGTTTCCGAATTGCGGTCACATTTCGGCATTCGAAAACCCGAAACGTTTTATGAAGGAACTGCGGAAACGACTCCGCTAGTTATTTTTGATTTCTTCTTTTGAATTCAAGGGCGGCCTCGACGATGCCGCGGTCACTCGGATGGGTCAATAAGGCAATCGCCTCTTCTGGTTCGACGAAGCGGATTTCGGTCACTTCTTCCGCTTGCGGCTGAACCGCGGTGGAGAAAACGTTGGCCATGAAGAAGACGACTTCTTTGGCACGTCCCTTCTTTGGCGAGTAATAAACCCGCTTCCGGAAGCCTGGAATCAACTCAGCATAGAGGCCGGTCTCCTCGCGGATTTCGCGGATCGCGGTTTCGTATTCGTTCTTATCGCAGGCTTCCACATGGCCTTTCGGAATGCTCCAATGGCCTTTTTTCATGTGTTCAACGAGGATCTTTTCCTTGAGGAAAGTTACAGCGCCGCAGGATTTCTCCTGACGCCCTAGTAAGTTGTGGGTTAAGTTGATCTCGTCCTCGTTTAGTCCAATGGAGGCAAAGTATTCATCCAAGCTTCCATAACGCTTTAAGAATTCCCGATAGAAACGGACCATGAACAAGGTTTCTGGGTCAATGAGGTCTGCTGGATAGTTCTTTTGTTCGATGGCCATCTCGACCAAATCGTCGATGTAACTATACGAGGCAAGGTAGTCGGCGTTCGCGTCTTGGAGGGCGACGCCATTGGCCATCAAGATCAAGAAAGCGATGACGCCCGTCCGGTCTTTCCCGATCGCGCAATGGAAATAAAGCGGCTTCTCGGCCTGAAGCAGAGTCCGGAAGATCTTGCAGGCGGATTTGGGCTCTTCAATCATCTCGAAATAGCTGTCAAACATATCCGCTCGATTGGTCGGAACGCGGCCATTTCCATTCACCGGAAGCAAAAAATAAGCGAACCGTTGATCGTCTTTCACGGAATCGGGACGCTCCGTTGCCGTCTTCTCATCGCGAAGGTCGATGACGGTTTTGATTCCAAGATCATGCAAAGCATCCAGCTCTTCTTTGTTGAGTCCAGAGAGTTCTCCGCCACGATAAAAGATGCCGTAATGGGTTTCGCCATAAGGCGTTTGGTAACCGCCCAAATCGCGGAAATTGCGAATCGGTCCAATGTGGAGCGTTCTTGCCATAGGGAAATATTAGTCGAAAAAAGGAAAAAGAAAAAGGAGGCCTTTCGACCTCCTAAACGGCTGGTGTTTATTTCTCTTTCGGAGTCTGCTGCTCTTTGAGCATGTCGCGGATCTGAACGAGGATATCGAGCTCGGTGGGTTTGGGAGCATCGGGTTCGGCGGGAGCCGGGCGTTCTTCGGGGTGTTTCTTGTAATAGTCTTCGAGCATTTTCGCCTTGAGTTCAGCGCGCTTCTTGGAGATGCCGCTCGCGATCTTGACGATGAGGAACATCGTGAAGGCGATGACCAAGAAGTTGATGAAGGCGTTGATGACGGCGCCCCAGTTGATGACGTTGACGATCGAAGCGTTGTAGGTGACGCCCCAATACTCGACGGTCTTGCCGCCAGCTTCCGCAAGCGCGGCTGCTTCCGCGGCCGTCAAAACGGCTTTGTCGTGGTTGAGAACGGTGACGAGGCCATCAAATCCACCCGGAACCGCAGCGGCTACGAGCGGCATGAGGACGGATGAGACGATCGCGGTGACGATGGCGTTGAACGCGGTCGCCATGATGACGCCGATCGCCATGTCGAGGACGTTGCCCCTGGTGATGAAGGCCTTGAAATCGTTCCAGAAACCCAAGCCTTTTTTCTTCAGAACGTTTTCTTTCTTTTCTGCCATAAAATTTTTTCCTCCAAATTATCTTGATTTTACTCGCTTTTTTGCCTTTCGAAACAGCGACTTTACAGGTTTATCTTTTAAAAAAGATGTAATCCTCATAAACTTTGGCTGGAGGAAGAACCATGGCTCCATATTTGATTTTCGACATCGTTTACATCGCACTCCTCGTTATCTTCGCTCTTATCGGTTTTATTCGCGGTTGGGCAAGGACCTTTTTCCAGCTGCTCGCCATCGCAGGTTCGATCGGCATTGCCTTCTTGACTTACCAGATGGTCGCTCCTCTGGTTTTGAACTTTCAAATCGGTGGAAATACCCTGAGCGGCATGATTGAAAACACCGTTGGTGGCATGATCGCCAACCAACTTGGTGAGCTCTCGGAAATGGGTATCCCGCCTGCACTCGCGACCGAGCACAACCTCAAAGTTATCGTCATGGGCAAACTCAACCTTCCTGAGATTCTTTGGAATCTTATCTGGGTTGTGATGAAGGATCATCTGACGCCGTCAAGCGATGGCCTCGTCTACCTTGGTCCGGCCGTCGTCGTTGCCATTTCTGCCTTTGCCGGCAATGTCTTGTCCTTTTTGCTCATCGCCGTGGCTTCTTGGCTCGTTTTGACCATCATCTTGACCATCATCTTTGCCATTCACCGAGCGAGAAAACGCCGCAAAGCCTCCATCATCGGCGAAAAACAAAGGAAGGGTTTCCTCTCCCGTTTCATCGGTTTCATCCTTGGCATAATCCTTCCCGCCGGCCTTATTTTCGGCGCGAACGTCGGCATGCATCTCGTTTCACGCGTTGAAGCGCTAAAGAGCGTCTTTGACATCGAAAGCACCCTCGCCATTGAAGATCCGAGCGTCAATTCTCTCTCTAAGATCATTTATAACTACACCGGCAAACTCACCGACAAGTGGTTCCCGACCGTCCAAGATGACCCCTCGCTTTTGGCGAACTTTGTCATCACCGTCAATCCTTCCGAAGGCCCCGTCGAAGTGCCTTCTACGATCATCGGCGACACCATCGCCAACGAGGATATCCCCGAAGAGCTAAACGGCTATATTTATGTCGACGATGAGGGCAATCTCAATCTTTCGATGCCGGAGGATTCGAGCTCTTTCAATGACCTCGCGGAAAACGTTGAGATGACCCCAGAAGAGCTTACGGAAGCCTTGAAGGAAATCGGCGTCACTTACACCGTCAACGAAGACGGCTCTTACGTCTATGACTTCAACATCCCAAGCGACGAAGCAGGCTTAGAAGAATGGAGGGCGAAATTAGAGAAGTTCGGCGTCTCCGAAAAGGACGTTTCGAGCAGCTTCACCAACTGGTCCGTCAACACCGAATTTGCTTCACAAAGAGCCTA
>CAMGZU010000008.1 GCA_946183085.1 uncultured Erysipelotrichaceae bacterium | reverse complement strand
CCGGTCTTCGCTTCATAAGGAATGCCGTCGATGTTGATCAGATTCGGGAAGAAAGAGAAGACGAGGATAAGGGTGAAAAGGGAAGAGAGGAGTAAGAAGGAAAAAGCGACCCAAAGACCACCCGGACGGCGGTTGCGGATCACGAAAATTAGATGAACAAGGAAAAGAAGAATCGTGAGGGCCCCAAATCCATAGAAGAGGATATGAGAAATGCCAATGCCCGCGTCGAATTGGAACATCGAGACGACGACCGCAGGAGTCTTGGCGACGATTTCTTTGAAGAAGGCCAAAATACCCGGCTCTGCATAAATCGGCGCATAGGCCGGAATCAGCGGGAATAAGATGAATGCGGCGGCCGTTAATAACGCAAATAGCCAGCCAAATAGGGTAAATCCAACAATGCTCTTTTTCATAAGAAAAACCTCGACTGGTTCATTCTAACCCAAGTCTCGAGGTAATTGAAGATGCAAAACCACGCAAAAACTACATCTTTTTACGGATTTTTGGGTCTACATAGACGCGGATTAAGCCCTTTTTGAGGACGATATCCAGCTCACCGACGGGACCTTTTTCCCCATCCAAACACCAAGCCATATCCGAGTCGGTTTTTATGTGAAAATGCTCGCCTTGCAAACAGACGACTTTCTTGCGGCGGAAGAAATATGGCAGGAGGCCGTTGAAAGGTCCAGGATTCGAAAGGAAAAGTTCCATTTTCCCGTCGAACATGTTTCCCATTTTATTGATGGCGAACCCGCCGATGTTTCGGCCATTCAGAGCCATCAAAAACGGAACCTCTTTTTTGTAGAGAACGCCGTCAACATAGACGGTTGTGTTGAGTTTGCTTTTCTTAAACGCCTGTTCGACCGCCATATTGTAATAAGCGATTTTGCCAAGACGCTGTTTCCGGTTTCTGGGGGCTTTGTAAGCGATGTCGGCAAACGATCCCACTGCCGCCACATAAGCAAAATAACGGTCGCCGGTTTTGCAGACGTCGGCTTTCATGACGTGTTGACCCGCGATGATCTTCAAGGCTTTTTTGTAGGAACCCGTAACGCCGAAATTCCTTCCGATGTCGCCAATCGTGCCGTTATTGATATAGCCGATGATCGGGATGTCCTCTTCTTCGGCGACGGCGTTGAGGATGTTATGGAAGGTGCCATCCCCGCCGACGATGATCAGCGAATGATATTCTCCGCACGCTTCTTTGGCTCTCTTCTGTCCCTCTTCGGCCGAGGCCGTAAAAACAACGTCCACCTCATCAAAGGTGCGATGCAAGGCAGAAACGATGGCATCCTCGTGGGCGGCGAATTGGCCATGCCCCGATTGGTTGGAGAAAAGAAGCAACGCGTTCTTCATTGGTTCTATTTTAATAGAATCGCCAAGGAGAGGGTAGGAGAACGAAAAAAGCCAGGGAGGAGGTAATTTCCCTGGCCTTTGGTTAAGGAGACGGCGCTTCTTGCTGCTAGAAACGCGATCAAGCTTTTCTTAACTGCGCCTTGCCGCTTCTTTCTCCGCTTTCCTCGCCTCGCGCCTTTTCATGGCGTGATAACGGCGGAGCAAGGTTTTGGAATTCGCTGCGGCGCATTCTTCGTCGAGGCTCGGCATATGCTTCACCCGGCGGTAGATCAAATAGGCAACCGCGATGGCGAATCCGCCAAGGGCGATCACGATGATCAATATGGCTTTCCAATCCATGGGGTTGCCTCCTTTCGTAAGTTCAAAGTGCGATTAGGCGTTAAGCGGGCCGTCGATCGCGACTCTGTGTTTGTTGTAGAAATAGATTCCGACACCGCCACCGATGATGAGGACGGCCCAGATGGCGATCGGCCAGATGAAGGTCACCGAGGTATAAACCATGCAAGAGACGACGTAGGAAACGCCAAGCCAGAAGAGGATGGTCCATTTCAACGTACCTTTCGGGAGCTCGGCCTTCGCGGTGGCGACGGCGGCGAAGCAAGGAATGGTCAAGACGTTGAAGAAGATGAAGGAATAGAGGGCACCGACGGAGAGCGAGCTGCCACAAGCCTGGACCAAATAGGAGAAGGACAAGGCGCCGTCCACGTCGTCGGCGATGCCAGCGCCGATGGAGTTGGCGATGGTCGCGAAGGTCGCGATCGCGTTTTCTTTCGCGACGAGGCCGTTAAGCGCGCTGACCGCAAAGGCCCAACCCATGTTCATGGTTTGGCCGTTGACGGTGGCGACAAGCTGGGTGCCCCAGCCAAGCGGGGTGAAGATCGGGCTGAAGACGGAGCCGAGAACGCCAAGGATGGAGTATTCGGCGGTCTCTTCTTCGCCGAGGATCTGCCAGTCGAAGCGGAAGTAGAGCATCGCCCAGATGATGACGGTCGAAACGAAGATGATCGTGAAGAGTTTTTTGAAGGAGTGTTTGGCTTTGTCCCAAACGTGGATGCCAAGGGCTTTCGCCTGCGGCATGTGGTAAGCCGGAAGCTCCATGATGAAGGGCGGAACCTTCTCGCGCTGGGTGGTGAGGTGCATGACGATCGCGGAGATGAAGCCGATCAAGACGCCGCCAAAGTAAGCGACGAGGGCGGTCAAAGCCGGATCGATGCCAAAGGCATCACCAAGCGCCGCGCCGACGGCGGCGACGATCGGAAGCTTCGCGGAGCAGACGAAGAAGGGAACGACGCGGATGGTCTGGATCTTCTCTTTTTCGGAGCTGAGAGTGCGGGTATTGACCATGGCCGGGACCGAGCAGCCAAAGCCCATGATCATCGGGATGATGGCGCGGCCGGATAAGCCAAAGCGGCGGAAGGCACGGTCCAAGATGAAGGCGACGCGGGCCATATAGCCGGTGTCTTCGAGGATCGAGAAGAAGAAGAACAATAAGAGGATTTGGGGGAGGAAGCCCATGACGGCGAAGATGCCGCCGAGGATGCCATCGCAGACAAAGCTCTGCCACGCCCCCGCTCCTTCCATCCAACCAGCGACCACGCCGGTGAACCAATCGGTGACGCATTCGACGAAGTTGGCGAGGATCTTGCCCAAGCTCATCAAATGGCCTTCGGCGTAGAAGAGCCCTTCGAAGACGCCGCCTTCGTCAAACGTCCCAATGCCGAAATCGGCAAAGAAGAGGTTTTCCGCGAAGGTGATGCGGAAGAGGATGTAGAGCAAGACGAGGAAGATGGGGATGCCAACCCAGCGGTTGGTCAAGACCTTATCGACCTTATCGGAATAAGTGAGTTTCTCGGAAGCGGCCTTTTCTTTTTTGCTTAACGAGGTCGCGAAGGTCTCGGTGATGACCTGATAGCGGCCATCGGCGGAAGCGGCTTCGAGTTCATCGACGGTTTTGCCTTTGGTTTCGATGAGCTTGCTGACTTCGGCGAAGGCGGATTTGTTGGCTTTCGCCTCAATCTCGTCGTTTTCAAGAGCCTTGATGGCATGGAAGAGCGGATGGATGATTCCTTCTTCTTTCGAATAAATCGCCGTCGCTTCCTTGACGAGATCGCCAAGCCAGCCATCGGTCAAAACGGTTTCGCCTTTGCGCTTCTCGGGAAGCTTCATCGCTTCCTTCATGAGCGCCTCGATGTGCTCATTTTTGAGCGCGGAGATCTCCACCACCGGAACGCCAAGTTTCTTGGAGAGTTCTTCGGCATTGACCGAGGACCCCTGCTTCTCCAAGGCGTCCATCATGTTGAGGGCGACGATGACAGGGACATCCATCTCCAAAAGCTGGGTGGTGAGATAGAGGTTACGCTCCAAGTTGGTGACGTCGACGATATTGATGATGGCGTCAGGATGCTCGTCCAAAATGAAGTTACGGGAAATGACTTCTTCTGGGGTATATGGCGAAAGGCTATAGATGCCAGGAAGGTCGGTAATGTTGGCTTCGATTCCCGCTTTCTTGTTGCGGTAGACGCCTTTGCGTTGCTCAACAGTGACGCCGGGCCAGTTGCCAACGTGGGCGGTCGCGCCAGTCAAAGCGTTGAATAAGGTGGTTTTGCCCGAGTTCGGGTTACCAGCTAAAGCAAAGGTTTTCATTATTTGCCCTCCTTAACTTCCACTTCGACCCATTTGGCTTCTTCCTTGCGGAGAGAGAGCTCATAGCCGCGTAAGGTGACCTCAATCGGATCGCCCAACGGGGCCTTCTTGCGGAAATAAACTTCGGCGTTCGGGGTAACACCCATGTCAAAGAGGCGGCGGCGTACGCGTCCTTCCCCGTTGACCTTGGCGATGACTCCAGATTCGCCAACGACCATTTCGTCCAGTGTTTTTCTCATATTTTCCTTTCAATCGAGAAGCGAACCTCTCGTTTGTTAGTCAAATCTAACGGCTATTATGATAACGAAATCTTGGTTCAAATCAACATAAATGTTAATTAAGACTAACAATTTGTCGAAAAAGAGGGCAAATGTGTTGGAAAAAGGCGGAATAATGGCTTTAATAATAGGTGCAATGGAATTATTCGAATCCGCCCAAGACTATTTGGAACGCATCCTCATGCTTGAGGAAGAAAAAGGCAAAGACAAAGTCCGCGCCATCGACATCGCAAAATCCCTCGGCTTCTCCAGGCCCTCCGTCTCCATCGCGATGCACCGGCTTTCCGAATCCGGCTATCTCACCTTCGGCGAAGATAAGGAGCTCATCCTCACCAAAAAAGGCCGCGAGGAAGCCGAAGCCGTCTACGAGCGCCACCGCATCTTGACCAAGGCCTTCATCGCCTTAGGGGTTGACCCAAAAATCGCCTCGGAAGACGCCTGCAAAGTCGAGCACGATCTCTCGGAAGAGACCTTCTCGGCCATCAAAGCCCACTTCGACAAATAAAGACAAGCAAAAAACGGACGCCGAACGTCCGTTTTCTTTTTCCTAATCCAAGTAATCAAAGATTACATTGCCTTTGACGAGGCTGACTTTCGCTTTCGCGCCCGTCATGATCGGCATGCTCGGCGAGATGTGTCCGAGGTCAATGTCAAAGAGAATGGGGATATTAAGATCTTGGAGAATATCGAGGCAGGCATTGAAACGGTTGATTTCCATGATTTCCTCGTTGAGGCAAAACGGCCTGCCAAAGAGAATGGCTTTCGCGTTCTGGAACCAACCCGCCTCTTTAAGTTGGAAGCAAGCCCTTCTAAGGCTTAGAGGATTCAAATCGCAGGCTTCCAAGAACCAGACGATGCCTTCTGGATGCGCGGCGCTAAATACCGCCACCTTGTCGTATTTGGTTCCGCAGATGTTGATCAAGCAATCCATGCATCCACCGAACAAAGTCCCCTCTACGGGCGCCTTAAATTTATGGGGAGTGATGATTTTTGGCTGGGTTAATCGATACGTCCAAAGGGGGCGTTCCTTGTTGGATTTGGTGATCGAATACTTCGGATAGCCCTCAAAATGCCTCTCGCCCGAGAGCATTCTTAGGCCATCAAGCTCGCTCAAGCGGATCTTCTTCATGAAGAACTGCGGCGCGCAAGGCCCATAGACGGTCATCGTGTCGCTTAGCATCGCGATGGTCGCGGTGAGGTTTGTGTTGTCGGAAAAACCCATGAACCATTTCGGCGGAAGGTTTTTGATCTTGTCGAAATCGATGTAAGGCAAGATCTCGCACATCGTCTCACCCCCGCCGACCGAAAGGACCAAATCGGCGTCCGAGGCGAAAGCGTCCATGATTTCTTTCGCGCGAGCCTTCGCGGAGGTAGAGGCCGCCACCCCATCCTCAAGATGGATGTTCGGCCCTTCGATCACCTCATAGCCCATCTTCTTGAGGTTCTTGATGGAGACCGCAAGGCGGGTCAAATAAGGTTCGGTCGTGCAGCCGAAGGAAGGCGCGACAAGGTAAATCTTACTGCCTTTATGCAAATACGCGGGTTTTCTCATAAGGAAAATATAGACCAAAATCAAAGAAAAACGGAGCCATTTCTGACTCCGTCTTTTGAATCAATGCCTTCCTGGGCCGCCTGGCTGGCTTCCACCGCCACCGCCGCCACCGACGTTGGAATAGAAGTAAGAGGAAGTGAAGCTCATCGTCGCCGAGGAGGAACCCGCGGTGATGGTATAGGAACTGCCTTTGCTCATCTTCGGGGAGGTATAAACCGCGCAGGAGAAGGATTTGCTGGCGGTGAAGCTGAATCCACTGCCATCGTTCACGCTGATCGTGGTCCCTTTGGAACCGGAGAGGCTCACGAGGCCCGCGCATTGATTGCCTTGTGAGAAGTTCACGGCCATGCCGCTTGAGCCAATCGCAAGGAGGGTGCCGCCGGTGACCGAGGCATAGTTGCCATTATCGCCAACATCCAACGGGCCATTGCCATTGTCGGTCGGGCCTTCGACGATGGTCGTGCCGCCGGTTACGAACATGTTGCCGTTGGAATCAAGGCCATCCCCAGAAGCGTTGATGTAATGTTCGCCGCCCGAGATGGTCAAGGTACCCGTCGAGCTGGACGTGCCTCTCGACCAGGGGTTTTCGCTGGAGGAGGTGTCGCTGCCGCCCGCGGCGTTGATGCCATCATCGGAAGCATAGACCGAGGTTTTGCCTCCAGAGAGCTCAACGTAGTAGGCCTCTAAGCCTTCGTAAGACTTATTGACCTTGACGGTGCCGCCGCTGATCTTGAGTTTGCTGTCGGCGTGGATGCCGTCATCGCTCGAAGAGAGGGTCAACGTGCCATCGGTCACGGAGATCGAGGCGTTGGAGTGGATCGCATCATCCGCCGAAGAAACGGTGATGGTCGCGTCCCCCACATAGATGTCGCCTTCGCATTTGAGGCCTTTCTGGGAGGTCGAGCTCTGCGATTTGGAAGAGCCGCCCCCTGCCGTGATCTCAATCTCGCCACCCGCGACCGTCAAGGAACCCGCGAAGGTTCCGCTGCTTGCGCTCGTTCCGACATCGATGCCGTCATACCCCGCGGTGATGTCGAGGCTACCGCCATCCATGTAGAAGTAAGAATCGAGGTTGCTGTTTTCGACCTGGATGCCATCGTGAGAGGCGTTGATCGTGGTCGATCCACCGCCGATTCGGACCGAGTCATTCGCATCGATGCCTTTTTTGGAGGCGGTGATGTTTAAGACGGATCCCGTGATCTTGAGATCATCTTTGCAGACGATACCATGGAGCTTGCTGTTCACGGTGAGGGAGCCTTCGCCATTGATGGTTAGATCGTCGCAAGCGAAGATCGCCGCATCGATGGAATCTTCGCCATCCGTGACCGCTGCAGTGTTTGTGGAGGTGATGGAGTTCTCACCGACGCATTGGAGGATGACTTTGTCCGCGTTTTTGACGTAGATGCAAGCCGAATTCGCGTTGGTCATATCCACGCCATCGAGGATGAGGTAGACGTTGCCGGACTTGGTTTCGTCGTTGATGAGGATCTGGACGTTTTTGGAAGTGCCGGTGACGCGGTAGGTTCCTTTGGAGGTGATGGTGACCACCGAGCCAGAGGAGCCGCGGGTGGTGTCGGAGATCGTGCCCGAATCATCGGAGACGGTGATGGTCGCGTTCTCTTCTTCTTCGCTGACGTCTTTGCTATCGGAATCGTTGAATTGCTCATCGTCGGTCGGAACTTCGTCGACGACGGTGCCAATGTCATTCTCTTTGGCGGAATCCGAGGAAGTGCTGCCCAAGGCGCAGCTCACCAGGCTGGCGCCAAGGATCGCGCTGGCGGCGATCCAAAGAGGGAGGGAGTAGCGTTTTTTCATAAGTGGGTCTCCTTTCGTTAGAACTGTTGGGGGATTTCGTAAGGGAGGATGGAGATTTCAAGGTTGGCGTTCTTCGTCTTGAGGTCGTCGATGAAGGCTTTTTCTTCGCTTTCGTTCTTCATCTTGATGCGATAGGTCAGGCGATAGAGGCTGCCCATGCCGGTGGTTTTGACGCCGACGAGCTCGTTTTCTTTGAGGTATTTGGCGAAGATGTCGACGAAGGCTTCCCGGTATTCGAGGGATTCGGGAATCGTGACCTTCAAGGTCTTGTCGCTTTGGAATTTGGCGTGGGTGAAGAAGGGAAGGGAGGCGATGCCGACGAAGAGGAGAGCGAAGGCAATCGCGGCGATGCTCGCATAAGCGAGGTAACCAAGGCCATAGACGAGGCCAAGGGCCACCGAGCCAAAGAGGACGAGCATCTCTTCGGATCTTCCCGGCGCAGAACGGAAGCGGATGAGACCGAGGGCGACGGCGATGGTGACGATCCTCGCGGTCGTCGAGCTGGCCTCCGAGAGGAAGCCGCCCATGAACGCGATGACCGCGGCCACCACAAGGGGCATCAAGCTCGCGGTGAGGAAGAATCCTTTGCTGCTTCTAAGCTTGAAGCCGATGATGGCGGAATAGGCCAAGCCTCCGATCAAGGCCAATAAGGCGGTCAGAGCGTAGCCAAGCGGCGCGTAGCCGGAAGAGAAGATGGATGCAAACATGGTTTTTCTTTCCTTTCCAAGAGAGCGATCTCTCTTTTGTATGCTTCTCCGTATTTGGAGAACGATGCGGGGTAGATCTTTAGTTCGTCTAAGAGGTGGGTAAGCCAGAGGGGCATCGCCTCCTGGACTTTGATTTCGAGGATGGTCTCCCCTTCGCCGAGAAGAGGGGTTCCACGATCATTTGAGAGGTTTAATTCGTCGAAGCGGTAACGCGGGTTGCGGTCGATCGTTAGGCGGAGGTCGCCCTCTTTCTCGAAGAAGGCTTTCCGGTCGTAGGCGATCAAGCAATTCGGCCTCAAGGTTTCGTATTGGTCGCGGAAGGAGATGAGTTCCTTTGCGATCTGCCCTTCCCCGAGATTCGCCCGTTTTTCGAAGAAGCGGTCGATTCCTTCTTGCGTCGAGCCAACGCGGCGTTTGTAGACGAGGCCACAGGCCTTGCGCTTGATCTCGAGGTAGACCGGGCTATCAACTTTTGCCAAGCCATAGGAACGTAGGCGAAGCTTTTCTTTGAAGAGCGGCTTATCGATTGAGGTCCGGATCAAGCGGCAATCGGGGGTGTCGTAATAAAGCGAGAGGATCGTGGTTAAGCCATAGCGGTCGAGTTCCATATGGCCTTTGAGCCCTTCTTCGAACGCTTTGGTCTGCTCTGGGCTTAAGAGGTATTTGACCTCGTAGCGTTTCATGGTGTCGATCATGGTCGGTCCTCCTTTTGACGAAACCATGATGAAAGACGAAACCAAAATTAACCTAAAGGCTTACTTAAAGTTTTCTTAAAGATGAAAAAAGAGACCTCACGGCCTCGTTTCGACTTTCTCTTCTTTTTTCTTCCTCGCTGGCCATTCGCCAATCAAGGTGCCGAGCAACAATAAGCCCATCGGCAGCAAGAAATAGAGCTGCGATGGCTTCACCACCACCGCGCAGATCAGAATCACGCAGATGGCGAGCAATAAAGCGGCGATATAAACGCCAAGCCCGTATTTAGGAAGGGCGACGCGGATGATGCCTAAGCCGAAAACGACGAAAGCCGATAGGGAATAAATCCAATACAAAGGGGCGACCCAATTGGCGAAGCGGATGCCATGCTGAAAGAAGGAACGGTAATAAATGAACGTTCGATCGTTGGAGATGGACTCGTAGGGAAAAGGCAAAAAGAAAAGGGTCAATGCCGATAGCCCGGAGGCCGAAACGAGAAGTGCACCAATCCGTTTGCGCATAGAAATATGATACTCCTTGCGCCGAGAACCCGCAAAAGAGCCATAAAATCGGTATTTCGGTAAATCTTTACCACTTAAGACAAACCGTCAGGATAATCCCACGACTTTTACCAATTTCCTTGCTTTACGCGCATGAAACACGCATAATTCAGGCACGTGTGAATCGTTACGATCACACGCGAAAGGACATTTGAAAATGAACAAAGCAAAGAACATTGTTCTCACCCTCGCTGCGGCCAGCATGCTTGCTGCCTGCGGCAACACTGCCAAGACCGGCGCGGCCTATGGCATGACCCACGGCGCTGGCTACATCTCCAAGGCCACCGTCACCGTCGATGGCGGCAAAGTCACCGATGCCACCCTCGTCGAAGTCTGCCTCCCGGACTACGTCCAGCCGGCCTCCGCTTCCGCCGACACCGTCGAAGCGACCGTCAAGAGCCATGGCGCCGACGTCACCAGACTCTTCTGGAAGACCGTCAAATTCGGCACCTACACCTTGGAATTCGACGCCACTGCCAAGACCTACAAGTCTGGCTCCAAGACCATGGTCGAACTCTTCCAGGAAGAGAAAGCCGCCCAGGTGTACTATGACGCCGTCCTCTCCAACAACATCTCCGTCATGATCGGAGGCAAAGAGGACAAAACCTATATGACCAACGACCAGCTCAACAAAGAGGTCAATGGCTACTGGAAAGGCGACTATCCTCTTGGCTGGCTCGGCAACCGTGACGCGACCGTCAAATGGGTCAAAGAACACGGCATCGATGGCCTTCTCAGCGCCACCAAGAAGACCGATGGCAACAAGCAGTGGACCGTCAACGGCGTCGACACCGGCGCGACCTGGTCCGACCTTGCTTCCAACACCACCGGCAAGAACTACCTCTCCTACGCTCAGCTTCTCGTCAACGCGTTCAACAACGCGAAATAAGCTAGCTTAAGGCGAAGCAAAACAAAAAGGATCGTGAGCAATCACGGTCCTTTTCTTTCGCCTTAAGAATCAGCGTTTGAGTTCCATCGTCCTTTGCAGGGATCTGTTATTGATCAATAGCTCCACCGCAAAGCCGTTGATGGTGCCGGTCGCCAAAGAGATCAAGGCCATCAATGGGAAATAATAGAAGACGCCCCAGGTGCCGTAATAAATGACGGCCACGAGGATCTGGGCAAGCGAGTGGGAATAGGCGCCGAGGATCGAGACGCCGACGGGCGTGAAGATCTTGATCCAACGATGGGCGACGTACATGAGCAAGAAGCTTGCCATCGCCCCAGAAAGCGACATCACAAAACCCATGCCAAGGAAAGTGCCCGTCGCCAAAGAGGCGATCAAAACGCGGAGCACATTGATGAGCAAAGCGGAGAAGAAGCCATAAAAATGCATGACGATCAAGATGACGAGGTTGGCTAAGCCAAGCTTCGCGCCAGGGATGCCGAAAGGAATGAAGCTTTCGACGATCGACAAAGCGAGCGCGAGCGAAAGCAGCATCGCGTGCACCGTGATCCATTTGATCGAGCCGCGCTTCATCTTATGATGACCTCCGACCAATTGTAGGACGAAATCGAGATGTAGATGCCATTGTGGGCGCAGATGATCGGGTGATTCGGTTCGCTTACCCAACCTTCGTGGACGCATTCTTGCCCTGGGCATTCCGCGTCATGGACATGAATGGCGTTCTTCTTCACGCCGATGGTGAGCTTGCCTTTGGTGCCTTCGATGGTGAAATTCCGTTCCGTCTCCCCTTCTTCATAAAGGTTGATGGTCATAAGCTCTTGTCCAAGTTTGGTGATCCTCGCGGTCAAATCCAGCGATTTGACTTGGCTTTTTTGCACCGCGCGAACAATGTAAGCCGAGGCGGTCCCAAGCGCCAAAACGCCAAGAAGAAGGAAATCGAAAAGATGCTTCAGGAAGAAGTTCTTTTTCTTGGGGGTTTGGGTTTGAACGGCTTCTTCGGTCATACAGAGCGTTTCAAATTGCTATTCTCGTATTCGAGTTTGGCGTAATGGCCACCGGTTGTCACGTCGCTGAAGAGGCAGGAAGCGAAGTTATACTTCTTCTCCCACTCTTTGGTCTTTTCGATGCCCGCGAGCATGCAGGACGTCGAGAAGGCGTCAAGCATCGCGCTATCTTCGCCTTGGAGATATGCCATTGAAAAAGAGGCAACGGGTAGCCCGTTTTTCGGATCGATGACGTGGGAATAGACCACGCCATCCACCATTTGGTATTGCTCGTAGATGGCGGAGCAGGAGGAATCAATGTTCTTCGCCTGATAACGGATGACTTCCGTGCCGGTATAGCTCAGGCGGACGTTAAAGCCATCTCCCGTATCGGTCGTGCCAAAGCCCAAAGAAGATTGTCCTCCGTCGATCAGATAGACGGTGACTTCTTTTTCTTTGAAGAAATCTTCGATGCGCTCAACGAAATAGCCTTTGGCTAAGCCGCCGAGATCCAGCATCGCGTCTCCCACGCGCTGGACGGTTTTCTTTGCTTCGTCAAAAAGTAGAGAAGATCCCGGAATTTTCGCAAGCATCGCCCCGACTTTTCCTTTCGCTTCTTCGATGCTTTCTTTGGTGGGCTTGAAATCGCTTAAAGGGATAAGGCCACCGAATAAGGTCGTTTTCCAAAGGGTTGTGATCTCATAGAGCCAAGGCGAGAAATAGCCCTCGGTCTGCTTTTCGAGCTCCACCGCTTTCTTGAGCAACTTGAAAAGGTCCTCGTCCACCGCAACCGGATCATGGGTGTGGTTGATGGTGTATAAAGAGGCTTTCACATTGACGGGGGCATGATAAGGATCCACCAGCGCATCCAGGCGCTTGGTTATCGTTTCCAAAGTATCGTTATAACTGCCTTCTTTTGAGCCATAGTTCATGGAAATGCCAGAACCAAAGACGGGCGTGAGGGAGAAATGATAATAAAGCGTCTCCGGCCCTTTTTCCTCGCCACAAGAGGCGAGCAAGAGCAAGGGGAGCGACAAGAAAACGAATTTTGACTTCATAGACGTTGCTATTATAGGGTGCAACCCTATTCTTTTCCACGAAAGAGAAAAGGCCACGTTGCCGTGGCCTCTTCGTTAGATTTGGACGTTGAGGGTGTTGCCATCGGGTCCTGGCGTGGAGGCGAGGTAAGCCACGATCGGATCGTAGTTCTTATCCTTCTTGCCCACTTTGCACTGGGAGACCTTTTTGACTTCGCCCGAGACAAGGGCTTCCGCCATATCGTGGCAGCCCGCTTTCCCACAGGCGCCGCAATTGTAATTGGGGAGCATCTTCTCCACCGCGGCGACGCGCGGGTCCTCTTCGACATGGAAGAGGATGGAGAAGCCGACGATGCCGACCGCTAAGACGATCGCTAAGCCGGCCATCAATAACACTGACCACAGGATATCCATTCTTTATTCTCCTTTGTTTTTGTTTTCTTCTTCGCGTTTTTTCGCCGCTTTCTCCATCGCGTAAGCGTAGAAGCGGCAGCTCGATTGTTCGCAATTCTCGCACTTGGACTCGTCGCGCCCGAGCTTCTCACACCCTTTCGGAGCCGGTTGCTTCACATAGAGGACGAAGCTCACGAAGAAGGCGATCGCTAACGCGGCGACGATGGCGATGGTGAGGATGACGTAGCCGGTCTGGCTCATGCTAAGCCCCAGGAGCCAAGGTCAATCATGCCGCCAAGGCCTAAGAAGACGATGGCCATGATCGCGGCCACGATGAGCGCGATCGGGACGCCTTTGAAGGCGCGCGGCACGTTGGAGGATTCCAAACGAACGCGGATGCAAGCGAAGAGGAAGATGACGAGTGTGAAGCCAAGCGACGTACCAAGCGCGTTGGCCATCGAGCGGCCGAAGTCATAGGCCATGTTCGTCTCAACGACGCCGAGGACGGCGCAGTTGGTGGTGATGAGCGGGAGATAAATGCCAAGCGTCTTATAGAGGGTGGGCGACTTCTTCTTGATGAAGTAGCCGACGATCTGGACGAGCGAGGCGATGACGAGGATGAAGACGATGGTCTCCATGTATTCCATGTGCGCGGGCACAAGGATGAAGTTGTATAAGGGCCAGCAGACAAGCGCGGCCATCAAGATGACGAAGGTGACAGCGATGCCCATCGAGACGGCGGATTTGACTTTGTTGCCGACGCCGACGAAGGAGCAGATGCCGAAGTAACGGGACAAGACGACGTTATCGATGACCGTATAAGAGACGATCGCCAGGATGAATGCGACGAAGTAGTTCATTATTCGGCTCCTTTCTGGCTGTTCGCCTTAGCGGCCGCGATGGCCTTTTCCTTTTCGAGTTTGGCCTTCTCTTTGGCCTTATGGGCTTTGTAGTTCCCAATGGCCGCGATGATCGCGAGGGCAACGCCCAAGGCGATGAAGCCGCCCGCCGAAGAGGAGAGGATCGGGAGGGCTAAGCTAAATTCGCTGCCGCTCCACTTCCCCAAAATGGGGATGGTCGTCTTCGGGATGAAGGTGAAGGTCTTGCCAAAGGTAAGGGTGCCGGTGCCGAAGACCTCGCGGACCAAGCCGATGGCCGCGATGGCCCAGGTGTAGCCAACGCCATTGCCAAGGGCGTCCAACATCGAATCGACGACGCCATTCTTGTTGGCGAAGGCTTCCGCCCTGCCGAGGACGATGCAATTGACGACCAAGAGGGCGACGAAGACGCCCAAGGTCGAATACAGCTCCGGCAAGAAGGTCTCCGAGAGGAGTTTCACGATCGTGACGAAGGTCGCGATGATGACGATGTAAGCTGGGGTCTCCACTTCTTCCGGGATGACCTTGCGGAGGGCAGAGATCAAAAGATTCGAGAAGAAGAGGACGAAGGTGAAGAGTAAACCCATGCCGATGGCGGATTCGAAGGACGTCGTAACCGCTAAGGCGGGGCAGGTGCCAAGCACCATGACGAAGAGCGGATTGCTCTTAAGTAAGGGATCCAAGAAGACCCTTAAACGATTGTTTTTGCTTTCGTTTGCCATAATCGCTCTCCTTATTTGGTCGCAAGATACTCAACGTAGGCTTCACGCGCGTTGATTAAGAGGTCCTGCATGAGCCTCGAGCTATAGGTGGCGCCGGTGACGATGTCGGATTTGCTATCCATCGATTTGCTGCCATCAACGATGCCCGGGAGGTAATCGTTCTGCCACTGATCGAAGGCCATTTCCTCGACGTCGCTCACGAAGAAGGCGCACGGGGCGATGGAAGTCGGTTCGGCCGCATTTCCGCCTTTAAAGGCCATATAAAGCGCGGCTTTGCCATTGTGGAATTCGTAGTCGTCGATCCAGATCTCGCATTCGCCAGAGCCGTGATAGACAACGACTTCTTCGTTGTTGACGCTGAGGATGTATTGCTCGTCGACCTTGCCGCTGCGGTTCGGGCTGGTAAGAGCAAAGCTCTTATTCACCGCCGAGGAGGTTTTGTCCCATGTGAAGGCGCCGAACATGCCGGAGAAGGCGGTGAGCTGCTCGCCATAGAGGCGGACGTTGTAATAGTCTTCGCGTTCAATGAGGAGCATCTGACGGACGATGTCGGAGGCAAAGGTGGCGCCGGTCTTGATATCGGTATCGTTATCCAGCGACTTGCTGCCATCCAAGATGCCAGGGATGTAGACGTCTTTCCACTGATCGAAGGTCATGCTCGATTCTTCCAAAGCGAATTTGCTCGGGCGGAGGCTCTCCAAGGTCGTGGATTCGCCAACCGGGCTATCCCAGCCAAAGAAGAGCTTGAGCTCGCCATCGGTGCCTTCAAAGTCGATGTTACTCGCCATGCCCGTCGCGTAATAGGCATAAGCGGTCGCATCGCCCGGAAGGGTGACGAGGTAACGTTCTTTGACGCTGCCAGCGTTGTCTTTCTGCGCGGTATTGAAGGGGATTTCGGTGAAAGTTTTGTCCTTGACCGCGTCCACCACATCCGGATACATCGTGCGGATCTGGGCGGGGAAGGCGTCGGTCGGGACGCTGCCGCCGGCGTAGCGGACCTTATAGTCGCGCATCGTGGCGCTCACGCCATCGATGACGGCTTTTGAGGAACGGGTCGCGCCGTTTTTGACGTCGATCTTATCCAAATCGGTGTCGCCTTTGAGGATCTTGTCGACAACGGAAGCGGCTTTGGTGTCATAACCAGAGTCGCCGCCTTGATAAAGGTTGATGGCGGTTGGAACGAGGGTGTCAGTTGGCTCGCCATGATAGGAGATGGCCATCAAGACTTCGGTGTTGACGGGTTTGCCGCAATCAACCATATAAGCAAGTCCGACTTTCTCGCCGCCTTTTAAGACGGTGTAGCAAGCGGTGAGGGTCACGCGGAAGTTTGCTTCGGTGGAGGAAACCGGCGTAAAGCCTTCGACCTCACCAAAGGTGTAGCTGGCGTCGGTGTAGAGCGCCTTGATCTCTTTCGGGGCTTCGGTGCTCTTATGGGCCGCCTGGTAGGCGGAGGTGCCAAAGTGGATGGCGCCGATCAAACCGCCCGAGGCCACGCAGATGGCCGCGAGGATGGCGGGAACGGTTAGGAATTTCTTGTTGAAGCTCATGCGACGAATCCCTCCTTAAGCGAGAAGACGAGGATGACCACAAGAAGTGCGACGCCCATAAGGGAGCCAAGCGTGATCCAGTGCCACTTCTTCCATTTCTGGCTCGCCCATTGCGGATAATCCAAAACCGGGGCGATCATGTTGGCGAAGAGGATGCCATAGGCAACGCCCTCCGGCGCCGCGGCGAAGAAGCGGATGAAGATGGCGACGGTCGCGCCAAACGCGCCAAAGATGAAGCGCGCCGGCGAAGTGGTCGGCCCAGTCACCGGGTCTGTGATCATGAAGACGCAGCAGAACAAGAAGCCGCCGGAGAAAATCTGATAGACGGTGAACTTGAGGAAGGAGACGTTCGGGAGCTTGATGTTAACGATGATGCCAGCGACCAAGGCCAAGGCGATGAAGGCGCCGGCATAGCCGACGACGACGCGCCAGTCGATGGTGCGGCGAATCAGCAAATAGATCAGGCCGATCAAGATCGCGAAGCTAAGCGCCTCGCCAAGGGCGGCCGGATAGCGGCCCATGAAGAGGTCGAAGAGGTTGGCGTTGGCGATGTTGGAGAACGTTTTCCCGAACTCCAATGGGGTGGCGCCAGCCATGACGTCCGAAGCGAAGTTCGGGGTGTTGTTGGCCATGAGGCCGCTCCAGCCAAGGCGCGCGATGACCATGCCAAGGGCAGCCGGGTTGAAGATGTTCTGGCCAAAGCCGCCGAAGAGCAATTTGCCCAAGATGATGCCGATCGCCGCCGAAGCGATGACGATCCAATAACCCATGCCGGATTCCCAACCGGGGTTGGAAGGCATCATGAGCGAGAAGATGAGGGCAGAGATTAAAGCGGAAAGGAAGTTATAAAGCTTAAACTCTTTCCAGGATTTCTTCGTGATGATGACGAAGAGAAATTCACAGAGCTCCATCGTGACGACGGAAAGAGACACGGTGCGGAGCGCATCGAGCGGGTAATAGACAAACGCGCAGATAAGAACCGGCGCCAGCGCGATGATGACATCGAGCAGCATCCAGTTGAGGTTATCTTTCCGTTTGACGTGAGGTGAGGTTTCTTTGACGAATTCCATTATAGTTTCGCGATGATTTTCGCCCTCCTTACGTAATCGGTGACACGGATTCCCGACGTGCAGGAATAGGTGCAGAGGCCGCATTCGATGCAACGAAGCGGCTGAAGCGCCTTGATCGCTTCTTTGTTGACGGCCTTGACGGCGTTCATGATGTTGACGGGCTCCAACCCAGCCGGGCAGGAGAGAACGCAAGAGCCGCAGCGGACGCAGGGATGCTCTTCCACCGGGTGCTCGTTCAGGACGAGGATCGAGGTGATGGTCTTCGAGAGGATGGTGTCATCCGTGGGGATGGCGCTGCCCATCATCGGGCCGCCGAGGATCAAAACCTTCTTGTCGTCGCCTTTGTAGCCCCCGCACTGGGCGATCACTTCGGAAAGAAGGGTGCCGATGCGGAGCTTGCAGTTGGCGGGGGTCACCACGCCATCGCCTTGGACGGAGAGATATCTCTCATAGACGGGCATGTTGTATTTGACCGCGTCATAGATGCCAACGACCGAAGCGGCGTTGAAGTCGATGATGCCCTTTTTGGCGGGGAGTTCGCCCGGGGCGAGGCGGATGCCGGTCGCGGTTTCGATCATCGCGACCTCCCAGCCCTGCGGGTAGAAGTTCTGCATCGGGGCGACCGCCAAGTCGCCGCCATCTTCTTCGAAAGCGACCTTGAGTTCTTGGATGAGCTCCGCGTGCTTTTCTTTGACGCAGATCCGGCAGTCTTTCGTGCCGAAGGCCTGCTGAAGGAGGTGCATGCCCTTGATGAGTTTGTCGACCTCCCCTTCCATCAAGCGCTGATCGGCGTTGAGGTAGGGTTCGCATTCGACGCCATTGATGAGAATGGTGTTGATGGGATCCTTGGTCTGGAATTTGATGTAGGTCGGGAAGGAAGAGCCGCCCAGACCAACCATCGATTTGTCTTTGACGATCTCCGCGATTTCCTCGCGGGAGAGCTTGGCCACCTCTTCATCGCTTCTTTCCACGATGGAGGGGTCTTTCTCGTCTTTGAAGTCGTTCTGGATCTTGATGGTGTTGACCACCTTGCCATTGCGGTAGCCGTGCTTTTCGAAGCCGACGACCGTACCAGAAACCGTGGCATGGATATTCTGGTCGAAGAAGGGCCCATGGCGGACGCCGATCTTCTGACCGAGCAATACGCGATCCCCCGCCTTCACCAAAGCTTCCGCCTTGGGGCAGCGGGCATTTTCTAACGCCAAATAGACGAACTCCGGAGCCTTGAGCTCGATGTTCGCCAATTCGACCGATAGCAAACCGCGATTGTCCTGAATCAATTTCGATTTCGCAATCATGAAAAATCCTCTACAGTCTGTAAGGGCATTATACATAGTATCGGTAAATAAGTACTATCGATATTTTCTTCGCGATAGCCCCTTTAGGGGCTTTCTAGACGATTTCGGGGAGTTGTCGGTCTTATTGGCTTTTGGATTGCCAGCACAGCAATGAAAAAGCCCCGCATTTTTGCGGGGCTTAAGTCACCGTGTGGTGACCCCAACTGGAGTCGAACCAGTCATTGAACCTTGAGAGGGTTCCGTCTTAACCGATTGACCATGGGGCCGTTCGGGCAAGTGGTATTAAATCACTTAAACCCTTGCCTGACAACTCTTTTTTAGGCCAAGGCCTTTTCCGCGACTTCGTTGAGGCGCTTCGCCACTTCTTCTTTGCCGAGGATCTCGATGATCTCGTGGAGGTTCGGGGACATCCTCGAGCCCGTCAAAGCGACGCGGAGGATCTCCGAGAAATCGCTGACGTTGCCCTTGAAGGCTTCGGGGTTGGCCTTATAGGCCTTCTTGTCGGTGGCAAAGCCATGGGCGGCGCCCACTTCCTTCAGCCCGGCGAACCAAGTCGGCTCGTCGACGCCGAAGAGCATCTTGCCGCTTAAATCCTTCAAGAAGGAAGAAATCGTCTCTTTGTCGAACTTTTCCTGGAAGGGAAGGCCGTCGGCAAGCATCTTCGCCCATTCCTCATGATAGAAGAAACGGGTGAGCGGGGCGATGTCGCTATATTTGGCATAGTCTTTCCTCGGGTTCGGGCGGTCGCGCTCGATGTTGAGGATCTTCTTGAAATAAGGCTCATCGGAAGTGATGCGGGCAAAGAATTCCGCATCGTGCTTCTCGGCCCAGGTTTTGACTTCGCCAAAGAGTTCCTCGACCGGGATTCTCGCCATGATTTCCTTGGCGAAATAGTTGAGTTTGTCCATGTCGAAGAGCGCGCCATCCAAGGACATCTTCTCTAAGGAGAAGGTGAACTCCTTGAGATCGAAGGAATGGTTGGCGATCGTCCACTCCTCGAAGTTGGAGTTGGCGATGGACATGAGGTAGACCAAGATGGCCTGGGTGTTGTAGCCGGATTCCAAGAAATAGGAGACGGCGGCCTCGGCGTCTTTGCGCTTGGAGAGCTTGCGCTTGTTGCCATGGTCAAGCTTCATGATCGAAGGGATGTGGGCATAGCGCGGGGCTTCCCAGCCAAGGGCGCGGAACATGTCCAAATGGATCGGCGTGGAAGGAATCCACTCCTCGCCGCGGGTGATCAAGGTCGTGCGCATGAAATGGTCATCGCAGACGTGCGCGAAGTGATAAGTAGGAAGGCCATCGCTCTTCAAGATGACGACGTCGGTGTCGTTGTCCTGAAGCTCGATCTCGCCGCGGATCGCGTCGACGAATTTGGTCTTGCGGTCGTGGTCGCCATTGCTCTTGAAGCGAATGACCCACGGGGTGCCCGCTTTGATCTTCTCGATCCGTTCGTCGACCGAAAGGTTGCGGTCTCTCGCCCAGGTTCCATAATAGCCAGGAAGGGCCTTGACGGCCTCTTGGGCTTTGCGGATGGCATCGAGGTCTTCCGGGGTGCAGAAGTCCGGATAAGCGCGGCCGCGTTTGATGAGCTCTTTGATGACGGTCTTATAGATTTCGCGGCGTTCGGACTGTTTGTAAGGCCCATAGGCGCCTTTGTCGCCTTCGGGGAAATAACCTTCGTCGGCGACGATGCCGAATTCGCCAAGCTGCGAGGTGAGCTGTTCGCCGCTCCCCTCCACCGTGCGTTTGGTATCGGTGTCTTCCAAACGGAAGAAATAAACGCCGCCGGTCGTCTTCGCAATCGTATAAGAAATCATCGAAGTGAAGAGGGAGCCGGTGTGTAAGAAACCAGTCGGAGACGGAGCGAAACGGGTGACCTCCGCGCCTTCCTTCAAGTTACGGGCGGGGTATTTCGCCTCAAGTTCCTCGATGGTCCCTTTGACCTCCGGGAAGAGCAATTCCGCCAAATCCAAGTTCGTTGCCATATCAAATTAGCCTCGCTTTCTCGCGAAAGGATTATATCCTTTCATTTTCAAACTTACTACTTGAATAACAAAAATCGCTTTTATATAATATCCGAGCGCCAAAAAAGGCGAGCATGCAGGCGTAGTTCAATGGTAGAACGCGACCTTGCCAAGGTCGACACGCGGGTCCGATTCCCGTCGCTTGCTCCAGGTGAAAAACGAAGCCCCCGATCCGTCGGGGCTTTCTTTTTTTGCTTCCCACAGAAGCAATATCTTTGCCCCTTGTATACGAAAAGATTATATTGTTCGCGACATGAACACCCAGAGACGTTACGAAGTCCTTTCGGGGCTAGAGAAGTCCGCGGCGAAGCTCGGCATGGTGAGCCCCGTCATCGCGATCCGCTCCAACCCTTATTCCACCACTTACGAATTCACCCTCCCCGACGCGGGGAGCGCCGAATCCTTCGTGAACGAGAATTCCGGAATCGGCTTCCGGCTTTATTCGAACGAAGCGAAGGCCTACGCGGTCTTCGTCTCCGATTTCCGCTAAAACCGCCTTCGCGTTTTTTGAACATGTAACCGTTTTCTCTTTTTAAGAAAACCTCTTTCTTTATATACTGGAGTAATGATAGAGCTTCACCTCCATTTGGATGGGTCGTTGTCCAAAGAGGACATCGACTACCTTTCGAAGAAAAACAACCTCCCCTACGACGAGAACACCCCGTTAACCGTCAACGAGGACATCAAGCGAAGGGGCGCTTATTTCACCTGCTTCGATTATCCGATCGCCTTGATGCAAGACGAAGAGAGCCTCGAATACGCGACCTATTCCTTATATAAGAGGCTATCCAAAGAAGGCATCTTCTACGCCGAGGTGCGTTACGCCCCCAGCCAGCAGATCTTCAAAGGCCTCAGCCAAGAGCAAGTGGTTCAAGCCACGATCCGCGGCTATCAAAAAGCCCACAAAGAAACCGGGATCTTAGGAGGCCTCATCCTCTGCATCATGCGTTTCCACGACTTCACCGCGAAGAACATTGACACCATCGAAGTCGCAAGGAAATATCTTGGCAAAGGCGTCTTGGCCCTCGACATCGCGGGCGACGAAGAGCGTTATCCCTTCGCGCTGTTCCAAAACGAATTCGAACTCATTAAGAAATACCACCTCCCCTTCACCGCCCACGCAGGCGAGACGATGGGGCCGGAAAACGTCTGGGCGGCCTTAAAGGCCGGCGCCACCCGCATCGGCCATGGCATCCACGCTTATCAAGACCCTTCGCTCATCGATTACTTGGTCCGTCATGACATTTTGATGGAGATCTGCCCTTCGAGCGAACTTGATACGGGCTGCGTCTCCTCCTTAAGCGAAATCCATCTCCGCGACCTCATGAAAGCGGGCGTCAAAATCGCGATTGGAGCCGACGATACGATGGTCTCCGCCACCAACTTGAAGAGGGAATTCGATCTCTTGGAGAAGGAATACCGCCTCACCGACGAAGAGATCATCACTTTTTGGAAGAACGCGATCGACCACGCCTTCTGCGACGAGCCAACAAAAAAGACGCTTCGTAAGAAACTCAGCGCCTTGTTGAAATAACACTATTCCTGGGAAGGAGGATCCGTCGGATTCTCCTTTTTGCTTTCCTCTTCGACCTTCTTGATCGATTCGGAGAGGGCTTGGATGCTCTTTTCCATTTCGGAGAGCTCTTCTTCGCTGGCAAGGGCTTGCTTCCGATATAGATCCATCGCCCGACGCGCTTCGTTGACGAGTTGCTTCAAAAGGAGCGGGTTCATCTCGTTGGAAAGGAGCCTTCCATAGGCAAAGCAATACGGCAAGAAAGGAATGGTCAAAATGGCAAAGCCCGATAGGCCAAGGGTCGGCGCCAACGCGATATTCCCTAAGTAATAAGCGAAATAGGCGCCCGCCGCGTAGCCAATCGCGCCCAAGAGATAAAGCCAAAACGTCCCCTGGAAAAGCTTTGCGCCAAAGTGGCCTCTGGACTCGCGATACGCCCGCAAAAAGAAACCCTGCGGGAGATTGACCGCGATCCCGAAGAAGGAATAGCTGAAATTGAGCAAGAAGGCGTTGAAGCCAAGTTTGATGGAGAAAAAGAGGACCGCGGCCCCAAAGGCCACCGTGCTGGTCACGAAGGAATAAAGGCGAAGGGCCTCATTCTGCAACGTGAAGTTCGCCACCCCTTCCACGTTGCCATCCATCATCATCTGGGTGATTTCGTTGACCGCCATTTGGAACTCGGGGTTGAGGTTGGCCGCTAAGCCAACGTAAAGAAGCGAGACGAAGAAGGTAACGCCGAAATAGATGAGAAGGGAGAAGAGGAAGTTCCGTATCACGCGGTAGCTGCCCAAAAAGGGCGGGCGGAAATAAACGGGGAAAAGGAATAGACCATCGCCCCAGTTGACCTCGTCGACGCCGTCGGTGATCGCGATGAAAGACATCTCCAAGACGAAGAACATCGGCATAACAAGGAAAGGAATCGTCAGAAAAAGGGTGAAGTTCGAAAGAAGGGATAAGCCCAAAGCGAGCAAACAAGACGTCAAGAAAAGGGCAAGCATCGGCAAGGCCTTGCCGACGTTTTTGCCATAGATGCCCCAAGGGCCAAGAAGCTTTTCGTTGGAATTATCGGACATTGTGGTTCAAAGCCGCCAAATCGCGGACGGCGGTCGCAAGATCGTCCGCCGAAAAAGGCGGAACGTCCTCCCTCTTTTCCTGGCTTTCGATGAATTTGCCAAGCTTCGAGGCGGAAATAATGTAATCGTCTGGACCGTTTTTGGCAAAGGGAATGACCATGCAATCGTCGTTCACCAAGACGATGGAGATGAAAAAGGAGCGGTTCAGCCCCGAAACCATCGAAAGACGGTCGGCGCGGATGCGGTTCAAGGCGACCGGGTTTTTGACGATGCGTTTGCCCTTGCCTTGGTAAAGCACCCAGCTCTTGTCATCCATCTCGCCTTTGATGGCGCCCGAATAATAACGGTCTTTGATGACGTAGATGAATTTGTCGCCGAAGATGATGTGATCGATGTGGACGCCTTCGTTGACCCCGCTGCCAATCCCCGCTTCCCAGCGGTTGATCAAATAGTAATCGTTATCAAGGGTCACCCTGCGGACCGTCCGGTAATGGACGAGGGTCGCGTTGCGGGAAAAGAGAAAACGTTTCACGGGCCCGTAAAGGAAAAGGCAAAGGAAAAAGAGGGATGCGAGTGAGACGCAAACCCAAAATAGCGTCATCTCGACCCGCGGGCTCATCCCTCTTACCTCTTTGTAGGATTAGGCGAACTTCTCCGCGGTGGCGATCGCGATCTCGATCATGTTGGTGAGGCCGACCTGCCTCTCCTCGGGGGTCAAGATCTTGTCGTTTAAGAAGGAATCCGAGATCGTGAAGATCGCAAGGGCCTTCTTGCCCAAGCGGGCGGCGTTGGAGAAGAGGGCATAGGCCTCCATCTCGACGGCGAGGACGCCAAGTCCGGCCCAACGCTTCCACATATCGGGGTCGACGTTATAGAAGTTATCGGCGGATAAGACGTTGCCAACGTGAAGCGGCAAGCCGCGTTTTCTGGTCTCGGCGACGGCGGTCTCGAGCATCTCGTAGTCGGAAATGGCGCTATAGGTGCCGCCATCAAGGCGATATTGGGTCGACCAGGCGCTATCGGTGCAGGCGCCTTGGGCGATGACGACGTCTTTCAAATTGATGTCTGGCTGATAGGAGCCCGAGGTGCCGATGCGGATGATCGCGTCGACGTTATAAGCGGTATAAAGCTCATGGGAATAGATGCCGATGGAAGGCATGCCCATGCCCGAAGCCATGACGGAGATCAATTTGCCGTTTTTGGTATGGCCGGTATAGCCGAAAGCGCCACGGACGGAAGTGACGAGTCTGGCGTCCGTAAGATAGGTTTCGGCGACGAATTTGGCGCGGAGCGGATCGCCCGGCATCAAGACGACTTTCGCGAAGTCGCCATCTTTGGCGTTAATGTGCGGTGTTGGCATGATGTTTTCCTCCTTAGGAAACATATAAATTTAACACACTTTGCCCGCGAAAGAACGCCCACTTCGTAAAAACGAAAAAAGAGAAGGGCTTCCCTTCTCTTTCGTTTGGTTTCTTTTATTCGGTTTCCTCGGTTTTGGTGAGGGCCATGTATTCGCTGAAGACGCGAAGGAAGTCGCTGGTGTTGACGGTCTGGAGCTCGCCATCGTAAGCGATGGAGATGCGGCCGGTTTCCTCCGAGACGACGACGGTGACCGAATCGGTGTCGGCCGAGATGCCCATCGCGGCGCGGTGGCGTAAGCCCATCTTTCCCGTCACGGGCCGGGTGGAAGGCTGATATAAGCAAGCCGCGGAGATGATTTCGTTGTTGCGGATGATGACCGCGCCATCGTGGAGGCGGGTTCCTTCATAGAAGATGGTCTCCAAGAGCTCGGCGGTCACCGGGGCATTCACTTTGACGCCGGTCGCGATATAAGAATCCAAATTGTCGGTTTTCTCGAAAGTGATAAGGGCGCCGGTTTTGGTCCTAGAGAACCAATTGACCGCCACGGCGACCGTTTGATACATCGCCTCGCGGTCGAATAAGGATTCCCCGCGGGAGCTCTTTTTGGAGAAGAGGGCCACCGCTTTGCCTTTGAAGCGGTTGGCGAAGACAATGCGGAGGTCGTTGGAGTTGGTGATGGCGACGCAAAGCACGACGATCGCCCAAACGATCAGGAAGATCCAATTGAGCGGGGTGACATCCAAGCAATAGGCGAGGAGGAAAAGGACCTCAAAGACGATCATCATGATGATTGGGTTCTTTCTCCGAAGGAAGAGGAAGAAGAAGACATCGAGAAGCGCGAACAAGATCGGCGTCACGATGAGCGTGATCACGAAGGGCCAGGACTGGTAAAGAGCACCGAGGTCCGGGTAAGAGAGCAGCATGGAATTTGTCACGATTGCGTTCATTTTGCTAGCTTAGAACCACAGATTTAATATCTGCCTTACGCAAAAATATAGCATTTCAACACACTGTCTTAAAAGACAAAACTGCAAAAAAGACGAAAAATCGTTAAATCGGTAAAAACGTTTTTGCCCTCTTTCAGGCGCTTTTGCGGATTTCTTCGGTTGTTTTACGGGCATAAATGACGCATGATCCACTTCTTTTGCGCGGTTTTTGAAACGTTTTGCTTGTTTGAAAACGAAAACACGTGAACAATAAATTAAACAAGGAGAGTCATTTCAATATGGCAAAAAACAGTAAGTCCACTGCCCACAGCAGGGCGCTGAACCGG
This sequence comes from uncultured Erysipelotrichaceae bacterium, assembly GCA_946183085.1. Classification (GTDB taxonomy): domain Bacteria; phylum Bacillota_I; class Bacilli_A; order RFN20; family CAG-826; genus Alloenteromonas. The sequence continues at coordinate 5,898 of CAMGZU010000008.1, read as the reverse complement.
CTTCTGGTGATCTCGCTTCTTTTTATCGTCCTCACCGCCGCCGCGATCGTCACGCCCGTCCTCATCAACAAATTGGACGTCCAGCTATTGCTCGCCCCGTTGAACCAAATCGTCGCGTCGGTGCTCTACACCTTCCCCGAGCCGTTCAACCTCACGACCGTCGTAGTTGGCGTCACGGTCACCTTGCTTTATCTTGCGGCGATCATCCTCGTCTTTGGTTTGATCGGCGCGGCAATCGGCAAGATCAAAGGCCGCGTCGCTGGCGCGTTCGCGCTTGCGTTTGACCTCGCTGGCATCGCGCTTGGAAGCCACTACTTCTATGAATTCTTCAAAGGCGCAGCCGCGGGCACCATCGCCCCCTACTGGTCCTGGATCACCTTGGGCCTCACCGGCGTCGTCGCCCTCCTCTTCATCATCGTCCTCATGAACCTCTTCGGAGGCGGACGTCCGGAAGTGATTGAAGTCGCTGCCGCCGCGGAAGAAGCGAAGGAAGAGGCTAAGGAAGACGCCAAAGAAGAAGTGAAAGAAGAGCCCGTCGAGGAAAAGAAAGAAGAAGTCGTCCCGATGGCCGTCAAGGAAGAGGTCAAGGAAGAAGAGCCGCAGCCCGAGCCCGAGCCTCAGCCAGAGCCCGAGCCGGAACCCGAGCCAGAGCCTGAGCCAGAACCTGAACCCGAGGAAAAAGAAGAGCCGAAACCCGAGCCAAAAAAGGCTCCCGCCAAGAAAGAAGAGCCAGTCGTTGCCGCCGAAGAAGGCGGTGCCGATCCCTTTGCCGCGATGGGCGACCGCAAAGCGCGCGTCCCCTTCGAGAAGAAGATCCGCTATGGCAAGAAAGAGACGCGTGACCACTACAAGGCCATCGTCGCTGCTCTTGCCGAATACCAATTCTCCGACCGTATGGCAACCCCGGGCCACTCCTTCTCTTATAAGAGGGAGAAGCTCGTCTACCTCACCTTCGCGGGCAAGACCTTAAAGGTCCACTTCGCGTTGGATCCGAAGCAATTCGAAGGCACGCCGCTCCCCATCAAAGACGCTTCCGAGACCAAACGTTTCGAAGACGTCCCCTCCTACATGAAGGTCAAATCCGACTTGGCCGAGAAGAGGGCGATCGAGCTTGTGCGCCGCGTCGCCGAAGAACATGGCGTCCCCGCGGTGAAAAAGCCCGATAAGAAGAAATAATCAATCTTCAGCAAAAAGGGTCCTGATCGTTTGATCGGGACCTTTTATTATGCCTTTTGGTTTTCTTTCTCTTCCAAGCGGTTCAGCGTAGCGAAGAAGCGATACGTGGCGATGAGCGGGCCAACGAGAATCAAACACCCGAGGATGTTCCACAAGAACATATGCTTGAAGGAAGTGAGTTTGCCTTCTAGCCCCACTGCTAATGCTTTCTCTTTGAGTTCTTCCGCTCGGAAGGAAATCCAGAAGACAGGAACCAATAAGAACGTGACAAGACCTAAGAGATAGGCAAGCGGATAGGGCATGATCTTCTTTTTGGTCAAAGAATAGATCTCCCGTTCTACGGGGACCATGTAGAACAAAAGGAAGAGACCCATCGTGACGATGTCAAGGAAAGCAATGAGCGCGCCGTTTCGATGGGTGTGCGGATATTTCATGAGGCTATACCGCCTTAAACGATAACTTTGGCGCGGAAAGAACGCACCGAATAATAAGAGTCTGCGCCATTATGGTAGACAAAGGTCCTGCCATAACGCTTGTCGCCAAAGATCGCCCCGCCCTCTTTGCGGATTTCTTCCGGCGTCAATAGCCAGCTTTGCGACTTCAAATCAAACTCGCCGAGGGTTTGGAGATAGAGATACTCTTCTTCGCTTAAAAGAATGAGGCCATGCTCTTTGGCTAAGCCGACCGCCGAGAAGTCTGGACGGTTCGCTTTACGGGCTAAGCGGGCTTCTTCATCATAGCAACAGCTTCTCCTGCCCTTTGGGGATTCTTTGGACGTGTCAAAGAAAACGTATTTTCCCGTCTCTTTGTCGAGGCAAACCACATCGGGCTCGCCACCGCTTTCTTCCATGTAAATAAGAGAGGCGGTTGCATCTGGGGTCAACCGTTTTACGACTTCCTCAAAAGTCACACAAGGATGAAAGGTCTTTTGTGCCTTAAAACGTTTCTCAAGAATCTGAATGAGCTCTTCTTTTTCCATGTTCCACCTCGTTCTTTATCTCCGCCTACATAAGCATCATCGATTCACGTAAAAACATCCAGCCATTTGCTGTGAAAGATCGCTTCGCAAATAGAATTCTTTATGAATAGTTCTTTCTATTTCGCGCCTTTGTAGAAATCGGCGGTGACGACGTTGTTCGTCACGACGAGGATGGTGCTTTGGTTCAAGGCGACCATCGCCTCATCCGCCACTTTATAGACTTCTTTTGCATCCGCATGCTCAAAGAGACAAACGAAGGTGTATTCATAAGTAAGATTCTTCTTCTCATCCCGCCAAACTCCTCTGGCATCGTACATGGTGAAGCCATCGGGGAAATGGTCCATGCAGATGTTGAAGACTATGCTCTTCGCCTCTTCAAGGGGCATCTCGAGCTGATATGTCTCTTTGTCGTTGGTCCCAATATAAAGCGTGTACTCTTTCTCGCCTTGGGCGGGCAGATATGAACGGATTAGTGACCACGTGGATAAGCCAATGCTCACGCAAGCAAGCGCGCAGCAAGCAATAAAAGGAATCTTTTTCATAATGTGACCTCAAAGGGATTTAACGCGGTCTATTATGAACAATATTCATAAAAATGGCTATGAAAGGGCTTTCTTCCCTTAAGAAATGCGCCTATCATTATGGTTATGACTACGATAGATCAAGTTATCGCCGAGAAAATCGGCAAGTGGATGGTTGGCGAATGGCCTCTCGGCAACTTCTTTTTGTGTGTGATCGCCCTCACGCTCTCCATCATTTTGTGCGGCGCGGTCGGCCTCGAACGCGAAAGAAGAGGCCGCACGGCCGGCTTACGCACCCACTTGTTGGTCGGCGTTGGTTCTTGCATCATCATGATCATTTCGATCTATGGCTTCCCCGCCATCCAGATCAATGGCGTGACGCTCAACCGTGACGTGGCCCGTCTTGCGGCCCAGGTCATCGCCGGCGTCGGCTTCTTGGGCGCAGGTGCCATCATCCATCGCGGCGGAGGCGCCAAAGGCCTCACCACCGCGGCGACCATTTGGATCGTCATGGCGATCGGCTTAGCCTGTGGCTCGTTTAACTTCATCCTCGCCACCGTCGGCACCGTCCTCATCATCATCGTCCTCACCACCTTCCGCAAACTCGAGGAGCACCTGACGAAGGAGACTCCGATGATCAACATGCGCGCCAAAAAAGACTCGCCCGTCCTCGCCCAGCTTCTCTTCCTCGCCGATAAGCACCACTTCTTGATCAAAGAGCTCTCCTCCGAGCTTGATGAAGATGGCAACTTAGACATCTCCTTCTACGCGACCAATACCTTAAAGAAGGATTACGACATCCTCCCCTTCCTCGCCGACATCCAAAAGATGGAAGGCGTGACCGACGTCTTCGCCCCGACCATCAACGCGAAATAAGCCAAGCAAAAGCATAGCCGCCAGTGGAACTCCATTGGCGGCTTTTCCCTATTTTGCTTTCCCAATCGCCCTCATTTTAGAGGGGACGTTGCGCTTTTTCACTCCCGCTTTAGGAACAATCACCCGCCTTTTGAGCGAAAGAAAAACGGCACCTCGCAAGGAGATGCCGTAACGCGAATTGGTTTTTCTTATTTCGCCTTTCTGGCGAGAAGGCCTTTGATAAGGGCCACCACCGCGACGATGAGCGGGCAGGCGACCTGAAGCATGGTCGCGATGTTGACGCTCGCGGCAAAGGCGACCGGGAACATGCCGAAGCCAGCGTTTGAAGGCGCATCCAAACCGGTTCCGAGAGAAACGAAGTAGAGGACGACGATCAAAAGGGAACAAGCAACACCCGCAATCCCCAAAGGAAGCAAGAGCTCTTTCTTCTTCTCCTCTTTGAGCTCATTGTAATAGAACTCCCAGATGGCCAAGAAGCAAGGTGCGAGGAGATAGGCGAGGATCATCATGATGCCATAGAAGGCATAGCCATGGACGAAGTCATAGATGAAGATGCTATATAGCCCCGCGGCAAAGCCAAAAAGAGCGAAGAGAAGCCAGAAGGCGACGAAGGTCGCATAAGCGCCCCTCGTCTTCACGCAGATCGGGCGGGAAGGAAGAAGGATTGGGAATTTCTCCTGCCATTTCTTGAAATAGAGGATGGCCAAGACGCCGATCGCGATGAAAAGAAGCGAATAAAGCACCGAATCCAAAGGATAGATGGCCGAAGGCGCGCCTTCGACGAAGGAAGAATAGATGCCGGCGATCCTGCCGATGATGACGTAGAGGATGTTGGCCCCGCCAAAGGCGATCAAGCAGATCGCGTCTTTGAAGGAGGAACGCTTCCACTTCTCGGGGTTCACGTTCCGGAAGGTTGCCTGAAGGAGGAGGACCGTCCAAATCGACATGAAGACGCTTAATAGAAGCGGGATGGAACGGATCAAATCTTTGATCGCCACGTCCACCGAGCCCGAGATGATCGAGCCGATCACGTCAACGAAGGCATAGAGGCCATTGATGAAGGTGAAGGAAGAGACGAGGAAGAAAACGATGAGGAGGACGGAGACGAAGAGGGATTGCTTCTTCTGGCGATCCGTGAAGTCGTTCAGAAGGAAGTTGGATTTATCAAAGAACTTATTCATGATTACCACCTCACCCATTTAACCCAAGGATTCTCAGAATTGGCCCTTTCGTTGAGATAGAGATGCTCAAGGTCCCATTCGGTCTCGTTTTTCAAAGTGACCAAGGAGGCTCCGATCAAATCGAAGTTCTCGTTGATGCCGACGGAAGCAAGGCCCGACTTCATCGCCGGATCGCTCGAATTCACGTCGATGTGGGCGAAATAAAGCTCGGTGCCCGTCTTAACGCCTAAGCCGAGGACGACGCCATCGTAATCGACCGTCCAGTCGACGTTATGGGCGTGGCCCATGAAGGCGGCTTTGAGGTTATGGTTACGGCCCTCTTTGATGAACTTGGAGGCGTATTGCTCGTTGCCGTTGTCGGCGAAGCCCTCAAGCTTGAAGAATTTGTTCTTGTAGTTCGCGCCGGCTTGGACCGCGTCCCAGGCTTTGCCATTGTCATCCTGCGGGATGTGGTAATAAGCGATGGTTGGGACGTCTTCCCCGACTTTCGCGTGCTCTTGGAGCCACCAATCGACTTGGTCGTCGCGGATGTAATCGTAATCGCGGAAGGGCGAAACGGCGGTCTCGGAGAAGGAAGCCCCAGAATCCAAGTTGGCAAGCTGCCATTTGGTGGCGCCGCTTTTTGCGCCGCTATCGGTCAGATTGATGACGAAGTTCGAACGGCCATAGAGGTCATCCTCGGGCTCGATGTAAATGCAATGGGTCGCTTTCTTGAATTGGTCGGAGAGCCAGTTCGGGTTATAAAGGCCGTGCCGGTCATGGTTGCCCCAGATGACCGTATACATGAAGCCATATTTCTCCGCCTGTTCCTCGAAGAAGTTCATGAAGGTCTCGACGTGGTAGGCGTTGGCGAGCATGAATTGGTCGCCGGTGATCTCGATGAGGTCGATCTTCGCCGAAGCGCCTTGCTCCTTTTTGATGTGGCTGTCGCTTTCTTTGAGGACCTTCTCCAAGTAAACCTTGGAAGCGCAGGTCGAGGAGGTGTAGCTCCAATGGATGTCGGTCAGCTGCAAGACGTTGAAGTTCTCGTGAAACTTCATCGCGTAGACGTAATCGTCTAGATGCTCTTTGTATTGGATCGTCGTCCCACACGAAGAGAGCGCGAGCGTCAGCAAGGGCAGAACCGCGGTTAGGGTTTTCTTTTTCATCTGTTCGTTACCTTGTT